>CAVHCH010000170.1:0-2438 GCA_963634265.1 Bacteroidaceae bacterium | reverse complement strand
CGACCTGACCCAGATGACCTTCGGCTTCAGCCGCGACGACGCCGGCAAGTTCCTGGGCGCTTACTACGATAAGAAGATCTACGAGAACGACCCGTTCGCAAAGCTCGACCAGGTCGGCGTAGGCAAGCTGGTGAAGATGGCCGCCGAGATGGGCCGCGCCACCCGCCCCGACATCCACCTGGGCATCTGCGGCGAGCACGGCGGCGACCCCAGCAGCGTGGAGTTCTGCCACAAGGTGGGCCTGGACTATGTGTCCTGCTCCCCCTTCCGCGTCCCCATCGCCCGCCTGGCCGCCGCACAGGCCGCCATCAAGGAGATGTAATGCGCTCCTTCCCTTGAAACCGCCTGGCTTCGGGGAATACCGGCCTTGCTAAAAACCAAATGAAAATAAGCGTATCATTAGAAATAGTGATACGCTTATTTTTTTATCTCCGCAAAGCCGCTTTTTAGGTGGTGGAAAAGTTTACAGGGAAGTGCTATAATTAAGCGCGGCAAAGCAGAAGTTTGCGAGGAGGATGCGGATAATGGACAGACAGGACATTCTATATCGTCAGGCCATGGAAAATGAAAAGCAACTGAGAGCAAACAGGGACAATAAAGAAGATTACGAATTAGCCGATAAATTAAGAAAAGATTTATACGATGCTCTGGGGATCGAAAGCAAGGGCCTAACCGATTTGACTTATAGAAAAATGGCGGACGATCAATGTATTTCTATCTTAATAAGGTATATACCACTGTTTCAAAATGTCGGCATCCGTTTGGATCTGATAAAACAGCAATTTTGCAGAAAGAACAATACGGAATGCTCTGATTTTTTAGAAAAGTGGTACTACGACTTAAAACGAGAGAACGCTCTGAATAAAGCAATCGAAAATACCTTGGATAATGCTTTTGCGAAAATACAGGATAAAAGGAAGGTCGCTTTTTATTTGCAGTGCATTGAAAAGGCAGATGCGTTTCCTTTGGTGATGACCATGCTGGGGAAATGGAATATAGCAAATGCAAAGCCGATCATTATAGATCGCTTGGAAAACGATCGCATAAAAACCAATGCCATCCGGGCTTTAGGATGCTATAAAGACAAAAGCACAGTGCCGCTCATAGAAAAATACCGGAATTCAGCGTATCCGGGCGTGCGAAAAGAGGCAGAGAAAGTTTTGAATAAATTAAGCGAACTGTAAGGGCGGATTTCACAGCCCCTGGGCGCACCATAACGCTATAAAATGCCCCCGGTCGGAGTGGTTCCACCCGGGGGACTTTTGCGCATTTTTGGAACATAAAATTTCGGGATAGGGCTTGCAAACCGGGAAGGGATGTGCTACAGTGTGGGCGAATAAAAGGAATAGGTCCGCCGCCGGGCGGCTTTTTACAGGGAGTTTGGTTAAATAAGCCTAACCGACGGCCCGTCCGGCGGGAAATTTACGGAAACAATTTCAATTTTTATAAATAAGAAAGGCGGGGAGCAATATGCGCTTTGAAACATTGGGAAACCGGGAAAACTCGGCGGTGCTGTTCTTTCACGCCATGGGCGTGACGGGGGAGAGCAGCGAGCCGGTGGCCCGGGGCTTACAGGAGCGGTATTTCTGCATCCTGCCCACGGCCACGGTCTACTGCCCGGGGCAGAAGTACCGCAGTAAGGCCGACGAGGTGCGGCAGGTAGAGGAATTTTTGGACGCCCAGGGCGTGACGGAGCTGGCCCTGGTGGTGGCCTCCTCCATCGGGGCGGACCTGGCCCTGGCGTTTTTGGCCCGAACGAGGCGGCTCGTGGGGCACATTTACTTTGACGGCGGGCAGTTCGCCCAGATCGGCAGGGCCACCCGGCGCATCATGACGCCGTTTTTGTACCTGGCCATCAAGAGCCTGTACTGGACCCGGGGCGGAACGCTGAAGAAAATTCTCTGGTGCGATGACGACGCCATCAAGCCCTATTTCATCGCAGCCGGGAAGGCCCTGACCTATGGAAACCTGCGCCGCCAGCTGTCGGACAGCCTGGAGGACGCGCCCCTCCCGCCCCTGCCGGAGCCGATGCAGAAGCGGACCTACTTCGCCTTTGGCAGCGCCGAGGAGCACTTCAAGTACCGGCCCGCAGTGCGCGCGGCCTATCCCCACGGGCATTTCCCGGTGTTTTCGGGGATGGACCACATGCAGTACCAGATCCGCGACCCGGAGGGCTTCGTGGCCATGCTGCGGAGCATCATGGAGCAGGACGAATTGCCGGAGGGGGTTGCACAGGACGAAACGGCAGGATGAGAGCGCCCTGCGCTGCGGAAATATATTAAATAATGTGTAGGGGCGGACGACTCTGTCCGCCCCCTTTTTCGCGCCCTCATAAGCTGTCATTGCAAGGCCAGCGCGAACACTGGCTGTGGCGATCCGTCCTCAAAGGCTCCCCTGCGCAAGGGGAGCTGGCACGGCGAAGCCGTGACTGAGGGGTC
>CAVHCH010000169.1:0-2464 GCA_963634265.1 Bacteroidaceae bacterium | reverse complement strand
AATGCCCGCCCCAGAAAATGCCTCGGCTGGCTCTCCCCAACTGAGCTTTTTCAATCAAAAAGTGTTGCACTTGCTTGACAATCTGCCGCCTTTATATGTGTGGGGCGTAAAAATTGTCCGTTTTTCTTTTAAGGAAACTGGTTGTGCAGGGTTTTTTATGGGTGCAGGGAGGGGTGATTCATTGTTAAGAAACAGACAGGATTGTTTGTTTCTTAACAAGAACAATATGCCATTGTTCACAGAATGTTAAAAAAGACAAAGCTGGTGTCAAATTTTTATTAAAAATGCCAATTGTAGACAAGAAGAGAATCTTGTATACTTTTAGCATAAGCCTGTGTCGGCTTTTCCGGCTTACACAGGCAAAATTTTACCCCTTTTCGGGGGTCGTTTCTTGAGAGTAAAAATTCTTGGGAAACAAATCTAATTTTAAGGAGAGAAAAAATGGAAGAAAGAAAAGGCTTTGGATCCACATTTGGATTCCTCATGGCTGCCGTTGGCTCGGCAGTTGGCCTTGGCAACATCTGGGGCTTCCCCAATAAGATGGGCGCCAACGGCGGTTTTACTTTCCTCATCATCTACCTGATCCTGGCAGCCCTGTGCGGCTTCATCGTCATGGTGGGTGAGCTGGCCCTGGGCCGTCGCACCGGCCGCGGTGTGGTCAGCGCGTACCAGGCCCTCAGCAAGAAGTTCAAGTGGCTGGGCTGGCTGGGCATCATCGCCCCGTTCCTGATCCTGGGCTTCTACTGCGCTCTGGGCGGCTACTGCATGAAGTATGTCGTGCTGAATGTGGGCAACCTCTTCGGCGCGGGCTTCGGCAACAACGGCCTGGGCAGCGCCGAGGTCTTCGGCAATATGCTCACCAACCAGCTTGAGTCCGTGATCTACGGCCTCATCTTCGTGCTGCTGACCCTGGTCATCGTTATGGGCGGCGTGTCCAGCGGTATCGAGAAGTTCTGCTCCATCGGTATGCCCTGCCTGTTCTTCATGCTGGTCATCGTTATCATCCGCGCCTGCACCCTGGGCGGCAATGAGTTTGCCGTGGCCGTGCTGCAGCCCGACGGAAGCGTTGTGGAGCAGGTCATCAACAGCAGCGCTTTGGACGGTCTCAAATATATGTTCCAGCCCGGCTATGTGACGGGCACGGGCTACTATGTGCCCGCTACCGCAGAGGTGGCCGGCCAGGTGGTCAGCGCCATCAACGGCGTGCCCGTTGTGAAGTTCATCAACGAGATCCCCAACTTCATCAGCATCCTTTCCACCGCCGGCGGTCAGATGTTCTTCTCCCTGTCCCTGGGCATGGGCATCATGATCACCTACGGCTCCTACCTGGATAAGAAGCAGAACATCGAGAAGAACGCCCTGGTCATCGTCATCTGCGATACCCTCATCGCTCTGATGGCCGGTCTGGCTGTTATGCCCGCCCGCTTCTCCCTGGACGCTGCCGGCGCTATCGGCGGCCCCAAGCTGCTGTTCATCACCATGCAGAATGTGTTTAACTCCATGGGCACCGTGGGTTACATCTTCGGCATTATCTTCTACCTGCTGGTCATCCTGGCCGCCGTCTCCTCCTCCATCTCCCTGCTGGAGGTCATCGTGGCCCACTTCGTGGACATCGCCCGCGAAAAGGGCAAGGGCGACAAGCGCAAGCCCTACTCCGCTATCGCCGCCGTGGCCGCGGGCCTGCTGTGCGTGCTGGTGTGCATGGACGGCCTGGGCTCCAACGACATGGCTCCCTGGAACCTGCTGAACATCGAGTCCAACAACTGGAGCGACTGCTGGCTGGACTTCCTGGACATGATCGCCGAGGGTGTTCTGATGCCTCTGGGCGCCCTGCTCATGAGCATCTGCATCGGCTACGAGCTGAAGCCCCAGTTCGTGGACGAGGAATGCTGCCTGGAGGGCAACGCCTTCAAGAGCAAGACCTTCTTCAACATCTGCATCAAGACCATCACCCCCATCCTGATGGTGCTGGTGCTGCTGGGTCAGTTGGATTCCTTCTTCAGCCTGGGCCTGTTCTCCTAACCGAGAATAATGCCAAGGGGCAAGACAATAGGATCAATCGGAAAGCCGGAGCGTATGCTCCGGCTTTCTTTTTGAAAGAGTTTAACCCCATATTGACAAATTAGTTGAAAATAGGTATAATTTCGTCAGGCGCTGCACGAACGGCAGGCGGTTGGTCACACCACCCGAAAGGGGGTGAGGCGCATGCGGATCACTTTACATATCGGACGGTATACCGTGACGATCATTGTGAAAAGCAGAAACCGCCACCCCGGCAGGTGACGGTTTCTTAGCAAATAGAAACATAAACTTGAAGGGCTAACCGCTTGTCGCAGCGCCTCTTTGTGTTTATTATAGCAGAAATATCCGCTTTGTCAAGAGGGCGGCGGTCACCCGCAAAAAACGCACTGTAGGACTACAATACATATTGGACAAGAGAAAAAAGATATGAGGAATAGGGTCT
>CAVHCH010000168.1:0-2539 GCA_963634265.1 Bacteroidaceae bacterium | reverse complement strand
ACGGCTCCATGTACAACACCCCCAACTGCTGGGCCATCTACTGCTGCGGCAAGGTCTTCAAGTACCTCAAGAGCATCGGCGGCCTGGAGGAGATGCACAAGCGCAACATCGCCAAGGCCAAGGTCATCTATGACTTCCTGGATTCCTCCAAGATGTTCAAGGGCACCGTGGAGCCCGAGTTCCGCAGCCTGATGAACATTCCCTTCGTCACCGAGTCCGCCGAGCTGGACGCCGAGGTGGTCGCCGCCACCAAGGCCGCCGGCTATGATAACCTCAAGGGCCATAAGTCCGTGGGTGGCCTCCGCGCCAGCGTCTATAACGCCATGCCCATCGAGGGTGCCCAGGCCCTGGTAGAGTTCCTGAAGAAGTTCGAGGCCGAGCACAAGTAATAAATTAAGCAGAGCCGGGGCGGACACCCCGTCCGCCCCTATAAAAAGGCTCCCCTGCGTAAGGGGAGCTGTCAGCGAAGCTGACTGAGGGGTCGACTACCGCACCCCTTGCAAACGATGTCATTGCGAAGCCAGTGCGCACACTGGCTGTGGCAATCCGCATCCCCCCAAAAGGCTCCCCTGCGTAAGGGGAGCTGTCACGGCAAAGCCGTGACTGAGGGGTCGTAGGCCCCCTTGCCTAAAGGGGGCTGTCGGCAAAGCCGACTGGGGGATTCCCCCCACCCAAAAAATAAAAAATAAGGAGATCAAAACTATGCGTATTCTTGTTACCGACGGTATGGATAAGACCGCCATGGCGCAACTCCGCGAGATGGGCCACGAGGTCGTCGAGCAGTTCTATGAGCCCGATCAGCTTGGCGCCGCCCTGAAGGATTTTGACGCTGTCGTCGTCCGTTCCAAGACCAAGGTCCGCGCCAATCATATCGACGAGGCCAAGACCGGCAAGCTCAAGCTCATCATCCGCGGCGGCGTGGGCGTTGACAATATCGATGTCAAGTACGCCGAGTCCTGCGGCATCACCGTGAAGAACACCCCCCGCGCCTCCTCCCAGTCCGTGGCCGAGCTGGCCATGGGTCATATGTTCTCCTGCGCCCGTTATCTCTCCATCGCCGGCCACACCATGCGTGAGGACAAGTGGGAGAAGAAGGCTTACGGCAAGGGCATCGAGCTGCAGGGCAAGACCCTGGGCATCGTGGGCTTCGGCCGCATCGGCCAGCACCTGGGCGTGATGGCCAAGGCCATCGGCATGAAGGTCGTGGCCTTCGACATCTTCCACATCCCCGGCATCGAGGAGCAGCTGGGCATCCCCTATGTGGAGATGGATGAGCTGCTGGCCCAGTCCGACTTCGTTTCCGTCCACGCTCCCGCTGTGGATGGCGGCGCCCTCATTTCCGCCGAGAACATCGCCAAGATGAAGGACGGCGTGGTGGTCATCAATACCTCCCGCGGCACCAATGTGGACGAGGCTGCTCTGCTGGCCGCCCTGGAGTCCGGCAAGGTCCGCGCCGCCGGCCTGGATGTCTATGCCGACGAGCCCGCCACCAATAAGGCCCTGTATAGCCATCCCATGGTCTCCTGCACGCCGCACATCGGCGCCGCCACCATGGAAGCCCAGGAGCGCATCGGCGCTGAGATCGTGGAGATCATCAAGAACTTCTAAATCACCACATGGCGCCTCGTTCGGCGTCCTCGCAGCATAGCTGCTGCGGTCGGAGGCTAAAAATGTGCCACCGGCACATTTTCTTAACGCCCCGACACATCGGCGCCGCCACCATGGAAGCCCAGGAGCGCATCGGCGCTGAGATCGTGGAGATCATCAAGAACTTCTAAATCACCACATGGCGCCTCGTTCGGCGTCCTCGCAGCATAGCTGCTGCGGTCGGAGGCTAAAAATGTGCCACCGGCACATTTTCTTAACGCCCCGACACATCGGCGCCGCCACCATGGAAGCCCAGGAGCGCATCGGCGCTGAGATCGTGGAGATCATCAAGAACTTCTAAGCAAAAAATCTTCATCATCGCGTATATCCACCCAAAGCAAGAGGATGCCCACCGCATCCTCTTGCTTTTTCATCCCCTCGCATCCCCATGAAAATGTCATTGCGAGGGCGCAAAGCGCCCATGGCAATCCGTAATTCCAAAGGCTCCCCTGCGCAAGGGGAAATCGCCGCAGCGCCGCCAGTGGCGGATGCAGCAAGGCGATTTCGAGGAAGTGCCCCGATTGGCGGGCACGATAGTGCCCGGGAATCGGCTGGCACGACGGTGGGCAGGCTGGCACGGCGAAGCCGTGACTGAGGGGTCGCCCCCAGCACCCCTTGCAACGCATCCGTAGGGGCCGATGCCCACATCGGCCCGCCCCACCGCACCTCTTGTAAAAAACCGTAGGGGCCGGCGTCCCCGACGGCCCGTTTTCACCAGCCCCCAAATATGCGTAGGGCGTGGTGCCCCCACCCCGCCGCCCAGCCCCGCACCGCACCCCATGTAAAATCCCTGTCATTGCGAAGCCAGCGCGCACGCTGGCTGTGGCAATCCGTACCTCCGTCCCCAAAGCCTCCCCTGCGTAAGGGGAGGTGGCGCGAAGCGCCGGAAGGG
>CAVHCH010000167.1:0-2565 GCA_963634265.1 Bacteroidaceae bacterium | reverse complement strand
GTCCAGACAAGGAAAGACCCGCAGGGAATACTTGCCGTATTTCCAAGGGGCCCCGCGCGGTATGGGCGCATTTCTGCCCGTCAAAACCGTGTCTGTCCTTGTCAACCGATGGTATCTTTTATCAATTGTACATAAGGGAGGCTATACAATGCCAGCAACGAAAATCGGCGACAAGGTCATCCGCGTAGATGCCATCGAAAAAGCCCGCGGCGAGGCGACCTATGTCTGCGACATGACTCTGCCGGATATGCAGTACGCCTATATGGTCCGCTCCACGGTCCCCAGAGGCACCATCGACGCCATCCACCTGCCGGAAATGCCGGAGGGCTACTATTTCATCTCCGCCAAGGACATCCCCGCCCAGGGGAAAAACGAGCTGTGGATGATCCTGAAGGACTGGCGCTGCTTTGCCGAGGATTATGTGCTGTATGTGGGCGAGACCATCGGCCTGGTGGTAGGCCCCGACCGCGAGACGCTGAAAAACCTGCGCGACCAGATCAAGATCGACTACACCGAGCAGACCCCTGCCGTGTCCATTGACGACGGCATTAACTGCGTGGGCGGCCCCATGTTCCCGGAGAAGGGCAGCAATGTCATGTGCGAGCTGTTCTGCGAGAAGGGCAGACCCATGGAGGAGGTTTTCGCCGAGGCGGACGAGATTTTCGAGGAGACCTTGACCACTCCCTACCAGGAGCACGCCCATCTGGAGACCAACAGCGCCATCGCCACCATGGAGGACGGTAAGTTCGTGTTCTACGCCTCCGCCCAGTGCCCGTTTTACATCCGCAAGTCCATCGCTGGCCTGCTGGACATCCCCTACGACGATATCATCATCCGTCAGTGCACCACCGGCGGCGCTTTCGGCGGCAAGGAGCACTTCCCGGATGTCATCTGCGGTGCGCTGCTCATTGCGGAAAATATCATTCGCAAGCCCATTAAGATGGTGTTCGACCGGGAGGAGGACACCCAGTTCAGCGTGAAGCGCCATCCCTCCAAGTGCATCTACAAGACCGCTGTGAAAAACGGCGAGATCATCGGCACCGAGGGCCATATTTACTACAACTGCGGCGCGTACCTGTCCTCTTCCTTCGTGGTGCTGCAGCGCGGCGTGTTCCATGCCAACGGCGTGTATACCATTCCCAACACCTATCTCAAGGGCGAGGGCATCGGCACCAACACCTTCCCCACCTGCGCCTTCCGCGGGTTCGGCGCGCCTCAGACCCTGTTCTGCTTCGAGACCCACCTGACCCACTTGGCCCACCACCTGGGCGTGGATCCCCTGGCGTTCAAGATGCGGTACCTGGCCAAGAAGGGTGACGAGACCACCACCAACGGCCACATCATCGAGGATGTGAAAATGCCGGAGATGATCGATGTCATCACCAAGGAATCCGACTATTGGAACAAGATCAAGGAATATAAGCCCGGCTGCGGTCGGGGCATCGGCGTGGCGCTGTATAACCACGGCGGCGCTTTCACCGGTAACGGCGAGCAGGCCATCATCAAGGGCCACGCCCGGCTGACCAAGACCGGCGACAAGGTGGAGATCTTCGTGGGCTCCACGGAGATGGGCCAGGGCTTCCGCACCACCCTGCGCAAGATCTGCGCGGCCACCCTGGGCATTTCCATCGACAACATCGAGTATAAGAACCCCGACACCTCCAAGGTGGTGGACTCCGGTCCCACCGCCGCTTCCCGGTCTACCATGATTGTGGGCCGTCTGGTGGAGCGGGCCGCGCTGGAGATGAAGGAGCGCTGGGACGAGGGCGACTTCTCCACCGAGGTGGAGTATGAGCATCCCGAGGGCTATCCCTGGGACCAGGCCACCTTCCGGGGCGATGCGTACCTGGGCTACGGCTGGGGCGCGGTGATCGTGGAAGTGGAAGTGGACAAGCTCACCAACGAGGTCAAGACCCTGGGCGTTTGGTCCTCCCACGAGATCGGTAAGGCCATCGACGAGCTCATCGTCCACGGCCAGATCAACGGCGGCATCATGCAGTCCCTGGGCTACGGCTCCATGGAAAAGCTGGAGAACAAGAAGGGCTACTTCAAGCAGAAGAGTATGTCCGACTATGTGATCCCCACCTCCATGGACTTCCCCAAGCAGTTCTATCACATCCAGGAAAATCCCTATCCCTGGGGCCCCTACGGCGCCAAGGGCATGGGCGAGCTGGTGTTCAACGGCGCTTCCGCGGCCTATGTGGACGCGGTGGAGCGGGCCTTGAACTGCAAGTTTACTTCCATCCCCATCCCTGTTGAAGATATTGAGGAGGCGCTGAAGAATGTACAATGATGTTCGATTTACGCTGAACGGCCAGCCTATGGTCTACACCGGCAACCCCCTGCGGCGGCTGCTGGATGTGCTGCGGGAGGACTATGGTCTCACCGGCAGCAAGGAGGGCTGCGGCGAGGGCGAGTGCGGCGCCTGCTCCATCATTAAAAACGGCAAGCTGGTGACCCCCTGCATCATCCCCGTGGGCTCCATCCAGGGCGCGGAGCTGCTGACCATTGAGGGCATCCGCGACACGGAAAAGGGCAAGTGCATCATCGAGGCCTATGCCGAGG
>CAVHCH010000166.1:0-2664 GCA_963634265.1 Bacteroidaceae bacterium | reverse complement strand
CCTATGTGATGATGGCCTTCCGCATCGCCTGGTTCAAGGTCCATGAGCCGCTGGCCTTCTACGCCACCTTCTTCACCATCCGGGCGAAAGCCTTTGACGCGGAGTTCTGTTGCGCCGGGAAGGAGGCCGTGGAGCGGAAAATTCATGAAATTGAGAACAACAAGGACGCCACTGCCGTAGAGCAGAACCTGCTGGTGACGCTGGAGGTGTGCTACGAGTTCTATCTCCGGGGCTTCCACTTTGATACCATTGATATTTACCGGTCGGATGCCAGCAAGTTCATCATCACCGAGGGCGGGCTGCTGCCACCGCTGATCTCCGTACACGGGCTGGGCGAGTCGGCTGCCCAGGACACGGTGGAAAAGCGGCAAGGCAAGCACTTCATCTCCGTGGAGGAGTTTTCCATGTGCTGCAATAAGCTGTCCAAGACCCATATTGAGCAGCTGAAGGCCCTGGGGGCCTTCGCAGGCATGGCGGACACCAGCCAGGTGAATTTGTTCGACGGGTTTTGAGGTATGAAAAAACAAGGAACGGTTTATAAAACCGTTCCTTGTTTTTTTAGACTTATTTACCGATGGAAGAGGCCGTGTTTTTCGTAGGGCTTGGACTCCACATCCTTGACCTCGTAGCCGGTGTCGGCAATGGCCTTGCGCAGGGCTTCCTCGTCCAGAGGCTCCGGGGAAATAATGGTGGCGGTGCCCTTGGAGTGGGACGCGCTGACCTTCTTCACGGCGAACTTATTGCGGATGGTATCGCACACATGGCTCTCGCACATGCCGCACATCATGCCGTCGATCTTCAAAATGGTTTCTGTCATAGTAAAATACCTCCTTTAGGCAGATTTCACTTTTTTCAAGCTGGAAAAATCGATCTGCGCCAGCACCACGGCAATGAGCATCAGCACGCAGCCGATCAGCTCCTTGCCGGTCATGGACTCGTGCAGGAAGATGGCCCCGGAGATGGCGCCGAACACGCTCTCCAGGCTTAAAAGCAGGGCCACGATGGTGGGGTTGGAGTCCTTCTGGGCCAAAATTTGCAGGGTGTAGGCCACGCCGCTGGAGAAAACGCCCACATACAGCACAGAGCCTGCGCAGGCGGCGATATCCGCCCAGACCGGGTGCTCAAAGATCAGCATGAGTATACCCGAAACAATGGCGCAAGTCAAGAACTGGATGCAGCTTAATTTCACGCCGTCGGCCTTCTGCACGAAGTGGTCCACGGTGAGGATGTGCAGGGCGTAGCCAAAGGCGCAGAGCATCACCAGCAGGTCGCTGGGAGCGATGGAGAAGTCCTCCTTGATGCACAGGCAGTAAAGGCCCGCCACGCCCAGCAGGACGCTGATCCACACGGTGGGGGAGACCTTTTTCTTCAGAAACAGGCCGCAGATGGGCACCAGCACCACATAGAGGGTGGTAATAAAGCTGGTCTTGCCCGCGCCGGCGCCGGCCACCATGCCCAGCTGCTGCAAATTGCAGGCCAGAGCCAGGGCGATGCCGCAGCAGATACCGCCGATAGCCAGGTATTTGCGCCCGGCTTTCTTTTCCTCCGCCGTCTGCTCTGCCTCCGGCTCCTTGCGGAACATCTTAAATAGCTGCACGATCACCAGCAGCGCAAAAAAGGCCACGATGGACCGGGCGGCGTTGAAGGTATAGGCCCCCACATGCTCGGTGCTGGTGCTTTGGGCCACGAAGGAGGAGCCCCAGATCATAGCGGTGATGATGGGGAACACCACCTGGCGAACTTGATTGTGTTTCATAGTGCTTTCCTTTCTCTATTCCAAGTCTCTATTCCGAATCGCTTTCGTCGGGATCAACGGGGTTCACATGCCAGCGGAACTTATGCTCTGTGCCATGGAGCAAACGATGGATATTCTCCCGGTGACAATAAATGACCAGGGCTGCCGCCACCACGCAGAGGACGGTCAGCAGCGGGTCATGGTGAAAGACGAAGAAGGCCGAAACCGGCATACTGGCCGTGGCCGTGATGGACCCCAGGGACACATACCGGGTCAGGAGCCACAGCAGGATAAAAAGCCCCCAGGCGATGAGCCCCATGCGCCAGTCCAGCATCCACACCAGCACGCCGCCGGAGAGGATGCCCTTGCCGCCCTTGAGCCCGTAGTAGGCCGGAAACATATGCCCCAGCTCACAGCCGATGCCGCCCAGCAGCACGCCCAGGGTCCAGCCGCCGTTGGTGCAGAGCATCAGATAGCCGCCAATGAGGCAGGAGAGGACGGTTTTGCCCATGTCGCAGAGAATGACGATGAGGGCGTATTTGGCGCCGTAGGTGCGGTAAAAATTGGTGAGCCCGGCGTTGCCGCTGCCGTGCTTTCGTACATCGTCCCGGATGATGAAGTGGGAGGTGACCACCGAGCCATTGAAGCAGCCCAGCAGGTACGACACCAGCAGCGTCAGCCCCACCACAAAATAGATGGACAGCTTAATTGTCATCGTCCCCCTTCTGACGGATGGAGAGGATAATGGGGGTGCCCTCCAGGCCGAACACGCCGCGGATCTGATTTTCCAGATACCGCTGGTAGGAGAAGTGGAAGAGCTTCTTGTCGTTGCAGAAAATGACGAAGTGCGGGGGCTTGATGCCCACCTGGGTCATGTAGTAAATTTTCAGACGGCGGCCCTTGTCCGTGGGGGGCTGCACCCGGGTCTG
>CAVHCH010000165.1:0-2893 GCA_963634265.1 Bacteroidaceae bacterium | reverse complement strand
ATGCTCTGGGCCACGCCGTTGGCGGCGATCTGATAGGTGCCGAACAGGGCCACCATGCTGGAAAGGGCCACCTTTACCAGCTGGTGGACGCCGTTTTCCACGCCGTTGGGCAGGGCGATGCCCATAATTTTCTTTAGCAGAGAGCCGTCCCAGCAGAAAATGTCCTGCCGGCGGTAGCGCACGGGATTCTCCCGGTGGAAGCAAAACACCGTCACCGCTGCAGCAGAGAGGATACGGGACAGCAGGGAGGGGTAGGCTACGCCCGCCGCGCCCAGGTGCAGCCAAAACACACCCACACAGTTGCCCAGCACATTGATAACATTAGCCACCAGGGAGATGTACATGGTGGCGTCGGTCTTGCCGATGCTGCGGCAAAGGGCGGCCCCGGCATCGTAAATCGCCAGGAAAGGCAGGGACAGGGTGGTGATGAATAGGTAGCTCTGGCAGGCGGCCATGACATCCGGCTCGATCTTGCCGAAGAGCAGGCGCAGCAGCGGCATCTGAAAGACCAAAATCAGCGCCGTAAGCACGACGGAAATGACCAGGGAGATCATCAGCAGCTGCCCGGAGGAGCGGGAGGCCCGGGCCTCCTGCTTGCTGCCGATGTACTGGCTGATGATGACCGCGCCGCCGGAGGACAGGGCTGTGAACAGGAAAATGAGCACTGTATTGAAAGAGGTGACCAGCGACACGCCGGACACATCCGCCTCGCTGGAAAAGCTCACCACAAAGGTGTCCGCGATGCCTACGAACATCAAAAGAAACTGCTCTATGAAAAGCGGAACGATCAGGTTCCGCAGGTCCTTGTTGGTAAACATCTGATTTTCGCCTCGGCTGGATACGATTTTCTTTGCGCATATCATTGTAGCACCGTGGCCGGGTTTTGTAAATATGTTCAAAAATTGTTTACAGGGCGGGGATTTACATTTGACGGCGGGTGCGTTACAATATGGTCAATAATAGTCAAGCGAGATGCGGAAGCATCTCCTTTTACACGAAGGGAGCGTTTTCTATGCGCAAAAAGCAATTCAAGGCCGAGTCCAAGCGGCTGCTGGACCTGATGGTGAACTCCATTTACACCCACAAGGAGATCTTCCTGCGGGAGATCCTGTCCAACGCTTCGGACGCCATTGACAAGCTCTGCTACCTGTCCCTCACGGACGACAAGGTGGGGCTGAACCGGGGCGACTTCGCCATCACCATTTCGGTGGACAAGGAGGCCCGGACCCTCACCGTCAGCGACAACGGCATCGGCATGAGCGCGGACGAGCTGGAGAACAACCTGGGCGTTATCGCCTCCAGCGGCAGCTACAAGTTCCGACAGGAGCAGAGCGAGGACGCGGACACGGACATCATCGGCCAGTTCGGCGTGGGCTTTTACTCGGCGTTCATGGTGGCCGACCACATCACTGTGGTGACGAAGAAATACGGCGAGGACCAGGCTTGGAAGTGGGAGTCCTCCGGCGCGGAGGGCTACACCGTTACCGAGGCGGAGCGGGACGCCGTGGGTACGGACATCATCATGCACATGAAGGACGACGGCGAGGAGGCCGGGGAGTTCAGCCGCTACCTGGAGGACTGGACCATCAAGTCCCTGGTGAAAAAATACTCCGACTACATCCGCTTCCCTATCAAAATGCTGCTGCCCCACTCGGTGAAAAAGCCCGACAGCCCCGAGGACAAGCCCGAGTACGAGACGGTGTATGAGTGGGAGACCCTCAACAGCATGGTGCCTCTGTGGCAGCGGAAAAAGAGCGATGTCACCAAGGAGGAGTACGACGAGTTTTACCAGCAGCGCTTCGGCGAGATGGCCCCGCCCCAGAGCGTTATCTCCGTGTCTGCCGAGGGCGCAGTGACCTACAAGGCCCTGCTGTTCATCCCCTCCAAGGTGCCGAATTTGTACTACACCCAGGACTTTAAGCCGGGCTTGCAGCTTTATTCCGCAGGCGTGATGATCATGGACCACTGCGAGGAGCTGCTGCCGGAGTATTTCAGCTTCGTGCGGGGCGTGGTGGACTCCCCGGACCTGAGCCTCAACATCTCCCGGGAGCTTTTGCAGCATGACCGGCAGCTGAAGATCATCTCCGGGAACCTGGAAAAGAAGGTCATTGCGGAGCTGAAAAAGATGCTCACGGACGACCGGGCGGGCTACGAAAAGTTCTATGAAAACTTTGGCCGGGCCCTGAAGGTGGGCGTGCTGAATCAGTTCGGCGAGAAGCGAGAGAGCCTCCAGGATTTGCTGCTGTTCTACTCCTCCACGGAGAAGAAGCTCGTAAGCCTGCGGGAGTATGTGGACCGTATGCCTGAGGGGCAGAAGTACATTTACTACGCCGCCGGGGACACGGTGGAGGCCATCGACAGCCTGCCTCAGACGGAGCTTTTGAAAGAGCGCAGCATGGAGATCCTCTACTGCACCGACCGGGCGGACGAGTTCCTGGCGGACAGTCTGCGCACCTACGACGGCAAGGAGTTCCGCTCCGCTGTGGACGGCGACCTGGGCCTGGAGGACGAGCCCAAGCCCCAGGAGAGCGAGAGCGACAAGGCGTGCCTGGCGTTCATCAAGGAGACCCTGGGGGACCGGGTGGACGAGGTGAAGGCATCGCAAAAGCTCAAGAGCCACCCGGTGTGCATGACCAGCGGCGACGGGCTGACCTTTGAAATGGAGAAGTATTTCCAGGCGGTGCAGCCGGAAATGGGCATGAAGGCTAAGCGCATTTTGGAGGTGAATGTGACGCACCCGGCGTTTTTGAAGCTGGAGAGCGTCCGGGCAACCGACCCGGAGCTGGCGAAAAAGTACGCGGAGGTGCTGTATAACCAGGCGCTGCTCATCGCGGGCCTGCCCCTGGCGGACCCGTCGGGGTATACGGATTTGGTGTGCTCGCTGTGGAGCTAA
>CAVHCH010000164.1:0-3363 GCA_963634265.1 Bacteroidaceae bacterium | reverse complement strand
TGGTTTGAGAGGGGGTTAGCTGTTCATTGGACTCACCCTTTCTGTATCTTTAAGACGGCGTTTCTTTCTCACAAAGAACAGGATCGCCGCAAGCATTGTGACTGCCTGACCGATGATCGTTGCCCACGCCGCGCCTGCCATTCCCCACGGCAGCACCCACACAAAGGCATAGTCGAGAATGATGTTGGTAACGAAACCGAGTATCATAGCAACCATAGCAAAGGTCGCTCCGCCCATATTTCGGATAAACGGCACAAAGCCGGTGGCCAGCATCTGAAAGACTGCGCCCAGCGCAATGACCCGCACATATTCTGCTGCCATCGCAAGGACCTCGCCCTTTGCGCCCAGCAGGCGCAGGAGCGGTTCGGCAAAGAAGAAAAATACCGCAGTCAGCAGGATGCTGAGCAGCAGGAGCAGCCAAGCCGTGCCGGAGAAGCAGTTCTGCTGTTTCCTTTCATCACTCTGCGCTCCGAAAATCGTATAATGAATGCCGCCCGCCAGCCCGATGCCCGTTCCTACCGCCTGAATGAATGCGGCGATTGGAAAGCCCAGTGCAATGGCAGCCAAACCGATGTCCCCAAGACTTCTCCCGATAAAAAGCCCATCCACGATGGTATAGACGCCGGAAAGGGCAAAGGCGAGGAAGGATGGGATCACATAGGAAAAGAACTACCGCAATATTTTTCCTATACTTTTTAGCCGTTTTTAGCGGTTTTCTCTCGATTTTAATTCCTTTTCTAACATCTTGTGACCTGAGTTTCCCATGTGTTCCACACCTGTCTGTGGCATTTTATGTGGTCAAAAGCAACGCCTCGCCGGAGCAATTCCGGCGGGGCTTTGCGGTATTCTCAGCAGCCCTCTTTTCCACTCGATGAACAACATGAAAACTGAGCCGAGGCCACCCCATGAGGTGGGATGCCATAATCAAAGAAAACAGCCAGCACAGCGTAAGATCCTCCGGGAAGAGCGAAGCTGAAGAAAAGACGGGTGTGGCGTGTAAAGAACACCCCCATATCATACAATAACCCTAAAGCTATGATACGGAGGATAATTTCATGAACGAGCTGCAAGCCTTTGAAAAGCACCTGCGCGAAAACGAGAAAAGCCCCGCCACGATAGAAAAGTATCTGCGCGATGCCCGCGCCTTCCTGTGCTGGCTGGACGGGCGCGAGCCCACCAAGGAGCTGACCGTCTGCTACAAGGAAGGTCTGACCGAGCGATACGAGGCCGCCAGCGTCAACTCCATGCTGGCGGGGATCAACTGCTACCTGTCCTTTTCCGGCCGCGCTGACTGCCGCGTGAAGCCCCTGCGCGTCCAGCGGACGCTGTTCGGGAGCGAGGAACGGGAGCTCTCCCGCGAGGAATACGCCCGCCTTGTCCGCGCCGCGGGCGGGGCGCAGATCGGCGTTGTCATGCAGACCATCTGCGGCACGGGCATCCGCGTCTCCGAGCTGCGGCACATCACCGCCGAGGCGGTGCGGGAGGGCCGCGCCGCCGTCCGCAACAAGGGAAAAACCCGCGTGATCCTCATTCCCGCCGCGCTGCGAAAGCTCCTGCTGGGCTATATGAAAAAGGCCGGCGTCACCACCGGCAGCGTGTTCCTCTCGAAAAATAAAACGCCGCTGGACCGCAGCACGGTCTGGCGGCGCATGAAAGCCCTGTGTGAGCGGGCGGGGGTGGATCCGCGCAAGGTCTTTCCCCATTCTCTGCGGCATTTGTTCGCCCGCGTTTTTTACAGCGTGGAAAAGGATCTGCTGCGGCTGGCGGACATCCTCGGCCACGCCAGCGTGAACACCACCCGCATCTACACCATGGAAACCGGACGGCAGCACATGAAGCTGCTGGAGCGCGTCAGCCGAACACTGCTCACATAATGGCGATTCTGTTGCGGAATAGTTGTAACAACCCCACATTACATCTACATTATAACAGAGACCCAGTATCATTAGCAAGCAAAACTTGAAAAATCCAGCGGAAAAAGTCAAAAAACGATAACGGCAACAAGGCCGGATGATGAAATATCCTCTCCCGGCCCGATTTTGTGCGCTATTTCTGCTCCCTGTTTCGCCGTTCAGGGGCTACGCTGCTGGCAGCGGCCACTGCGATGCAACAGAATTGCCATTCTGATGCAGATCGGATTATATAGGCAGTCAAGCCTTTTGCCATGGAGTGAAGGAGAAAGCACATGAAGCGATTGAAACAATGGTTCCTGTGGGCACTGGCCCTCTGTTGTCTGACACCCGCCCTGACTGCGGCGGCGCAGGCGGAGGGCCCCAAGCAATATTCGGTGGACACAGTGGATGCTCTGATCGACGCCGTCATGGAGATCAACAAAGATGGCGGCGAGGCGGAGATCACGCTGACGGGTGACATCACGCTCGACGCCGCCAGGTGGAAAACTGCCCATACCGATGCAGGTCTGCACCCGGAAGACAATGCCCTGTGCTTTCAGAACGGCACCGTCACCATCCTCGGCGACGACCACAGCATCACGGCGGATTTTACCAACGGGAAAAGCATCACCGTCTTTGGTAACGCCGTGCTGAATCTGGGCAGGCTGGGCTATGACAAGAAGCTGACCATCAAGGGCCTTGGCGGGGACAGTTCTACGGGGAATCTTGCCGCCCCACTGCTTAATCTGAACGGATCCGGCGTTCTTAATATGTATGATGGCGTGACTGTGAAGGATTCCTGCTCCGGCGGCACCGCCGCCGGTGTACATGAACACGGCTCTTCTGTGTTCAATATGTATGGCGGTTTGATCGAAAACTGCAACAATTGGGCCTCTGTTTCCGGGGCTGTGTTGGCAGGAGACAGCGCCCAATTCAATATGTCCAATGGCGCGATCCGAAACTGCAAGGGCATCTACGGTGCGGTATGTCTTTATGGCTATAACGCTAAGGCAAACCTTACCGGAGGCAGCATCACCAACTGCGAGGCGACATACTACGGCGGCGGTGTGGCTTGCCTGTGGGGGACTCTGACCGTAAACGGCACCGCGATCTATAACAACACCGCAGTCGGTGTGGGCGACGACCTGTTCAATTACGCCGGCACCGTCACCATCGGCGCAGTCCCAAGCGGGCTGACCCTCACCGCCACCGGCAAGCCCATCGACGGCTGGTATGAGGACGGCGTGGACGAGGATAACGAGAGAAATTCTCACCGCTATAAGCTCGACCCGACAGACCCCTCTCAGAATTACCTTGTGCGTAAAGAGCCCGTGGCAGCTTCCACAAATCAGCTTGCGCTAAAAGCGGCACATGGTGTCGGCTACACGGTCACCTATGCCCTCAACGGCGGCACGGGTACGGGCTACGAGCCGGTGACTGTGCCTGCAGACGGATCGCACACTATAAAAGC
>CAVHCH010000163.1:0-3491 GCA_963634265.1 Bacteroidaceae bacterium | reverse complement strand
CCATGGTCTCAATGCCCAGGGACAGGGGGGTGACGTCCAGCAGCAGCAGGCCCTTCACATCGCCGGTGAGGACGCCGGCCTGGAGGGCAGCGCCCATAGCCACGCACTCGTCGGGGTTGATGCCCTTGAAAGGCTCGCTGCCGGTGAAGTTCTTCACGGCCTCTACCACGGCGGGGATACGGCTGGAGCCGCCCACCATCAGGACCTTGGCAAGGTCGGAGGGCTTCAGGCCCGCGTCGGACATAGCCTGGCGCACGGGGCCCATGGTGGCATCCACCAGGTGGCCGGTGAGCTCGTTGAACTTAGCACGGGTCAGAGTGACATCCAGGTGCTTGGGGCCGGTGGCGTCGGCGGTGATATAGGGGAGGTTAATATTGCTGCTGGTAACGCCGGAGAGCTCGATCTTGGCCTTCTCGGCGGCCTCCTTCAGACGCTGCATGGCGACCTTGTCGGTGGAGAGGTCGATGCCGTCGGTGCGCTTGAACTCGGACACCAGGTACTTCATGATGCACTGGTCGAAGTCGTCGCCGCCCAGGCGGTTGTTACCGGCGGTAGCCAGGACCTCGATAACGCCGTCGTCAATTTCCAGGATGGAGACATCGAAGGTGCCGCCGCCCAGGTCGTAGACCATGATCTTCTGAGCCTGCTCCTTATCCACGCCGTAGGCCAGGGCCGCGGCGGTGGGCTCGTTGATGATACGCTTGACCTCCAGGCCCGCGATCTTACCGGCATCCTTGGTGGCCTGGCGCTGGGCATCGGTGAAGTAGGCGGGGACGGTGATAACAGCCTCGGTGACGGGCTGGCCCAGATAGGCCTCGGCGTCGCTCTTCAGCTTTTGCAGGATCATGGCGCTGATCTCCTGGGGGGTGTAGGCCTTGCCGTCGATGTTCACCTTGTGATCAGAGCCCATCTCACGCTTGATGGAGGAGATGGTGCGGTCGGGGTTGGTGATGGCCTGGCGCTTTGCCACCTGGCCTACCATACGCTCGCCGGTCTTGGAAAATGCCACCACAGAGGGGGTGGTGCGGTTGCCCTCGGCGTTGGCGATGACAACTGCTTCGCCGCCTTCCATAACGGCTACGCAGGAATTGGTCGTACCCAAATCAATACCGATAACTTTAGACATAATGATTGCCTCCTAAATCTATAAACAATTTTTGATTACTTTTTTTGAACGGGCCTGCGCCCGGGATATACATATTTTAATTAGCCACCTTTACCATGGCGAAGCGGACCACCTTGTCGCCCATCTGATAGCCCTTCTGGAACACCTCGGCCACCGTGTTCTCGGCGAGGTTTTCATCGTCGATGTGCATGACGGCGTTGTGCTTTTCCGGGTCAAAGGGCTGGCCCAGGGCCTCAATTTCGGTGACGCCCAGCTTCTCCAGCACGGCGGCGAACTGCTTGCAGATCAGCTCCATGCCCTGGCGGTGGGGGTCGCCCTCCTCGAACTGGGTCACGGCCCGGTCCAGGTTATCCGCCACATCCAGGAAGGGCTTCACCGTGTCCAGCTTGGCATCGGCGTAGATACCCTCCTTTTCCTTGGTGGTGCGCTTGCGGTAGTTGTCGTACTCGGCGGCCAGGCGGAGGTATTTATCGTTGCCGTCGCTGACCAATTTGGCCAGGCTCTCAAACTGCTCCATCTGCTCCCGGGTGACGGTGAAGGTCTCCTCCACCTCCGGCACCTCCGGGGTCTCCTCCACCGGGGTCTCAGGGGTGGTCTCCTCCGGCTGGGGCATATCTTTTTTCTTCTTTTCACTCATGATTTATTCTCCTCTCCCGGAGGTAACTCCTGGGGTTTTCCAAACATACGGCTGAGGCTCTCGGCAAAGTAGCTGAGCCGCGCCGCCACGGTGGCGTAGTCCATGCGGGTGGGGCCTACCACGCCCACCAGGCCCCGCATATTTTCGCCGATGTCATAGCTGGCAACCACCACGCTGCTGTCTTTCAGGGCTTCGTTCACATTCTCCGGGCCAATGAGGATCTGCATGGGAGCGCCGTTTGCGGGGATGGGCAGGTCCTCCTTGCTGTCGGAGATGAAGCTCATGAGCTCGTGGGCCTTGTCGGCGTCCCGGTACTCGGGGAACTTCAAGATCTGACTGGCGCCGCCGGTGAACACCTCCTGGGTCTGGGCCTGGGTGAGCAGCTCTCCGGCGTAGTCCACCACCTGGTTCAGCAGCAGGAACCACTGGCCCTCCACCTGGTCGCTGAGGTTCATCAGATGGCCGTTCATCTCGGTGGCAGAAATGCCGGTGAAATGAGTGTTGAGCAGGTGGCTGATCTGCCGCAGGTGCTCCTCCTCCACCAGCAATTGCAGGCGCATGAGCTGGCTTTTGACGCGGCTGTCGGACAGCATCACCACGGCGATGAAGCTGTCGGCGCCCACGGCGATGAGCTCGAAGCGCTGGACCGTGACGGCCCGCTTGTGGTCGGCCACGGCGTAGGCCGGGTAGCCCATGAGGGTGGAGGCCATCTGCCCCGCCCGGGCCACCACCTGGTCGATCTGCTGCATCTGGCCGCCCAGGGCGGAGGTGATCTTCTCGGCCTCCTCGCCGGTGACGGTCTTGTGCTCCATCAGCTCGTTGACATACAGCCGGTAGCCCTTGGCCGACGGGACGCGCCCGGCGGAGGTGTGGGGCTGCTCCAGGTAGCCCATCTCCACCAGGTCCGCCAGCTCGTTGCGCACGGTGGCGGAGCTGATCTTGCCGGGCATACGCTCCACAATGGCCTTGGAGCCGATGGGCTCGGCAGTGCGGATGTAACCCTCGGTGACGATCTTTAGTATTTGCTTTTTTCGATCTGTCAATTCCATAGCATTCTCCGTTTTAGCACTCTGTTTCCCTGAGTGCTAAACGCAGTTTACCACCTGTTTCCGCAGATGTCAAGGGGCGGCAATGTTAAACTATTGTGAACAAGGGGGAAATCGGGGGGAGAGGAAAGTTGAAAGGGGATAGTGGAAAGATGGGGGTGACTTGGCGGATAGTGCGGGGTAAGGGGGTGCGGTAGGCGACCCCTCAGTCACGGCGGAGCCGTGACAGCTCCCCTTACGCAGGGGAGCCTTTGGGTATTACGGATTGCCACAGCCAGTGTGCGCACTGGCTTCGCAATGACACATTACAAGAAGTGCGGTGGTCGGCGGCACACATGGGTGCCGCCCTACAATGATATATTTTTTGTAGGGCAGGGCCCGTGTGCCCTGCCGGGGGTGTATGGGAGCGGGGCGTCGGGGACGCCGCCCCCTACGGATGGGTTACAAGAAGTGCCTGCGGGCGGGCCGATGTAGGCATCGGCCCCTACAAGGCGTTTCGCTGGGGCAATTCCTTCGGTGGCAAATGGAAAGGCCGCCCGATGGGGCGACCTTTAATGTTATCTTTCTTACCAGGGGATGCGGCCCTCCGGGAGTTGGGGTGGGAGCTTGCCCTGCTTTTGCAGAGCGGGCAGGATGGCCTGGAACAGGAAGCCCAGGAGGAGGATCTGCAGGGGCAGGTACA
>CAVHCH010000162.1:0-3752 GCA_963634265.1 Bacteroidaceae bacterium | reverse complement strand
CGACATGCGCGTGGGGAAAAATACCTCTCAGGCTGCAAGTGTGGAATTTTGCCGTTTGCGGCAAAATTATGCGCGCAGCAGACTGCGAGCCTTTTGGCAGAAAAAACGAAGTTTTTTCGCCAGGATAGTTACTTAGCTCTGAGCTCCGCACCCAGGTTTTTCACCAGCTTCTTGATGGCGGATGCAGCGCACTCCTCGATCTCGGCGGAGGTGAGGGTCTTTTCCGTGGAGCCGATGGTCAGGCGGATGGTCACGGACTTCTTGCCCTCCGGGATCTGCTTGCCGTGGTACTCGTCCACAAAGGCGGCCCCGTGGAAGAGGTCATTGTGGATGCCGGAGAGGATCTTCTGCATATCGGCCCACTGGGTCTCCGCGTCGAAGAGCAGGGAGATGTCGTAGTCCGTCATGGGGTACTCGGCCAGGTGGGTGAAGGAGTTGGTGCGGGAGCGGAAGGGCACCAGGGCGTCCACATCCAGCTCAAAGAGCATCACGCCCAGGTTCTTGATGCCGCAGGCCATGGAGGCCTTCTTGTTCAGCAGAGCCAGGTTGCCGATGCGTTTATCGCCCAGGCAGATGTTCAGCCACACCACATCGTCGGCCCACACGGGCTTTTCCTCCTGGCGGAAGGTGAAGCCCTCCATGTGGGTGTACCGGGGCATCATCTCGATAACGCCCTTGGCCTGGCGGAAGAGATCGGTGACATTCTTGCTGTCGCCGGCGAAGGCACCGGCGATGTTCTTGCGCTGGGAGGGGAGCTTTTCCCGGCTGTCGTAGGGGGTGGTATAGTCCGCGTCCCGGAACACCTGGGCGCACTCGAAGATGGAAAACTCCGTGAAGAAGCGCTCGTTTTTCACCACGGCCTTGCAGAGGTTGGGGAGCAGGGAAGAGCGGATGAGGCTCTCATCGGGAGAGGGGGGCGTAGAGAGGGAGAGGATGCCGTTTGTGTCCTGCAAAACGGCGCTGACATACTGGTCGGTCATCCAGGGATAGGTGAAAATTTCCTGCATTCCGCAGCGGATAGCCAAATACTCCTTAATGCGCCGCTCCAGGTCCTTATCCAGCTGGTTGATGGCCCCGTCGAAGGAGGTGGTGATGGGGGCGGCCCGGAAGTTCTCATACCCGTACATCCGGGCGACCTCCTCCATGATGTCCGCCTTGATGGACACATCGCCGGTGGAGCGCCAGGTGGGCACCACGATGTGGAGATTGTCGCCGTCAAAGGTCAGCTCGTAGCCCAGCTCGCCCATCTTCTTGGCGATGTCCTCGTTGGGAATGCGCTTGCCCAGGCGGCGCTCCAGCCAGTTGAGGGAAACATCGATTTCCGCCCGCTGGAGCTTGTTGGGATAGCAGTCCACAAAGCCCGTGACCTTCATCTCCGGGTAAAGCTCCGCAAACAGAGCCATGGACAGGTCCAGAGCCTGGTCGCAGCGCTCGGGGTCGATGGCCTTTTCGTACCGGGCGGAGGCCTCGGTGCGGTTGTCATAGCGCAGAGCCGTGCGGCGGATGCCCGCGGCCTGGAAGTTGGCCACCTCCAAAATCACCTTGTTGGTGCCGGGAAGGATGGAGTCCTTGGCGCCGCCCATGACGCCTGCCAGGCCCACAACGCCCGCGTCGTCGGCGATGACCAGGTCGTCACTGGACAGGGGCAGATCCTTGCCGTTGAGGAGCTGGAGCTTTTCGCTCTCGCCGGCCCGGCGGACGATGATGTGGCCCGCGATGTGGTCGGAGTCATAGGCGTGGGAGGGCTGGCCGGTAGCCAGCATCACATAGTTGGTGATGTCCACCAGGGCGTTGATGGGGCGCATGCCCACCTTCCAGATGCGGTTTTGCATCCAGTAGGGGGCGGGCTTTACGCTAAGGCCCTCGATCTGCGTGCCGGTCATCCGGGGGCAGCGCTCGCTGTCCTCCACGGTGATGGTCAGACCTGCGGTGTTTTCCACAGCCCGGTCAAAGTGGGGCAGGGGGCTCATGGGCAGGTCGTAGAGGGCCGCGATCTCCCGGGCGATGCCGTAATGGCCCCAGAGGTCCGGGCGGTTGGTCATAGATTTATTGTCAATTTCCAGGATGATGTCGTTAAGGTCCAGAGCGTCGGCCAGGGGCGTTCCGGCGGGAGCGTCGAAGTCGGACAGGTCCAGGATGGTGGCCTCCTCCGTGAAGGGGAAGAGGTCAAACAGGCCAATTTCACTGCTGGCGCAGATCATGCCGTAGCTCTCCACGCCCCGGAGCTTGGCGGCCTTGATCTCCACAGGCTCACCCTCGCCGTGCCAGCGGCAGTGGGCCCCGGGCAGGGCCACGGCCACCTTCATGCCGTCGCGGAGGTTGATGCCGCCGCACACGATGTCCTTCACTTCGCCGCCGATGTCCGTTTTGCACACCCGGAGCTTATCGGCGTTGGGGTGCTGCTGCACCTGCTGCACCACGCCCACCACCATGTTCCGGAAGCTTTCGGACAGGTCCGTGGCGTCCTCCACCTCCACGGTGGACATGGTCAGGTCGTAGGAAAGGCGCTTGAGGTCCATATCGTCAGGGAGCTTTACATAGTCCTTGACCCAGTTCAGAGAAACTTTCATTGTGTAAAACCCTCCTTTATTAGTGGAACTGCTTCAAAAAGCGAAGGTCGGCGCTGTGGAACAGGCGCACATCGTCCACGCCGTAGCGCATCATCACGAGCCTATCCAGGCCGATGTTCACATAGAAGCCGGTGTACTCGTCCGGGTCCAGGCCCGCTGCCCGGAGAACATTGGGGTGGGGGGTGCCGCCGGGCATGATTTCGATCCAGCCCACCTGCTTGCACACCGAGCAGCCCTTGCCGCCGCAGACCAGGCAGCCCATGTCGATCTCAAAGCCCGGCTCCACGAAGGGGAAGAAGCCTGCGCGCATCCGCACCGGCACCTCCCGGCCAAAGACCTTGGAGAGGATGCTCTGGATCATCACCTTGCCGGAGGCGAAGGTGAAGTCCTTGTCCACGATCAGCGCCTCATACTGGAAGAAGGCGCGCTCGTGGCGGGCGTCGGTGGTCTCGTTGCGGTACACCCGGCCGGGGTACACGAAGCGGTAGGGGGGCTTGTGGGTCTGCATATATCGTACGGAGCCGCCGGTGAGGTGGGGCCGCAGGCAGAGCTTGTCCCAGCACTCGCCCTTGTCGTGGCCGGAGAGCCAATAGGTGTCCATGCTCTCCCGGGCGGGGTGGTTGGGAGGGAAGTTCAGGTTGTCGAAGCCGTAGAGCTCGCTGGTGATGTCGTCCTCCTCGTAGATTTCAAAGCCCATGGAGCGGAAGGCATCGTTCAGGTCGTAGCACATCTGGGTGATGGGGTGCAGGCCCCCGGCGGGAGGCAGGTAGCCGGGCACGGAGATGTCGAAGTCGGCGCCGATCTGAGAAGCCTTCAGCTTTAAGTCGTTTCTGTGCTGCTCGATGAGCTCCGTCAGCTGGGCCTTGGCCTGGTTCACGGCCTTGCCCATCTCCGGGCGCAGCGAAACATCCAGCTTGGGGACCTCCTTCAGCAGCGCCGTCAGCCCGCCCTGCTTGCCCAAAATGGCGGCCTTGATGTCCTGCAATTCCGTCTCATTCTTGGCCGACAGAATTTTTTCCCTGCCCTCCTGGAGCAGTTCATTCAGCTTTTCTTTCATCAGCAATGATTCCTCCTTATTAAAAGTGGGATTCGTTTTGGGAATAAAAAAACGCCTTGCATCCCAAAACAAAAGGGACGAAAGGCATACAGCGTTCCGTGGTACCACCCAAATTCGCAGGAAAA
>CAVHCH010000161.1:0-4026 GCA_963634265.1 Bacteroidaceae bacterium | reverse complement strand
GTTCTTCTCGGTGATGAGCTTCAGCGCGGGGCCGTACAGACCCTTGCGGCACAGCTCCACATACTCGGGGATGTCCTGCTCGATGGGGCAGCCGCCCTTGCAGGGGGCGCTGAAGCAGTCGATCCAGGGCACATTCTTCTCGCTCTTGCGCTTGGGCAGGGGCTTGATGGGCTTCACATGGTGGGAGTCTGTGTGAGAAGCGGTGGACATTGCGCAGATGGCCTCGGTGTCGGTGCCGTCGAAGGCCTTATAGGTCATGGGCTCGACCTTTTCCACCATCTGGAGCAGGCGGTTGTATCCGCCGGGCTTGAGGATGGTGGTGGCCACGGTGATGGGCCAGATACCGGCGGCAAAGAGCTTGTCGCAGTTGAAGTATTCCGCGCCGCCTGCGAAGGAAATGCGCATCTTACCCTTGAACTGGCGGGAAATGCGGTGGCACATCTCGATGGTCAGGGGGAAGAGGGAGCGGCCGGACATATACATCTCGTCGTTGGGCAGCTCGCCCCGGGTGGTGTCCACGGGGAAGGTGTTGGAGAGCTTCAGGCCGAACTCCAGGCCGTTCTTGTCGGCCAGGGCCTGCAGGCGCTCGAACATGGGCACGGCGTCGGCCCACTGGAGGTCCTCCCGGAAGTGGTGATCGTCAAAGACGATGTAGTCATAGCCCATGCCGTCCAGAATGGTCCGGGCGGTCTCGTAGCCCAGGATGGTGGGGTTGCACTTGACGAAGGTGTGCAGGTGCTTCTCGGTGATCAGATAGCTGGCGATGCGCTCGATCTCGTCGGGAGGGCAGCCGTGCAGGGTGGACACGGTGACGCTGCGGCTGACGCGGGGGTCGATGGCGTCGATGTAGGCGCTCTCCTCGGGGAACAGCTCCTTCAGAACGGCCTTGCACTCGCCGAAGATGGCGGTCTTGTTGGCGTCCTTCATGCCCTCGATATAGGTGTTGACCTTGTCGCCCTTGATGCCCTCCAGGTCGTAGCCCACGGACATATTGAACACGAAGCCGTTGGGGTCGCCCAGGCCGTAGACCTTGCTGAGCACCTTCAGTGCGCACCAGGCCTTGATATACTCGTCCATGGCCTGGGGCACGGTCAGCTCGGTGGACCACTCCTGGTTGTAGCCCTCGTCGTTGGCCAGGATGCAGGGACGGGGCACGCAGGCGGCCAGGTCGGCGCCGTCCATCTTCTGCACGGTCTTCACCTCGAAGAAGCGGGCACCGGCGAAGTAGGCGGCGATGATGTTCTGAGCCAGCTGGCTGTTGGGACCGGCGGCGGGCCCGAAGGGGGTCTCGATGCGCTCGCCAAAAATGGGCAGGCTCTTGCCGCTGGCCTTGTAGGCCTTGTGAACACCGAAGATCTCGCCGCTCATGGCGTACTCGGTGACCACCCAGTTCATAAGAGACTTAAAAGGAATGGGATACATTTTTTCAGACATAGGGATTCCTCCTATACTTATTCGATATAATACTCGTCCTCCGTCCATCGGACGGGGTTTTCATCCACATATTGCCAAATGCGCTGATAGTCCGCCTCATTGCGGATCACATGGTCGTAGTAGCCCCGCTGCCAAAGATGAATGCCAGCTCGTTTGTTTGTGAACCGCTTCCATGCGGAGAGAAACGCCGGCAATCGTGCGTTCGTAGGGGTCGGCGTCCTCGACGACCCGTGACCAGGCCGCGATTTGTGCGTAGGGGCCGGCGTCCTCGACGGCCCACCCTCCGCGCAAATGGAAAGGATGAAATGCACATGGTTGGGCATGATGACATAATGATCGATAGTTATGTCATCGTAAAAGGTGTCCATTTCCAGCAGAGCATCCCGAACCATCGTGCCGTATTTCGATAGCCGTACATACGGGGCGTCGAGGACGCCGCCCCCTACGGAATGGCCCAAGATGTGCTGCTTATCCTTGGTACACACGGTTATATAATAGGACCCATTGGCACTATAATCGTACCCTGTCAGGCGGACCTTTTTCCGCTTCGGCAGCTCCTCCAAGGGATCAATACACCCGGTTATTCAAACTGCCCCACAGCTTCTTGGCGGCTTCCAGGATATGGGCGTTCTCGGCCTCCTCGTCGATACCCACCAGCACGCGGTCCTGCATCAGCACCTTACCGTTTGCAATGGTGGTCTGGCACTGGCGGCCGGTCATGCCGAAGATCATGTGGCCGTCGATGTTCTCGTCGGAGAACGGGGTGAACGGCTTGTAGTCCATGACGATGATGTCCGCCGCCGCACCGGCCTTCAGCACGCCCAGCTGGTCGGGGAAGTACCGCGCGCCGATCTTGGCGTTGTTCTTGAACAGCATGTCCGTGACCTCGCACCAGCCCACGTTGGGCAGGCAGTTCTGGCTGCGCTGGGAGCACAGGGCCACCTTGATGGACTCCAGCATGTCGTTGGTATAGGCGTCGGTGCCCATGCCCAGCAGGATGCCGCGCTTGTACAGCTGCAGCACCGGGCAGATGCCGATGGCGTTGCCCATGTTGGACTCGGGGTTGTTCACCACCATGGTGCCGGTCTCCTTGATGATCTCCATCTCGGCGGTGTTCACATGGATGCAGTGGCCCAGGATGGTCTTCTCACCCAGGATGCCGTGGTCCTGCAGTCGCTGCACGGGGCGGCGGCCATAGTTCTGCAGGGAGTCATACACATCGTTCATGCCCTCGGACACATGGATGTGGTAGCCTGTGCGGCCATTGTTGGCGGCCACCATCCGGTCAAAGGTCTTGTCGGAGATGGTGAACAGGGCGTGTCCGCCGAACATAGCGGCCAGCATGGGATCCTTGTTCTTCTCGCACTCGGTGATGAAGTCGGCGTTCTCCTGGATGGCCTGGAGGCACTTCTCCTCGCCGTCGCGGTCGGAGACCTCGTAGCACAGGCAGGAGCGCAGGCCCAGGCGCTTAGACTCCTCGGCAATGGTGTGCAGGGTACCGGGGATCTCGCCGTAGGAGGCGTGGTGGTCGAAGATGGTGGTGACGCCCTGCTTGATGGAGTCCATGTACAGAGCGGTGGCGCTGGCGCGGGTGCCGTCCATCATCAGCTTGCGGTCGATGGCCCACCAGGTGCCGTCCAGCACCTCGTAGAAATTGGTGGGGTTGTTGCCCACGATGGAGAGGCCACGGGCCAGGGCGGAGTAAATGTGGGTGTGGGCGTTGATGAGAGCGGGCATGATGACGCCGCCCTTGGCATCGATGATCTCCGCGTCCGCGTACTTGGCCCGCAGAGCGCTCTCCTCGCCTACCTCCACGATCTTGCTGCCCTCGTAGGCCACAGCGCCGTGCTCGTAGTACCCCTTGCCGTCGGGGTCACGGGTGATGAGTCTGCCGTTGGTGACTAAATACATTCTTTTTTCCTCCTTGCTGTTTTCTTGCTGTTGTGAGTCAAGACCTTTCCCTATATTCGCCGCCGATAATGAAAAATGTTCCAAACCCTCCTGAGAGGATCTGAAACACTCAAGCACAGCGCCGAGTGATAGTTGCAGCCCGTGCGCAAAGCACTTCCTTACAGCTACCAATCTTGATTGTACCCTTATTTTACACGAAAACGCCCCAAAACGCAACAGGAAATTCTGCGAATTTATCTATAAATGCCAAAAAAATCCGCCACCCCTCCATGATTCCCGCCGGACCACCCCGCCCGCCCCGCCCGCCCCCCGGTTTCCGCGTAATGCGTAGGGCGGGCTGATCCTGTTGCGGTGCCCAAAATTTCCGCGCTGCCTTACGGCTGCCGCTTGAAATTTTGACCGCGGCCACTCGCTCATCTCGCTTCATCCGCCACTGGCGGCGCTCGATTCGCTCCCCACAGCCCGCCGCCCGGGTTTGCGCCGAGCTTCTTGTAATGTGTCATTGCGAACCAGTGACCGATGTCACTGGTGTGGCAATCCGTGCTCCAAAGGCTCTCCTGCGCAAGGGGAGCTGGCACGGCGAAGCCGTGACTGAGGGGTCGCCCCCACCACGCCCTTTGTTCCACAAATGCCTCCGGCGGGGTACTTTCTGTCACCAGCGACAGAAAGTACCCAAAGAAC
>CAVHCH010000160.1:0-4143 GCA_963634265.1 Bacteroidaceae bacterium | reverse complement strand
AATCGGCTGGCACGACGGTGGGCAGGCTGGCACGGCGAAGCCGTGACTGAGGGATCGACCACCGAACCTCTTGCCCCGCACACGGCGGGGTGTGGTCACCCCGCCCTACAGAAGCGCATCATGGGGTGCGTAGGGGAGGGGCTCTGCCCCTCCCGCGGGCGGGGTAGAACCCCGCCCCTACGGATGATAAGCGGCGCGGTGGGGCGGATCGTCGGGGACGCCGACCCCTACGGACGCATTATTGGTGGGGCGGGCCGATGTGGGGAGCGAATCGAGCGCTGCCAGTGGCAGAAGAAGCGAGATGAGCGAGTGGCCGCGGTCAAAATTTCAAGCGTCCGCCGTAAGACAGCGCGGAAATTTTGGGCACCGCAACAGGGCCATCGGCCCCTACGAGCCACAACAAGAAATGCTGTATGAGCCCAGGCGGTCCGTCGGGGACGCCGGCCCCTACGGACGGTTACATGGAGTGCGGTACGGCGGGCGACCGCAAGGGTCGCCCCTACGGATTTGCAGCAAGGGGGTGCGGCGGGGCGGGTGGCTGCGAGGGGCGGACCTGATTATTCCCAGTAGCCCGACATTTCAAAATCAACGCAGTCAAACTCTGTAATATTGTCCCAATCCCTTGCCAAGATAATATTATCAACTTGTTCTGCCACATACAGCTCGTCCAATGTTTTATAGTGGGCAACCGTTTGCCTTTCCATGTTTCCGCATCTTTGAAACGAACACATATCATCATAAATGATGATCATATATTCATCGGGTTTGTCTTTGAATAGTAAGCGCAGCTCCGCCTCAATGTGTTCTTCCTTTATGCTTTTTAACAGCAAGGTTTTTATTTCTTCAAAAGTATATTTTGCCATAATACCATCACGCAACAAGGGCGAACACCGGGGGTGGGCGGTGTTCGCCTTTTTTATTATTATGCAATTTTGTTGTATAATTTTATCGCAGGCGCGCGGAATAATTATACATCTTTATAATAGTACAGGGTCAGTCGATGGGGAAGATCAGCTTTAGGATGCCGAAGACTACCAGCAGGATGGCGGCGGCTATGAGGGCGCGGTGGCAGATCTTTTTATTCTTTTGGGCCAGGGCTTCGTCCTCCTCATTCTGCCAGCGGACATAGAACCAGGCGGCGAACAGCAGGCTGACAAAGGGGCCGAATATCAGGCCGATCATGGCGACAATTCCCATAAGTATTTTCCTCCTCCGTTTTTTGATAGTATACCGAAAACGGAGGCGTTCGTCAAGGTTTGGGCGGGACGGATTTCCTTTATAGGAAAGGGGTGTTGGTATTTTTTTACAATGGGGGTTTCCCTTTTATCGCTGCGGTTCGTATATTCATGCCAAATATGCGAATTCTTCTAATATTTACTCATCTTATGCTTGACAGGCGTGAATATTTATGTATAATAAGCTCATCACACAAAACCGTGCGTTCCTCAGCGCCATAAGAGGTTCGACACAAGAAGGGAGAACAAAAAATGAAAACGATGAAAAAACTTTGGTTCCTGGTAGCGGCGATGGCGGCGACATTGCTGCTGTGCGTGATCAGCGCTTCGGCCTGCACGATGGTGTATGTGGGCTCTGATCTGACAAGCGACGGTTCTTCCTTCATGGCGCGAAGTGAGGACTATTCCAACAGCTACAACAAGATCGCGTATGTGAACCAGCACGGCAAGTACAAGGCCGGAGACATATACACCGGCTGCGAGGGCTATAAGACCTTCACCTACACCTTTACCCACGACAGCTACGCCTACACCGCCACCTCTGACGACAACACCTCCGGTGTGTGCCCCGACTGCGATGCGGAGTATCCCCACACTCCCATGGAGGAAGTGGGCACCAATGAAAAGGGCGTGTCCGTTTCCGCAACTGTGACTCTCAGCGGCAAAAGAGCCACAAGCTCCGCAGACCCCATGGTCTACGGCGGCGTGGCTGAGAGCGATGTGACCACCGTGCTCCTCAGCGAAGCTTCCTCCGCCAAGGAGGGCGTGGAGCTGCTGCTGAAGCTCTATGACCAGGTAGGCGCGGCCGAAAAGAGCGGCATCATGATCGCCGACCAGAACGAAAGCTGGTATGTGGAAAACTTCACCGGCCACACCTATGTTGCTGTGAAGCTCGGCTCCAACATGATCGCCATCAATCCCAACATGGGCGCCATCGGTCTGGTGGATCTGGACGATACCGAAAACATCATTGCCTCTGCCAACCTGATCTCTGTGGCTATGAATGCGGGCACTTATGTGGGCGACGAGGAAGCGAACACCATTGATGTGTTCAAGTCCTACTGCGGCTCCGCCAGCGCCAATGCACGGCTGGTGAATGGCATCAACTACTTCCTGAACGGCGGCACCGAGACTTCGGACACCCTTTCCTCCAGCGACTACACCATTTCCAATGTGAAGGACGGCGAGATCGTCGCCATGTACACCAACATTCAGAACAAGCTGGGCGAGATCGACATTCAGGATATGGTGGATTTCTACAAGGTGGACGGCATTGGTAACACGGGCAACCTGGAATGGCACATTTTCCAGATCCAGTCTGATGCCGCTCTGGAGACCGGCACCATTGAGTGGCTGGCTATGGAGCACGGACAGTACACGGTGGCTATCCCCTACTTCCCTGTTCTGACCACCGATATGTATGAGGGATATAAGTTCGGCGGCGAGGGTACTACCTTCACCACAACAAAGCCCGAGACTATGTACGGCGCGTATCCTTCCATCAAACGGGGCGTCAGCGGTTACACGGTGCTGCCCGAGGGCTGGGAGAATGGTTACTACTGGACGGTGGATGCGCTGTCAAACTACGCTCTGTCTGACCTGTGCTCTGACGAGGACGACGCGCTGATCCACACGGAGCTTGCCAAGATGCAGCAGAGCTGCTATGACAAGGCTCTGGAAATGAAGGCCGCCCTGGCCGGCATGAGCGGCGACGCGGCCAAGGCATACGCCACCGAGCAGAGTGCAGCTCTGGCTAAGCAGGCGCACACGCTGACCCTGGAGCTTTACAAGCACATTGTATCTCACGAGCACAGCTACGGCGAGTGGATGACCACCACGGCCCCCACCTGCAAGAGCGAGGGCGAGGCCACCCAGACCTGCAAGTTCTGCGACGCGACCCAGACCAAGGTGCTGGCCAAGAGCGACGAGCACAGCTGGGACGAGGGCGTGGTGAGCAAGGCCGCCACCACCACGGAGACCGGCGAGAAGGTCTACACCTGCAAGGTGTGCCAGGCCACCAAGACGGAGGTCATTCCCCTGGTGGTGAATGCACCGGCGACCGGCGACAATAGTTCCATCGTCCTGATGGCAACAGCCCTGGTGCTGTCCGTGACCGGCGCGGCATGGGTGCTGAAGAAGAAAATTTGGGTGAAGTGAGATACTTCCCTTAAAGTAGGAACCCCGGGCCCTCTCAATGGAGGGCCCGGGGTGATTTTTGTGTTTGGGGAAGGGGCGCGGATTGCCACAGCCAGTGTGCGCACTGGCTTCGCAATGACATTGTTTTTTACATGGAGTGCGGTGGGCGGGCCGATGTGGGCATCGGCCCCTACGGGAGGGTAGCAAGGGGTGCTGGGGCCGACCCCTCCGGCGCTTCGCGCCACCCTGCCCACCGTCGTGCCAGCCGATTCCCGGCCACTGTCGTGGCCGCCAATCGGGGCACTTCCTCGAAATCGCCTCGCTTCTTCTGCCACTGGCAGCGCTTCGGCGATTTCCCCTTGCGCAGGGGAGGCTTTTTTCGTGGAGGTGTGAGAAAAGGGCTGTCCCGGAATGGGACAGCCCTTTTTGAATCGGTAAAGAGAGCTTACTGAGCGGCCTTGGCAGCCTTGATGGACTCGATGAGCTCGGGAACGACCTTGAACAGGTCGCCCACGATACCGTAGTCAGCCACCTCAAAGATGGGAGCGGTATCGTTCTTGTTCACAGCGATGATGCACTCGGAATCCTGCATACCAGCCTTGTGCTGGATAGCACCGGAGATGCCCAGGGCGATGTAGACCTTGGGATGCACGGTCTTGCCGGTCTGGCCGACCTGGTGGTCAGCGGTGATCCAGCCGGCGTCCACGCAGGCGCGGGAGGAACCCACGACGCCGCCCAGGACCTCGGCCAGCTCCTCGGCCAGCTTGATGCC
>CAVHCH010000159.1:0-4655 GCA_963634265.1 Bacteroidaceae bacterium | reverse complement strand
TGTTCGGTGACCGTGTTCGCAAAGGCCAGCAGGATATACGGGGTTTCGTCCTTACCGGCAGTCACATCGAACTCCGTCCATGTCTCGCTGGTTTCCAGCGCAAGGGGCTCCGCGGCAAACAGTACCGCGATATTCTCCTCGCCGTCCTCTGCGGGCATGGACTGCACCACCGGCTCAACGCCCTTCTGCGACCAGTCCCATTCAGGCAGATAGCCGAACGCCATAACCTCGATATCCCAGCCGCCGCCCATGCGGAATTTGGTCTCCACGATCTTCGGCACGAGCACCCATACCCGGGCACTGGCAAGCCATCCGCCCACCTGGACCATCGCGCCGAGATAGACATCCACATTCTCAAACGCCTGCTTCATGCCCTCGCTGACGCTGGTGTCCTTACCAATTGAGAAGGTCGTCTGCCCGCCCATGATGAGATTGATGTTTCCAACATCTATGCCAAGACCGCCGAGGTAGCGAATATTCTCCGGGATCTGCACTCTGCCGCCGACGGTGCCATTGGCCCCGATGCCCAGATACACGCGATCCTTCGTGTCATTCACGCCGCCGAACGCGCCCAGCTTAATGGCAGAATTCAGAACGATGGCATTGATCTCGTTGTTCGGCAGATTGAGCTCAAGCTCCTCCGAGCCGACGAAGTAGACGCCATTGTAGGAATTGCCATTGTACTCCCGCTTCTGTCCGTTGAGCTGGAGAGAATAGCCGAAGCTGTCGATGATCTGCCCATACTTGCCAACGCCGACAAGACCCACATCCGTCGCCTTGAGGGAGATCTCGCTGGGGCCGACAACGATGTTGCCCGTGCCCTGGATCAGATGCAGATAGGTGCCCGTCAGCGCGCCCCGCAGCTTCAGGGGCGGGATGGCGAAATAGTCGCCGTTCACCGTGGCCGCCAGATCCTTAAAGCCCGCGCCGCCGCCGTTGAGCTGGCCGATGGGGATGGGCGGGACAAGGGGGATGCCGGGTTCGGCCTTGACATAGAACCACAGCTCATCAGGGATCAGCGAGCCGTCCTTTTTGCTGCGCTCCAGCGCCAGCGTGGCTTCCGCCTCAAAGAGCTCGAAGACATTCAGCTCCAGCTCGAAGGCGTAGCGTTCCTTCCCCTTGAAGGTATTGACCTCGCCCTCGACCTTCGCCAGCTCCAGCGACAGGGTCTTGGCCGTGTCAAAGCTGCCCTTGGCATGGACGCCGTTGACCGTAAATTCGTTTTCGGCATTTAAGCCGTAGCCCAGCTCTTCCAGCGTAAACTCCGCGCCGTCAAAGACGGTTTTGAAGCCGATCTCGCCGCCGAACACAAGGTTGCCCGCCGCGTCGGCGGTGGCCTGCTCCAGCTTCACCGTGGCGTAGGGGATATCCACAAAGACGATGGCGTCGTTTTTGTCGGGATCGATGTCAAAGACAAAGCCATCCTTTGTGAGCGAGATTTCCAGTTTGCTTTCCGCACCGGTTTTCGGCTGATAGAACTTGAAGCTGGGCGCGTTCAGGCTCACGCCCTGCTGCTCCACGGTGCCATCCCGGTGGATGACCAGCTTGCTGTTTTCATCGGCGCCGTTCCATGTGGCCGTAACGGAGGGGGAGAGCATGGCGGCCCCGCCGGTAAATTCAAAGGACGCGCCGTTGGTGCTCTTATAGTCGCCGCTGATCAGGGCGACAGGGGTTCCGTACCGCTTTTTCAGCGTCTCCAGCGCCGCGTCGTCGGCCACATACTCCACCGTCACGCCGCCATTGACGGCAAAGGCCGCCAGCCGCTTGGCATAGATGGAGGGATCGACCGCATCCGGCGCAGAGGGCACCTGATCCTCCCCCGCCACCAGATTGCGGAAGCCCCAGAGGAAATGCGCATTTCCACCCGGCTCATTGCGGTTGAAATGGTAACCGGCGTCGCCCTTACACTCCACGCGGGTAGCGGCGGGATTGCTGCCCGGCGTTACGCTGACCGTATCCGGCAGAATAACATCGATGCCGCCTGCATCGGAGGCCTGCATCAGCCCCACAAAGGGATTTGCCCAGGTGTAGCCGTCCACATAAATCTCGCCGATGTCGACCCCACAATAATCCTCTCCCTGAAAGAAAGCAGTCCAAGTAGACAGATTTTCCACCTTGCTGGTGAGTACGGAGTTTTCGGTCGATTTCGTATACTTATCCGTATTGTAGACGGTACGGCTCATCTTGATGGCAGGGCCGTCTGTGGCGTTTGCGTGACCCATGCCGGTAAAACCGTCGAGGGTATAGCCCCACCTTGGCTCATAAGCATCACTATCGGTCGTGGGAGGAACATAACCACCGGTGATATAGATGCTGCTTACGGTTGTCAGCACACCCCAGGTGTCTGCCGACGATTCGTTTTCCGTGCGCTGCACCAGCTCATAGTAAACCGCAGTCGTTGCGGTAAGCGTGCTGTTGGGCAGCTTGGCCGTCAGATCGTATTCCACTTTGATTGCCTTTGCAGCGCCGTTTGGCGTTTTATCCACAAACGACATATTTTTTAGGCGGAGATCTGCGGGATACACAAGCTCCTGTTTGTTATAGCCATAGCCTTTCCATGTAACGAACTCACAGAACGGTTTCTGCCGATCTTTGGGGTCGGTGTTATCCGCCGCCGGGGTCGTCGAGAGCGTCCCATCCCACCGGGCGATCACGCGGAGATAGTCATTCTGCAATGCAAGCGACCCGCTGCTCAGCGTGCGCTGCTCCACGGTATTGCTCGCCGGCCATATGTCCCCCACATAGGCAAACACCTGCGTGGGAAGCGCACTAAGCAGCAGGCAAAGTGTCAATAAAAGAGACAATGTCTTTTTCACGGTACTTTTTCCTCCTTGGTTTCTCTGTTGTTTTTCGTTTTCTTATGCTCGTGCAGCCTTGCGGCACCGCACATGCCGTTTGATGCCTCCTCCCTCTGGTTTGTCTGAAGCTGCGGCTTGAAATGCTTTTACTTATATAGGTACATAGAATTAGAAAAATACTCACCCAAAACGCAAATTTTTTTAAGAATCTGCAGGCTGCCCAAAAGACCGCCCGCCAGAAGGCGAATTCCCCGCTGCTTTTTGGATGGAGAGACAGAAAAAACCTCGGAAAACCGAAATTTTCCGAGGTTCTGTGCTTTTTTCGTTGTAATTTTGCTGCGATCAGCGCTTGGAGAACTGGGGCGCGCGGCGGGCGGCCTTCAGACCGTACTGCTTTCTGTCTTACGGGCGGAAACCATTGATTTTACTGGGCTTTCTGAACCTTTGGTCTTCAGTTAACCCCCCTGCTCACCCATTTGCAGAACTTTCATCCTTGCTCCGATTTTTGAGCGAAAGCTTTGTTCACTATGGAGGATAACTGTTGTGGTCTATTATACTTTGCCTTCGCATAAATGTCCATAGTGATTTTGCTGTTCTTATGCCCTGCCAAATACTGGACAGTTTTAGGATCTGCTCCGGAATAAATCAGATTCGTGATGTAAGTATGACGAAGCTGATGCGGAGTGACCTGAAAGTCAAGGCTGTACACCACATTTCCATTGTGTGCCGCTTTTTCGCCCAAAACCGGCGTCACGGTATGCATAATTTTCTTGCCGTTTACATACCTGGCATAAGTTCGTTCTTTGGTTGAGCGAGTAACAATGTATTGCCATACCCTCTTGAACTGAGTGTAGGACAGTGGATCACCGTCACGATTAGCAACCACATATTCCGAGCCAGAGCGCTCTTTCGCTTCACGCAGGCAGTCCACTAATACGGCAGGTATCGGGACGTCCCGCCGGGCGGCCTTGGTCTTGAGATCACTGGAAATAACAGGCCGATTGTGCTCCGAATGCCACGCCCTTTGAACAGATAGGTACGGTGCATCAACATCAAGGAACACGCAATCCCATTTCAGAGCGAGAATCTCTTCCCGCCGCAGGCCGGCATATAGCCCGATCATTACGAACACATACGGAGGAAGACCTTTGATGGCCCCAAGGAGCTTCTCGGCTTGTTCATCTGTGAGAGCCTCTCGCTCATTCTGTGGCTTCCCTCCCTTTGAAGAAAGCTTTTCACAAGGGCAGAAATCGATGATCTTACTTTCAACCGCCGAGTAGAATATGCACTTATAGAGCATCTGGACAGAGCGGTAAACCGAACTTGATTTTGTCGAGACTGCAACCATAGCCAGTTTGATATCATCCGCAGTTACTTCGGCCATGTATTTATGGCCCAGCGGAGCAATGATGTAATTCTTGACCTTCGATGTGTAGTCGATGAGGGTTGTCGCTCTTATTCGCGCCGACTGCATTGTAAGCCACAGCTCGCAGTATTCTGCCACCGTCGGTGTTGATCTGCGAAATACGGCCTCTTCGATCTGCCGCTGAGCTTCCTCGACTTTGTCCAAAAGCTCCTCCGGTGTTTTTGCGTAGAGGGAGACGCGTTTGCCGTCTGCATCCTCAATACGGGTTCTGTAATATTCGACGCCCTTCAGAACCACCGTTCCATATTTGGGAATTTCCCTTTTCTTTCTTGCCATTATAACCACCTCCTGAATTCAAACCTGCCGGAATTTTCGAGAAGATGTGTGACTATCACCCTTTCTTTTTTGGACGGTGCGGCTTGCGGTATGTCTGGCTACTTTCGGCAGGCTTAGCTCTTTTGGTACATTTGGCCACATACTCCTGCAATGCC
>CAVHCH010000158.1:0-5102 GCA_963634265.1 Bacteroidaceae bacterium | reverse complement strand
ACCGGCGCCAACAACACCACCGAGAAGGCCTCCCGCCACTTCAAGGGCGGCGCCAAGAAGGTCATCCTCACCGCCCCCGCCAAGGACGACGCCACCCCCACCTTCGTCTACGGTGTCAACAGCGACGAGTACCGCCCCGACATGAAGGTGGTCTCCAACGCCAGCTGCACCACCAACTGCCTGGCCCCCCTGGCCTATGTGATCCACGAGGTGTTCGGCATTGAGCAGAGCCTCATGTCCACCATCCACGCCTCCACCGCCAAGCAGAAGGCCGTGGACTCCCGCGGCGGCAGCGACTGGCGCACCGGCCGCTCCATCCTCAACAACATCATCCCCTCCTCCACCGGCGCGGCCAAGGCCGTGGGTCGGGTCATCCCCTCCCTGAAGGGCAAGATGACGGGTATGTCTTTCCGGGTGCCCACCGCCGATGTGTCCGTGGTGGACCTCACCGCCAAGCTCTCCCGCCCCACCAGCTACGCCGAGATCTGCTACGAGATCCGCCACGCCAGCGAGACCAACATGAAGGGCATCATCGGCTACACCAAGGATCAGCTGGTGTCCACCGACCTCATCGGCAACCCCTGCCCCTGCATCTTCGACGAGAGCGCCGGTCTGATGCTGGACCACGACTTCGTGAAGCTCATTGCCTGGTATGACAATGAGTGGGGTTACAGCTGCCAGGTGGTGCGGATGCTGGACCACATGGCCACCATCGACGCCGAGGAAGAGGCCAAGCTGGCCGATGCCGCCAAGTAAAGAAGCTATCATCTAAGTCGTACATAGATACCCCCTTACCCCCCTTTCGGGCGCCGGGCCGCTGCAAGAAAAAGCAGCGGCCCGGCGTCTTTTTGTGGGGGGAACGGGACGACCTCTTTAGCCAAGGGAGGCTTTTTCCCTCCGCCCCTATCGTTCCTTTCCGCTCCCACTTTTGTAACACTTTCGTAAACAATCCCCCGCCCCGCTTGCAAAAAAATTTGCCCCGTGCTAAACTACTTGCAATTATGTAATATAGGGGTAATATTTTTCCCCAAAAGAGGAGTGTACCGAATGCCGAAATTCAGCGTGAAAAAGCCACTGACGGTGTTTGTGGCGGTGCTGGCCATATTGGTCCTGGGCGTGGTGGCGTACTTAAAAATGACGCCGGACCTGATGCCCAACATGGACTTCCCCTATGTGGTCATCGTCACCACCGACCCCGGCGCCAGCCCCGAGACCGTGGAGGCGGACATCACCAAGCCCCTGGAGCAGGCCATGGCCACGCTGAATGAAATCAAGCATGTGACCTCCTCCAGCCAAAACAGCGTCTCCATGGTGGTCCTGGAGTTTGAGCAGGGCGTGAATATGGACTCCACCGGCGTGGACATCCAGCAGAAGATCGCCACCTTACAGGGCAGCTGGGACGACACCGTGGGCACCCCCTATGTGCTGAAGATCAACCCCACCATGCTCCCGGTGGCCGTGGCCGCCGTGTCCAGCGACAAGATGGATGTGGCGGAGCTTTCGGAGTTCGTGGAGAGCACCCTGTCCAATAAATTGGAGGGCATCACCGGGGTCGCCAGCGTCTCCGTCAGCGGCATTTTGCAGCGGCAGATGAATGTGATCCTCAGCCAGGAGAAGCTGGACGCCCTGTCCGAAAAGCTGGCCGCCGCCGTAAACGCCCAACTGGACGCGGCCCAGACCCAGCTCCAGCAGACCCGCCAGCAGCTTCTGGATGCCAAGGAGACCATCCGCACGGCGGAGGAGTCGGCCATTTCCCAAACGGCGGAAAAGGCCCTCACCGCCGTCCGCGACAGCTTGCAGCAGATGGACACCCAGCAGACGAACCTCCAAGAAAAATTGCAGCAGCTCCAAGAGCTTTTGCAGCGCAAAACCGAGCTGGAGGCGAAGAAAGCGGCCTATGACGCCCGCATTTCCACCATTGAAAATAACCCCCTCCTGACCCCCGAGCAGAAGGAGGAGCAGGTGGCCGCCGTCAAGGCCGAGAGCGGCTATATCCAGGTCACCTCCGAGCTGGCCGAGATCGACCTGCGCCTGGCCGCCCTGGGCACCGACTGGGACCATATCCGGGAGGAAATTGAAAACACAGCGGCGCAGCTTCAAGAAATTCAAGAAAAGATCGACCAATTCAAAACCGATAACGCCGTCCTGGTGGGCCTGGTGGAGAAGATCACCTCCGGCGGCATGACCCTGGCCGAGGGGGCCCAGCAGCTCATTTCCGGCAGCGTGCAGATCGACTCCGCCCTGACCCAACTGGAGTCGGGCCTTTCCACCCTGGAGCAGAGCCGCTCCACCGCTTTGGCCCAGACGGACCTGTCCTCCGTTCTCCAACTGAGCACCGTCTCCGCCCTGCTGACGGCGCAGAATTTCTCCATGCCCGCCGGCTATGTCCAGGAGGACGGCGTGCAGTACATGGTGTCCGTGGGCGACAACATCTCCACCCAGGAGGGCCTGCGCCATCTGGTGCTGCTGGACCTGGGCCTGGACGGGGTGGATGCCATCCGCCTGGAGGATGTGGCGGAGGTGTTCGTCACCGATAATTCCGACAAAATTTACGCCAAGCTCAACGGCGAAAACGGCGTCACCGTCACCTTCAATAAGCAGTCCACCTACGCCACGGCGGAGGTCTCCGCCAATATCTCCGACCGCTTCGAGGAGCTGGCCCAGGAGTATGACGGCCTGCACTTCACCGCCCTCATGGACCAGGGCGACTACATCCGCATCATCATCGGCTCCATCTTCTCCAGTCTGGCCTGGGGCGCGCTGTTCGCCATTCTCATTCTGTACCTGTTCCTGCGCGACCTGCGCCCCACGGTCATCACCCTGGTGTCCATCCCCATCAGCGTCATTTTCGCCGTGGTGCTCATGTATTTCTGCGGCGTCACCATCAATATGATCTCCCTGTCGGGCCTGGCCGTGGCGGTGGGCATGCTGGTGGATAACTCCGTGGTGGTCATCGAGAATATTTACCGGCTCCGGGCCCAGGGCGCCAATGTGCGCCAGGCGGCGGTGGCCGGTGCGGGCCAGGTGCTGGGGGCCATCACCGCCTCCACCCTCACCACCGTGTGCGTGTTCCTGCCCATCGTGTTCGTGGAGGGCATCACCAAGCAGCTCTTCACGGACCTGGCCCTGACCATGACCTTCTCGCTCCTGGCCAGCCTCATCATCGCCCTGACCCTGGTCCCGGCCATGGCCGCGGGGATGCTCCAAAAGCAGAAGCCCATGAAGCCGGGCCTGCTGGATAAGGTCTACCCCGGCTACCGCAAGGCCGTGGCCTGGTCCCTTCGCCACAAGGCCGTGGTGCTGGGCGCGGCGGTGGTGCTGCTGGCGGGCTCTGCGGCCTTGACCATCCATCGCGGCTTCGTGTTCATGCCGGAAATTGACCTGAACACCGTCAGCGTCACCATCACCATGCCCGAGGGCTGCGACCACGATAAGGCCGCGGAGCTTGCCGACGAGGTGACCCGCCGAGCCTTGACCATTGAAAATGTGGAGACTGTCGGCGCGGCCATGTCCTCCAGCTCCGCCATGTCCATGATGAGCATGGGCAGCACCGGCGGCGACTACGATGTTACCGCCTATGTCATCGTCCCGGAAGGGGAGAGCGGCAACGCCGTGGGCCGGAAGCTGGTGGAGCTTTGTAAAGACATGGAGTGTACCGTCACCTACGCCGGGGCGGCGGACAGCATGACCCAGATGCTCACCGGCAGCGGCATCACCCTGGAGGTCTACGGCGACGATATGAATGACCTGCAAGAGGCCGCCAAAATGGCCGGCCAGGCCCTGGAGGGCGTGGAGGGTGTCGCCTCCGTCTCCGACGGCCTGGAGGATGCCGTCCCCGCCATCCACATCACCGTGGACCGGGAAAAAGCCATGGCCCACGGCATGACCGTGGCGCAGATCTATATGCAGGTGGCCCAGGCCCTGTCCAGCTCCACCACCGGGGCGGATATGACCCTGGACGGCCAGGACATGGAGGTCACCATCGGCCTGCCCCAAGAGCAGCAGGTGACCCTGGATACCCTCATGGACCTGGAAATTGACCCCAGCTCTTCCGTGAGCAGCGCCATGAGCTCTCTATCCGGCAGTACGGGCAGCTCCATGAGCAGCTCCTCTATGAGCGGTTCTTCCATGAGCGGCAGCTCTTCTATGGGCAGCTCCGACGCAACCACTACCGCCGACACCTTCAAGCTGGGCGAGGTAGCCACCCTGGAGCGCACCGTGAGCCTCAGCACCATCACTCGCCAGGAGCAGCGCCGCTGCATCACCGTCACCGCCACGGTGGACGAGGACCACAATGTGACCCGGGTCTCCTCCGAGGCCATCCGGGCCATCGACGCCCTGACCCTCCCGGCAGGTACCTCCACGGAGTTCGCCGGGGAAAACGAGACCATCATGGAGGCCATGCAGCAGCTTATGCTCATGCTCCTGCTGGGCATCCTGCTGGTGTACCTGGTGATGGTGGCCCAGTTCCAGTCGCTGAAATCCCCGTTCATCGTCATGTTCACCATCCCCCTGGCCTTCACCGGCGGCTTCCTTATCCTGCTGGTGTGCGGGGTGGAGCTGAGCGTGGTGTCGCTGATAGGCTTCGTGATGCTGGTGGGCATCATCGTCAATAACGGCATCGTCCTGGTGGATTATATCAACCAATTGCGCCTGGACGGCATGGAGCGCCGGGAAGCCATCATCGAAGCGGGCGTCACCCGCCTGCGCCCCATCCTCATGACCTCCATCACGACGATTTTGGGCCTGCTGGTCATGGCCTTCGGCGGCGACGCAGGCACAGCCCTCATGCAGCCCATGGCTCTGGTCTGCATCGGCGGCCTGGTCTATGCCACCCTCATGACCCTCCTGGTGGTCCCCTGTATGTACGACATCATCAGCCGCAAGGAGCTTAGAAAAGTCGCCGAAACCGACCTGACCTACGAGGAAAAGGCAACTTCCGAAACGCCGTAAACCCAATAAATCAAACAAACCCTGCCCGGCCTCACCAAGCCGCGCAGGGTTTTCTATCATATCACAACCTTAAAAGGCTCCCCTGCGTAAGGGAAAATCGCCGAAGCGCCGCCAGTGGCGGATGAAGCGAGGCGATTTCGAGGAAGTGC
>CAVHCH010000157.1:0-5131 GCA_963634265.1 Bacteroidaceae bacterium | reverse complement strand
TTCAGGCGCTGGAGCATCTTCTCCGCGTTGTCCCGGTTGGCGAATGCGCCGACCTGGACGCGGTAGAGGTTATCGGTGGCGGGCTTTTCCGGCTCGGCGGGCTTGGGCGGCTCCGGCTCCTTGAAGGCGACCCCGAAGTAGTCGCAGATGCCCCGGGCGATAGCCTCGCCGATGTCCTCGGTGTGCTCTACGATCCACTTGGCCGCCTCGGGGTTGTCGTGGAACTCGCATTCCACATACGCCGTGGGGGCGGCGGGCACCCGCACCTCGTAGAGGGAGTCGTCCACCCGGATATTCTCGCTGGTGCCCGGGGTCACCGGGGCCAGGCGGGCAAAAATGGCCTTACAGGCCTTCATGCCCTCGCCGCCTTCGCTGTAGCAGAACATCCGGGTGCCCGTGACCTTGCCGTTAAAGGCGTTGGTGTGGATGGGCACATGGAGGTCGGCTCCGAAGCTGTTGGACTGGGCCACCTTTTCCTGCATGGGGGACATATGGCCCACCTGCACGGAGATGCCGCTGCGCACCAGTGCCGCCCGGCAGCTCTCGGCGATCTTGCCGCACTGGACGGCCTCATTGGTGCCGCCGTAGGCATAGAGGTTTTCCGTCTGATTGCTGGGCGAAAGATAGACCTTAGGCATTGCCATTGCCCCCTTTGTTGTATGTGGCCGTGGAGATGCACAGCACCGCGCCCAGGAAGGTGTCCACGGCGGTGATGGTGGTGACTACCTCCTCCGAGTAGGGCCAGGCCCACACGGTGGACAGGGCCGCGTACAGGGTCGCCAGGGCGGGCAGCACGATAATCACCAGCCACTTCAGGATGTCATACAGCTTGTTCGAGATTTTCATTTTTGTCTCCTTTCCGTGCCCGAATCGGGCACACTCCATGTTTATTGGTTGTTATGCTCCAGATCCTCGATCCGGTGGTTAACGACTTTGATTCGCTCCTCCAGCACCGGCACGCGCCGGGCGAAGTTGTTGTGCTCCCGGACCTCCCGGGTCAGCTCCTCCAGCTTGGTATCCGTGACGGCCTGCTGCTTGTCCAGCTTGGCCTCCACATCCCGGGTGGTTTTACTGCTGGTGATAATAACCCCCAGCAGTGACAGGCCTCCGGTGATAAGGGCCACGATGATGGTTTCGGTCATGGTGCGGTTCTCCGTCTCTCAATTTTTTGTAAGGCTCACGATGTAAATTTCAAATTCCTCCCCACCCGGCACGCAGGTGCACAGGTACAAATCCGCGTCCGGGAGCTCCCCGGCTTTGGCCCGGATGCCTCGGTCGCTGTAGCCGGTTATGATGGTAGTGCAGCGGTAATGCACGGTGCCAAAGATCACCTCGTCACCCGGGCTGATGTCCCACAGGCCGTCAAACGCCTGCCCCGCATGATCCAGGATGCACTTGCCGTACCAGGCGGCAATGCCGGGCTTGTCGATCACCGCCTGGAGGCGGGAGCTGCGGAATGTGAACACCTGCTCGCACTCCACCTCAATGCCGCAGGCGGGGACGGAGAGCATGATCGGCTCATTGTACCGCTGATACCCCAGGATCAAAAGCACCAGCAGGAGCGCCGCCAGTACGGCGGCCACGACTTTAGCCCGCCGCATTGCTCGCGGTGTCCGTTGCCGTCAGGGTGGCGGTAAAGTCGTTTTTGTAGAGCACCAGGGTCGCCTTCAGGCCCAAGGCCTGGGGCTCGGACAGGGCCGCCGTGATGGTTGGCGTGCCACCAGTTGCTACCTCAAATACACCGATATGAGTCGCAGTGCCATACTGGCTTTCCTTGTTTGGTACGGGGAATGCGATGTTGTAGGTGCCGTTTTTGATTTGCGCGCCGGATGCAGCATCCATCGAGGAAAGCGCCTCGTCGGTGAGCGGAACACGCTTATAGCCAGTGGATGCAGCAGGCTCCGTGAAGCCGGTGATCACTCCGCTGTCGTTGATCTGCGGGGCGGTAGTGCTAAAGCCCAGATAGCAGGCGGCTATACCTCGTCCGAAGAGGTTGTTCAAAATGCCGTTTGCTTTTTCTGTTGAAATCATGGCGTATACCTCCTAAATAATTAAAATATTCACAACATACGATTAGCCGTATGTTTGTGGCGATTTTGCGAAATAGTTGTCTTTTATGGAAAGCAAGTCATTAAGGATGTCGGAAACGGTTACTTCAACTCCAATCGAAAACCTTGTTGCATTCCAGCCTGCGGAGATAACCATCCCCGGAATGACCGCCGAAGCATCAAGAGCCTTTGTGGAGTACAGTACGGTAGGAGTTTCGGCTTGCATGACATAGATAATATATGTCCCCGCCTGCATAGAGGACAAGTTGCCAATGTGAACATATAGCTCTGTCTGCCCCAGCGTGCAGACGAGAGCATTGTTCCAAGTCATTGTTATTCCAGCAAGCTCCGAGGAGTATGGATAATTCGCGGTTTCGAGGCAGGAATCCAGTTTAGCGGTATCGTGGATTGTGTTAAAATAAATCGTATCCAGAGTGCCCCCGATATTCACACCAAAGTCTACGCTGTCTCCTGTAACCGTAGGTACATCCACTGTTAGCTGCACGATGTTGATACCGGAGGTTTCCGCTGGCGGCACGATGGTGTGTTCGCCGTTTTCCGTAGCCGTGTAAGCTACAACAGAGTTTGTCTTTTCGGTAAGGAAGGAGAAAAACAACCGACGATTCGAAATGCTGTTAGGTTGCTCGATGCCGATTGCAATACCGCTTAAATCAGTAAGCTGCGTGTAGGTATAGGGCTGGCCGTCCGCACCCTGGATGAGCTGCCCCCAGCCAGGCTGCGCTGTAAAATCTGCCGTACCGGAAAGACTAACGACCTCCAACAATGTCGCTCCTACCAGCGCTTCGTACAGGTAGAACAACATCGCTTTGCCTGTATTATCCGCGGTTATTCCTTCCAAATATTTTCCAACTTGTATCAAGACAATTGGCTTCGTGGTTTTTCCTTCCACAACTCCAACAATTTTTCCGCCACTATTGCCCATATCCATATCGCCGACAAAAGTTCCATCGCCCCAGTTGATGAAAAATACAGAATTATCAGTTTTCTGGGGTGCGTAGGGGGGTGTTTCCACCAGGTTGTAGTAGATCACAGGGCGCTTCACATAGTATTCCCGCCCCGTTCCGTCCGCTTTGGGTACGGACACGGTACTTATATCTTGCTCTGTCTGCGTCTGTCCAAACAGGTCTTTTAGCTTGATGTCTGTGCCCAATTATTCCACCTCCAGTATTTTTCCGAGCACCTGGGATGTTTGGGTGCTCATGCTATAAACCCAGTTGATTTGTAGCAGATGCCCCGATACGATCGGTGGCTCCCACTTATCGCCGTGGGACAGCACCCGGAGCGCCATGCCCTCCTCTGCGGTGCCGCTTTCTCCGGTAAAGGGGGCACCCTTTGCACTGCACGATTCCCGGAGCACAGGGGCAGCTTCCCCACCCTCAGCTCCCGCAGCGGATGCGGCGGCCTCCGCGCTATATACAAGTCCGGTTTCTGCGTCTGTGCCTACGGCTCCGCACTGGCCTGCCGCTGCGTTTGCATCAGTTTCCAATCCAGTCTCCGCCGCGCCACCGGAAGCATTGCAAGCTCCCGCAGCAGCAGAACCGCTAAAGGCGATCTGTGCGCCAGCGTTTTGCCGCTCTAGGATCACGCTTTGGCCGGGCACATCCGGCACGGCCAGCTCCACGCTCCGCGCTGCCACTCCGTCCATCAACGCAGCTACGCCGCCCGGGGCGATGGGTAGGGAGAGCACCAGGCTCTGCCCAGCCTCGCTGGGCGCCAATGCCACGCGCTCCCCGGGCACGATGGGCAGCCGCAGCACCAGGCCCTGGCCTGCATCGCTGCCCTCGCCCTGGGCGCTGCCTCCTGCCGCTGCGGTACGCGCCGACAGGCTTTCTCCCGCCGCGCCGCCTACGCCAGCGGCCACACCGGGGGTAGGCGTCGCAGATACGGCGATCTCCGCTGCTGCGCTGGGCGCAAGAGCCTCCGCCGTGGAGCCCTGGGCCGTCGCGCTGACCTGCACTGACGGGGCCGCCAAAACCGGCACAAACATCGCCACATTGCCCTCCGCCGTGGTGCGGAGCTGGAGTTCTACATCTGCCTCGCCGCCCACCTTTTTGTAGCCGCTCCATACCAGAGTGCCGCCCATATAGATTTCCGCCAGCCAGCCGTTAAAATAGGCCTGGCCGATGGGCATGGAATTGGCGTAGATCATGCCTCCGCCTCCTCCGGGATCAAATATAAGGTATTGGGATCAGGATTTTCCGGGAGCGCGGAAACTACCGCCACAGGCGGGCGCTTGCCCAGGGACGCAGGCAGCATCTCTCCCTCCGCTACCTTAACCGCGTCCGCGTCTACCAGATAGCCGCCCGCATCGTTTTTGATGTTGGTGTTGATCGTTAGAGCCATATCTGCACCTCCTAAACGATCCTATATTTTGCTGTGCCCGCCCCGGTAAAGGTATCGGTGCGGTAGGCGTAGTATGTGGCCGTGGCGCCGTTGGCCTGGGTAAACTCCACAGCCTCGCCGCCATAGGTGGCCACATCCGCCCACTGGCCCAGCACATTGGTTTGGACTTGAGCGTTTTGCTTGGTGGTGAGCAGCCAAATGCAGCTGCCCACGGTGTAATCAAAGTCCGCGCCGTTTTTACCAAATGTTGCCAAATCCGCCTGCTTGATGCACTCGCTGGCCGTCGTGGGAGCCGCGTCCGGCGCGCCCACTTTGCTGTATGCGTAGCGCAGGAACTTAATAGCCGCGCTCTTGCTGCTCTCCGCGCCCCGGGCATCCGTGGCGTTTACAGCAAACTGCATATCCTGGCTGATTGTGGCCGTGAGCTGCGTCCACAGCGTTCGAGCATCTCCCTCCAGGTCGGCGGTGCTCCGGGCGGCCACAGGCAGATTACTCAGCAGCGCAGCTCCCGCTTGGATGCTCAGGCTCGCCGGAGCCTTGTTGAGCGCCCAGCTCAGTTCCAGCCCCTCCACCTCCGTGCCGATCTCATAGGCCGCCGCCTTGTTGGTGGTTACGGACTGCACCGCCATAGCTTTGTAGAGAGAGAGGGTGCCGTCTGCGGCAATGTCAAAGTCCTGGGAGGGTTTTACTTTGCCTGGGACGGTGGCGGTGGCGATGGG
>CAVHCH010000156.1:0-6525 GCA_963634265.1 Bacteroidaceae bacterium | reverse complement strand
GAAAAACTCTCATATGTTCTCCATGTTCAAGCCTGCCAGCGCCACAGCCGTCGCGGAAGCGGGCTTTCGGGCCACACAGAAAGGCAAGGCACTCCGCTATTATGGCTGGCCTACCCATGTGGTAAATATTGCCGCACGGCTGCTGCCGAGGAGTGTGTGTCGGAGGTTTATGAGGCGGGTCAACGGATAGAGCCACAGGTGTCTCTGCTCTTACATCATCTGCTGCTCCTGTGCCTGCTCCGGAAACGGCGGCTCCCGTCGCCGCAGCCGACCGAACTTCGTTTCCACCACGCCGTCATGCTCCATGCAGTCCACACCGTAGTGTTCAAAGTCCATGTAGCCCTCCAGTTCCGCGATGCTTTCGTCATCCAGTCCCAGCCGCTCCTGCATGCGTTGCTGGCCGTAGCTGTAGGTGTCCACGATGCGCTGGTAGTTATCCAGATTTCGCAGGAGTTTCATGGCTTGGTGCAGAGTTTCCGGCTTCTCAGCCTCCAGCACAGCAGCATAGGTCAGGAGCGCACCGTCCTGCTGCCAGATATCTTCCAACGTTTCCGCAAAGTCGTTGTAATCCTCCACGGCGGGGCAATCTGTGTCGCAGATCAACTCACCAATGTATGGCACCTTGAAACGAATATCACGGAGCATCGCGTCTGCAAAAACATCGATGTCGAGGTAAGCCTTCACAGCATCGAGGTATTCCTCGTCAGCCGGGAAAACGAGAGTGTAGTCCGGCTTTCCATCGACCCGCAATGTCATGCGGAGCATTTCATCCCGGCTCTCGTCCCGCCAAGGCTCTGCAGGCGAAAGATAGCTGCGGTCGATCACCATATCTGATGTCAGCAGACTGCGGGCATTCGGAACGAAAGCGCTGTATCGGGCGTAGTTATAGCCCTGCGGGTCAACGAGGAAGCCATCTGTTCCGTCCGCATCGAGAATGAGCAGACAGTGCCTGGCGTCATCATCATGTCGGATAGCATTTTTGTTCTCTGCGATGAAATCATAATCCGCCAGCAGGGCACGGCTGAACTGCTGGAACCGCTGGGCGGGCAACTCGATGACCTTGTCCACAACACAGGCTTCGCCTTCGTACTCGGACTGCTTTCGCTTCAGTTCTGCCTGAATGATCATGCCATGCCTCCCATCTCCATGCGGCTGCTCTGACTGCTACCCATGATCTCCGCCAGACTGATATAGCCCTTGTAGGCGGTATAACCCCGGTCGGTGAACATTCCGTCCTCCTCGCCCATGCGCTGGAGGCCATACTTCTCGTAATCATAGAATTCATCCAGACTCTCATCGTAATCGAAGTGACCGGACTGTTGGATCATGTACTTGCCGTATTCCTCCGGCGTATGCGCACCGGGAGCGAAATCAAACAGGTCGAGATTCTTCACCAGATTTTTGACCTGTTCTGCATTTTGAGGCTTCGCCAGCGTTACCACAGCGCCCAGCTTTTTGATGGCATCCGAGGAAAGCGCATCCGCTGCCTGCGCCAGTGCATTGAGATCCGCAAGGCTTTCCTGTTCCATATCCAGCAGCACACCCACTTCATCCGGCAGCTGAGTGTCCTCCAAGCGAAGCCGGGCATCCACAGGATCCGTGATGCCTGCACGCTGGAGGGCGCGGTCGATCTCCTCCTGCGTCATGGGAAGGTACAGCCATGTGATATGCTCGGTGTCCTCCGGTTCGGACTTAGCGGTCACCGCAACGGTAATGGGATTTGGCCCGAAAAAGTAACAGGGAAAGAATTGACCGTCGTAGACCTGCTCCAGCCTCATGTCGTTATCATAGACCACGCCGTAGGGTGTGATCATACCGCTGCCGCTCTCGATGAGCCGCCGTGCCGTTTCCTCACCGTCCAGAGCATCCAACTCGTCAACTCTTGCGCTCCCACCGTGCAGATTCATGTAGTGATTCCGGCCAATGGCGGAGAGGTCAGAGAAATTTGTAATGACTGTGGCCTGCTGGCAGCAAAAGGTCAGGTTGATCAGATCCTTCAGTTCGAAAAGTTCCAACTTGTGGGCCATCGCTTGAAACTGTGCGGCTTCACCGGTATCGAAACTGTCCAGCCGTTTGGCAAGGTAGTTCAGCTCCTCCACATTGACCGTGAGCATCTCCGTGCGCTTGAGCACAGAGTAAAAGCTGTTGATCTCCTGTACCTGGCAGTCGGCTTTGACCGCGTCGCCGATCTCCAGCGCCTCCAGCAGTTCCATGCAGTGTGCGTACTGGTCGTGGGGGATGGGGAATGGGATGGTTGCCACGCCGTATTCCGGGTGATGCGGGTTACTCAGTACCGCATGAATCATCATCTTCATTTCCCTCCAATCCGTTGATTTCGTTCATCCGTGTCCGCAAGCAGGTATCTTCGCCCTGCCAGCAGACAAAGCCGTGCCCTGGGTAAGGACAACCTTTACAGCGTGTAAAGAATGTACAGTTGTGCGGCTTCGGCGGGTCACGAGGACACTCCGGAGCATAGACCGGCGCATATCGATGTCTTAATGTGCTTTTTCGGTTTACTCGTGGCATTTCATTTCCTCCAAAATAAAAATAAGCCGGAGTCTTATTCGTAAAACTCCGACCATTGTCATGTTTACATTGTCTGTTCCTGTGAGGCTCGCTCCAATGCTTCTTCCTGCTGCCGGATTCGCTCGTCCAAATCTGGCACGCACACCTCAATCTGCTGCTGGACACTGCGGATCACTTTCTCCTACTTATCCGTGAGTTCGAAGAACTCCCCGTCCACAGAGTCGGCACAGCATCGGTATATCTCAGTCATTTGTTCTGGACTAAAAAGCTGCTCTTTGTGAATGAGACCGGACCGTGTGGTGAAGTCCTGTTTAGCTCCGTCATAGTTCTCCATAAAATAGTGCCCGTGGGCCACGCCCGTGTGTCTGCAGTCCCAATCCCATGTAACGAATTGGACACCGTATTTACTATGACTCCCTGCCAACACGGTACCGTTGAAGTCGGCAAGGATGCGGTAGTCACCATCCAGTCCGCTTACTTTGAGCTGCGGAGCGGTTTCCATGACAGTCATATACTCCAGTGTTCTGGCGGCGATGTCCTCGACTCGGAGGAGGGCATCCTCTGCAGGCGATGTGCTCATATCTTCCCGTCGATATAATACACTGCCCTTGCCGGTGATGCGGCAGAGGGGTGTGCCATTCCACTGGACAGGCAGTTGAGATTTCTCCAAGGGCTGGGTTTCAAAGCCTATACGGTGCAGGGAAATACAAACTTCTTCAAGGTACCGAAACTGCTGCTCCGTGTTGCGGTCATTCATAACGCATGCCTCCTTTAGATATAAAATAAGACCGAAGTATAAAAACTCCGGTCTATAGCTTGGAATATTATTTTGTATGGCAGCTTGAATGGATGCCCACATTACTGCGCACCCGGTAGTCCACCGCAAGAATCATGTCGAGGTGGTAGTAATCCCGTGTCCACTCAGCCGGACGAGTTCCCTCCATTTGAACTGTTCGGAATTTTCAAACAGTTAGCTTTGGGAAGTTACACCTTATACGCCTCCACAATTTTGCGGTGTGCTGCTGATAACCGATTCGGATTTCGAATGGTATATTTCGCTGAAAATTCAACCAGCCACTTCTTTGATGTGATTTGCGTTCCATTCGGGAGTCTTGTACTGCGGAGCTCTTTCCGCAGCATCCATTGTCTGATCGTTCCAGTACTATACCCCAGCAGTGCCTGCACATCTGAGATCTGCAGGATGTCCGCTTCATTTGCCCATATATCGTAGAGGAACTGTTGAAACTCCTTTTGACATATCTGAGCGACTGGATCGAGTTGCTTGCGCTTGACATTGAATGCTCCCACGGGTGTCGCAACCAAATCCGGCGCAGTTTCAAGTGTGTGGAGATAGTCTATTACATCATTCAGTTGGATCTTATACCGCCGCGTCTTTTTTCCGCTGTCCTCGCAGGGGATATATCCATGCTCCAGAAGCCATTTCGCTTTGCGCTTGCTGATATGACAAATTCGGTAAAGCTGGTCAGCGCTGATGACCTCCGGGTATTCTTCGTATAGGCTGGTGTAGTCTGTTGACATATGTTTCTCCTTATTATCCGGGAACTGAGATACTTGTCAATGGCGGTCAACCGACTACATTCGCTCCCGTATGGGAGCCCGAAACTATCGTTACTCAAAGGGTTATTCGTCCTTCTTACTTCTACACTTTTTCTACACTTTGCGGGAAGTTTGCGTTTTTACTGGCTCAAGCCCTGCATGCTGTATGCCTCGGAATCGTTGTGATATCAGGGATTTGACCTTCCTATAAGCACCTATGTTATCCCGAAAGCGCCTTGCCCATACGATTCGAAATCGTGTGGAGAGCTTGGCTTTCCGTCCTCGGAAAGCCTTGATATTCGGCGCTTTGGAGGCTATACTGCGTCCAGCAGACTTGATTCCATCTACGCATTTTCTACGCTTTGTGCAGAGTAGTGAGTGCGAGTGGATTGCGGTTTTAAGGGTCACGAGAGGAACGCATCAATTTTCATCGGATTTCCTCTCCAAATGGCTCGAAATCAGTTTGGGAGCAATCCCACGAGGGTTCGAATCCCTCCCGCTGCGCCAGAAAAAAGGACTTAGCATAAGCTAAGTCCTTTTTTCAATGCCCTTCGTTCCTGAAAAGCGAAGGACATTTCCCTTTCTGTGAAGCAGAAAATTTCCCAATTTACGCAGTAAATTATTTCCCATCGCGACAGCGATATTTCATTAAAACCGCAGAAATACACCTATTCAAATCAAGACACCGAAAATATAAAAACATCTCTATCATTACTTTAACCGGTGAATCGGGATTTTCCCTGTAATAACGCTCGGCTGCCTCCTTTTCGTTATGGATCCGCAGCGCAGCTATATTAGATGTATCCTGCGCGCCCATGGCGTTATCTCTCGTTCTGACTATGTAAAAAGACGGTCCGCAATTTGCGGCATAAATACACCCCCATTTTACCACATCCGTCCCACCAAATACAACCCCGGCAGCACCACCACCAGCGGCAGCAAAAACGCCAGCACGCCGTTTTCCGTCCGCTTGGCGGTCAGGGCGGAGACACCTATGGTCACGCCGCCCGCCAGCAGCAGGAGCGCCGCCCCCGCCAGCATGTACCCGGCCAGGCTCCACGCATCCCCCAGGGACGCCAGGACCTCCGCGCTGTTGGCCTGGGCCGTCAGCAGCAGCGGGCCGTACAGCCGCCGGATGCTCACCAGCCGGGGCAGTCCCGCCGCCGCAGCCGCAGGCAGCAAAAATGCCCACGCCCACAGCAGCTTCCGCCGCCACACCTGCCGGGTTTTCCCCGCCGTCCGCTGAAGCCGCGCCACACCCGTGTCCGCATCCATCGTGAAGCAGCGGGAGGCCGCCAGCGCTACCGTCAGGCAAAACAGCGCCGCCTGCACCAGCCCGGCCCGCTTCCCGGCCGCGCCCACCAGCAGGCTGTACGGCGTCTGATAGAGGTAGACCTGCCCCTCCCGCAAAGACTCGTACTGCATCCGCGCCTTCTCAAAGGACCGCTGCTCCTCCAGCGCATTGCGCAGCTCCTGCACAGCGGGGTTCCGCCCTGCGTCCTCGCCGTAGAGCGCATAGGCCGCCGCGATCTTCTCGCTCAGGTCCGCAAACCGCCGCTCCTCGCTCTCCAAAAAGGCGTCCTTTTCCGCCGACGGCGCGCCGCTGAGCTCCATGGAATACGCCCGGTACTGCGTCTCCTCCCGGCTCTGCACGAAGTGCTTTTCCACCGTCAGCGTCAGCGAGGCCGCCAGCAGCAGCGCCAGCACCGCCGCCCCGCCGCAGGGGATAAACAGTTTGTAACCCTCGTACCAGCCCAGGCTGTGCCGCAGCGCCCGGTGCGCCCGCCGCGGGACCTTCTTCTGCGCCGCGCCCCTGCGCGGTGTGCGGCAGAAGCCCCAAAGCCCCGCCCCGTAGGCCAGGCCCAGCCCCGCCGCCAGCACCGCCACCGCCGCCGCAAGCTGCGGCACCGGCGACCCAAATAAATTCAGATACAGCAGCCCCTGGAAAAACCGCTGCCCCTGGGATAGCCCCGTCAGGCTCGCCGTTTGCAGCCACAGGGAGGAGCTGCTCCCCAGGGCCGCCGCCAGCGCAGCTATGCACACCGCCCCGAAGGCGGGCACGGCAATGCTCCGGCTGCCACTGCACAGGGCGAATAAGATTGCCCCGCAGCACAGCGCCCATAGGTATTTCAGCAGCAAAAACGCCGCCAAAAATCCGCCCACGGAGATGGAGTACGCGCACCCCTGGAACCCATACACCGATTGCAGGGATTTTCCCCAGTTTTCCGGGCCGAACAGCCATAGCGCAATGGCCGCGTTGGAGCCGTACAGCAGCGCAAATCCCGCCGAGAGCACCGCCGCCATCGCCCCAAATTTCTGCCGGTACAGCCACCCGCGCCCCCGCCGGGTGGTGCGCGTTAGGGACAGTAGACCGTTGCCCCGCTCCACCGTCAGCAGCCACAGCCCGGGCAGCAGCGCAAACAGCAGGCACAGCCCGTCCGT
>CAVHCH010000155.1:0-6565 GCA_963634265.1 Bacteroidaceae bacterium | reverse complement strand
TCCGCGACATGCGCCGCCGAAATCCAACCCTGGGCATGGTCGAGCTCTGGCACCGTCTGCGGCAGCGGGGCTACACCCGCTGCCCGGAAAGCCTGTTCCGTGTCATGCGCAAAATGGGCCTGTTTCCCGCCGAAAAGCCGAAAAATACATACAAACCCAAGCCTTATGAGCAGATGACCCGTCCCGGGGAGCGCGTTCAGGTGGATGTGAAAGTCGTACCTCGTAAGTGCATCACAGATCCTGAGCTTCGCCTGTTCCAGTACACCGCCATCGATGAATTCACTCGTCTGCGCTTTCTCGCCGCTTACCCGGAGCAGTCCACCTATTCCTCGGCAGATTTCCTTCGCAAACTGACCGCCTGGTATGCACGCCGCGGCATCAAGGTCGAATGCGTCCAAACGGACAACGGTTTTGAGTTTACCAACCGGTTTTCGGGCAGCAAACGTGATCTGCCGACGCTGTTTGAAAAGACGGCTGCCGAACTGGGCATCCGGCACAAGCTGATCCGTCCCTATACGCCGCGTCACAACGGCAAGGTCGAGCGCAGCCACCGTGAGGATCAGAAGCGTTTCTATTCTTGCCACGCTTTCTATTCTCTGGGCGATTTCGCAAAACAGCTTGCTGTTCATAACCGCCGCTCTAACAACTTACCCATGAGGCCTCTCCTCTGGCTTTCTCCCAACGAGTTCACTGTCCAATATGTTTGACAAACCTACAAGCCGCCCATTCTTTGCAAAAAAACAGGCGGCCCCGTGTAAGGCCGCCTGTGTGCATTTGTAAAAAGCCTCGCAGAGTTTGCGCCCGCAGGCGCAAAAAATTGAAATCATTTTTCACCGCGACATGTGCGTGGGGAAAAATACCTCTCAGACTGCAAGTGTGGAATTTTGAGCCAAGGGCTCAAAATTATGCGCGCAGTAGGCTGCAAGCCTTTTGGCAGAAAAATCGAAGATTTTTCGCCAGGGGTTTTCATTTGCCTCTGCGTGTATAAATTCGCGCCAGTCCGCCCTCGGCGGTCTCCCGGTAGCGCTGGTTCATGTCCAGGCCCGTGTAGTACATACTTTTCAGCACCATGTCGTAGCTGATGTTGCGGGTGCCGGTGAGGAAGTAGGCGATGTTGGCGGAGTTGATGGCCCGCATGGCCGCCACGGCGTTGCGCTCGATGCAGGGCACCTGCACCAGACCGCAGATGGGGTCGCAGGTGAGGCCCAGGTGGTGCTCCAAAGACACCTCCGCCGCGTACTCGATCTGGTGGATGTTGTATCCAAAGGCCTGGCAGGCAGCGGCGGCGGCCATGGAGCAGGCCACGCCCACCTCCGCCTGGCAGCCGCACTCGGCTCCGGAAACGGAGGCGTTTCGCTTGGCCAGCTCGCCGAACAGGCCCGCCACACCCAGGGCGTGTGCGATGTCCATATCCGACAGGTTCCGCTTGTCCTTAAAATAGTACAGCACCGCCGGCAGCACGCCGCAGGCCCCGCAGGTGGGCGCCGTGACGATGGTGCCGTTGTCGGCGTTCTGCTCGCTGACGGCGTAGGCGTAGGAGCAGACCTTCTGACACTCCACCAGCTCCGGGTGCTTGGTCTCCACAATGTGGTCGTGCATATACTTGGCCTTGCGCTGGATGTGCAGGCCCCCGGGCAGCTCCCCGGTGCGGGAGAGCCCCTCCTCCACGGAGCGCTGCATCACATGCCACACGCCGATGAGATAGTCCCAAATGTCGGGGCCCTCATTCATCTCTATGTATTCCACCAGGTCCACATAGCGGTACTGGCAGAACTGCAAAATTTCCGCAAAGGAGTTCTCCATGTAGATCTCCTCCCCGGACCGCTCCTCCTCCCGGCCCTCGATAACGATGTCGCCGCCGCCGATGCTCTCCACGCGGATGCGCCCCAGCTCCTTGCCCTCCCGCCAGGCGATGAGGTCCATGGTGTTGGGGTGCTTCAGGCCCTGGGGGTCCTCGTCAGAGAAAATGACCTCCGCCTCCATGGGCGCAAAGGCATCCTGGACGGCCCGGTCAGTGCCGTGGCCCCGGCCCGTCTTGGACAGGGAGCCATAGAGAATAGCCTGGAATTTATCCGCCTCCGGGTGCTCGCCCCGGAACAAAACCGCCGCCCGGGCGGGGCCCATGGTGTGGGAGCTGGACGGCCCCGTACCTATTTTATAAATGTCACGAATGGATCGCATAACGCCTCTCCCTTCTTTATATAGAACTCTCGCGGCCAAGACCCGAGTTTCTCCGGCCCAGCCGCGCACTCAACTTCTTACGCATTATAAATTATAGCACCAACGCTCGGCAATAGCAAGGCCCCGCCCCTAAAAAGGCTCCCCTTTATAAGGGGGTCTGTCACGGCAAAGCCGTGACAGAGGGGTCGGCCCCGGCACTTCTTGCTACGCACTCGGCGGGGTGTGGTCACCCCGCCCTACATCCCATTCCGTAGGGGCGTCCCTTGCGGTCGCCCGCGGGCGGGGCAGAGCCCCGCCCCTACGCACCACATGGAACCCACCCCACCGGGCGGACAGGCTCGTCCGCCCCTACAAAATAACACCTTGTAGGGCGGCACCCGTGTGTACCGCCGACCACTGCATCACCCCGGCGGCGTGGGGGCACGCCGCCCTACGCACAGCAGGAAAGCTGGTGCCACCGGGGCGATGTGGGCATCGCCCCCTACGAAGCACAACAAGAACTGCGGTGCCGTCCGGGCGTCGGGGAAATCGGCTCACTTCATCTGCCACTGGCGGCGCTCGGTTCACTCCCCACATCGGCCCGCCCCCCACTACTTGTACCCGTCCGTAGGGGGCGGCGTCCCCGACGCCCCGCTTACCGCACTCCTTGTTACCCTCCGTAGGGGAGGGGCTCTGCCCCTCCCACGGGCGGGGTAGAACCCCGCCCCTACGCACAGAGCAGGAAGCGTGCGCCAAACCCACAAATCATCTCCGTAGGGCGGGGTGCCCACACCCCGCCGCCCGATAATTGCCGCACCACGGCAGGGCACGCGGGCCCTGCCCTACAAAATTGAGCGCTCGCTTCGGGCGGACAGGGCCGTCGGCCCCTACAAAATAATACCCTGTAGGGCGGCACCCATGTGTGCCGCCGACCGCACGGCGAAATTCTCCTTAACCTTTTTCCAGCCCCACAATATAGATCTCATACTCCCGTCCCCCCGGCACGCAGGTACACAGATACAGCGCCGCCCGGGGCAGATCCCCCTCCTTGGCCCGGATGCCGCAGTCGCTCCACCCGGTGGTCACGAACCGGCAACGATAGTCCCGCCCATCCACCGTCACCGCGTCCCCCGGCTCGATGTTCCAAAGCCCCTTGAATTCCTGCCCCGCGTGGTCCAAAATGTATGGCCCGTACCAGGCCGCCACCCCGGGTCGGTCCACAATGTCCTGGAGCTGCTGCGAGGTAGCCAGCACCACCCGCCGGCACGCCACCTCAATGCCGCAGGCCGGCACCGTCAGCGCCGCCGGCTCCCGCAGCGCCCGCACCTCCCGCACCAGCCACCCCGCCGCCACCGCCGCCAGCAGCAGCCCAAACAGCCGCACCCGTCCCGCCGTCTTCATGCGCACCCCTCCCAACTTTTCTTCCGTTAAGAAGTAGGATGCCCCGCCCGCCCCCGTTTCTTCCCCGTCCGGACGCAAAAAAATACAGCCATTTTCCGGCTGTACATCCCTTAAATTTTCACTTTTCGACCCTTTTCGCAACTTTTGATAATAAATTCTCTCCACGATAAATATGTATTTTTATAAAGATACTACCCTTTTCGTCAAAATGCAAGCCGAAATATTAACAAATTCTTCACAGGAATTTTGTATATTTTAACACTTGCATTCGTTAAAAAAATGGCATATAATCCGTACATCTTTTGGATGACATTTCTCCAAAGGGGAATAAAATGGCAGAAATTTCTTAAAAAGAGAATTTAGGCCATTTTTTCGCTTTTATCAGCTCATGCGATATGAGGTATTAGCAGAGCTGAACGCTAAGAAGAACAGGAGGGAGCCGTATGCAAAATCTGACGCGCACGGAGGCGGTGGACAAGCTGCTGCGCCGCTACGCCGGATACTATGACATTTCTTCTGCCCAGGAAGAGCAGTCGCCCCTGGTGGCCACCTGCGCCTTCCACGCCATGTCGGAAAAATATGTCCTGAGCAAAAAGGCCAAGCTCTGGGAGGCCGGGAGCCACGAGTATGTCTACCTCTTCTCCGTCCCCCACCTGACCGAGGAAATTTACAATTCCTGCCGGGACTATGCCTATCAAAACGGCATGGAGCAGGTCCAGCCGGGACCCAATCATATGTACAGCTACATCACCGCCATGTTCCTGTGCGACAGCTGCGACGAGGCAGCGAAAAAAGCTCTGCGGAAATGCCGCATCTACAAGAGCTTCAAAATGGCCTTTTGGGGTTGGATGGATTTCCACTCGGGCCTGGCGGTGCTGGAGGAGGGAAAAGCATTTTCCAACGCCAGCGGACGAAGTGCAGCACAGCTTTTGGATAAAACGCTGTTTTGTAAAGCAAAGAGAAAACTGTTAGGAAAGGAGAAAACTTTATGAATGCTGCATTGTTTTTGGTAATTGGCATTGTCGTGTTGGTCATAGGTTACATTTTCTATGGCGGCTGGCTTGCCAAAAAGTGGGGTATTGATAACAGCCGTGTTACCCCCGCTCATGAACTGGAGGATGGCCAGGACTATTGTCCCGCCAAGGCCCCCGTGCTGATGGGACATCACTTCTCGTCCATCGCCGGTGCCGGCCCCATCAACGGCCCCATTCAGGCCGCTGTGTTCGGTTGGGTGCCCGTGATGCTGTGGGTGCTCATCGGTGGTATCTTCTTCGGCGGCGTCCATGACTTCGGTGCCCTGTTCGCCTCCATTCGTCACAAAGGCCAGTCCATCGGCGAGGTCATCGGCGATGCCATCGGCCCCAAGGCGAAAAAGCTCTTCATCATTTTCTCTTATCTGACCCTGATCCTGGTGGTGGCCGCCTTTGCATCCATCGTCGCCAACACCTTCAAGGCCACTTACACGGAGACCGGCGCTATCAACTATGAGGCGTCTGCCGCCAACGCTTCCACCGCTATCATTTCCATCATGTTCATCCTGATGGCCATTCTGTTCGGCTTCTTCGTATACCGCCGCAACGCTCCTCTGGGCATTGCCACCGTCATCGGTGTCATCGGTATCGCCGTGTGTATGTACATCGGCCTGAACTGGCACCCCATCTACCTGAGCTACACCGTGTGGATGATCATTGTGGGTCTTTACATCGGTATCGCTTCCGTTACCCCCGTGTGGATCCTGCTTCAGCCCCGTGACTACCTCAGCTCCTTCCTGCTGTATGGTATGATCATCCTGGCTATTGTCGGCATCCTGGGCTGCCACCCCGTGGTGGATATGCCCGCTTTCACCGGCTTCTATGACAACCTGGCCCCCAGCGGCACTTCCCTGGGTTATATGTTCCCCGCCCTGTTCGTGACCATCGCCTGCGGCGCTGTGTCCGGCTTCCACTCCCTGGTGGGTTCCGGCACTACGTCCAAGCAGCTGGATCAGGAGAAGGACGCCAAGCCCATCGCCTACGGCGGTATGCTGATCGAGTGCGCTCTGGCTCTGATCTCCGTCTGCGCTGTTGGTTACATCTGGGCCTCCTATGCTGACGGCACCACCACGACGCCTACCGTCGTGTTTGCCACCGGTCTGGCCTCCATGTTCTCCAAGGTGTTCGGCGCCAACTGCTACAACGTGGTGTACTCCATGCTGATCCTGGCCGTGTCCGCCTTCTGCCTGACCTCCGTGGATACCGCCACTCGTCTGGCCCGGTATATGTTCCAGGAGCTCTTCACCCCCGTTGGCCAGGACGCCAAGAGCCTCACCGGCTGGCGCAAGGTCATCACCAACCCCTATGTTGCTACCGCCATCACCGTGGTGGCCGGCGTCGCCCTGGGCCTCACCGGTTATGCCAAGATCTGGGCTCTGTTCGGCGCTGCCAACCAGCTGCTGGCTGCTCTGGGTCTGCTGGCTGTGTGCTGCTGGCTGGGTAAGATCGGCCGCAACAACAAGATGTTCTACTTCCCCATGTTCTTCATGCTGGTGGTGACTCTGACCTCCCTGGTCTTCACCATCAAGGCACAGGTCGTTGGCATCATGGCCGGCGGCGAAGGCGTGGCATGGTTCTACATCCGCGGCATCATCGGCGTACTGCTGGTGATCTTGGCCATCGACCTGGTGGTCGAGGGCATCAAGGCTCTGGCTGCCCAGAAGAAGCAGCGGGCCGCCGCGTAACCCCATTCCTCAAGATTACTTTTCCATATTTTCCATCTCCTCAAATAGCGAAGCGGGGCAGCCAAAGTCAGGCTGCCCCGGTTCGTCGTCTGCGGAGATTCTTTGTGAAAAACAAAGGCGGATTTCCCCCCACTTCACCACCTTCCCCGTTTCGGTGAAATTCACCCCCGCCAGGCTCCCCAAAACTGCACCATCAGGTTCCCCAAAACTTCCCCGAAACTACCCCATATTTTGTAACCGTCAAACCTGAGGGCGGCTGGACACACATGGGACAATGGTGGTGGGGAG
>CAVHCH010000154.1:0-6732 GCA_963634265.1 Bacteroidaceae bacterium | reverse complement strand
TCCCCGTGAATACGCAGCGGTATCGAAGTGGTCATAACGGGGCTGACTCGAAATTTTTGGAAGCTCCGGCCGTTTCGTCCGCTGAAAATGTCCGCCGCACAAGGTTTTGCGCGGGTTCGGATTTCACAATTTCATATCGTTCTTGCGTGTTTTTCTTGCATTCTTCCGGAGCAGGGATTACACTTGAGGTATACGGAGAGTTGTCCGAGAGGTCGAAGGTGCGACACTCGAAATGTCGTGTTCCCAAAAGGAACCTAGGGTTCGAATCCCTAACTCTCCGCCAAAAACCCAGTCATATCAAGGCTTTTGCCCATATGACTGGGCTTTTCTTTTCTCTCAAGGTCACATCGGCGTACATGATTTTCGGCAAGAGCTCAGGTGTGCCAGCCGGTTTGCCTTGTGTCCGGCAGGGTCAGGATATTGTCCATTACATTTGCCGAGGTGATCTTGGACTTGTAATCCAAATGACTGTAAATATTCGCCGTCGTGCCGATGTCGCTGTGGCCCAGCCACTCCTGTATTTGCTTCAGAGGCACATCGTTCGCCAAAAGCAGTGAAGCCCAGCTATGTCGGAGATCGTGAAAGCGAATGTGCCGCAGGCCGTTCTGCTCCAGCAGCTTGCTGAAATTGGCGGTAACTCTTCTGGGATTGAAGATATTGCCCATGGCATCCACAAAAACATAGCCGTCATACTTTTTGCTGTAGCAATTTCCGCATACGCGCCGATTCTCCTTTTGCTGCTCCCTCAGCGCCAGCAGCTTTTCCCGGATATTGCTGACCAGCGGCAGGGAGCGCAGGCTGGATTTCGTCTTGGCGCGGTCGGCGCAGACGATTTCACATTTGCCGTCTATCTTTGCATTGGTTACAATGTGCTTAATGGTGATGGTGTCCCGCTCAAAGTCGATGGCGTCCCATTTCAGCCCCAGCGCCTCGCTGCGGCGCAGGCCGTAAAAGGCGGTCATCTGAATCAGCAGGGAGTACGGATGATCCTTGGACGCTTCCAGCAGCCTCTCCAGCTCCTCCTGCCGGTAATAGTCCGCAATGTACCGCTGCTTCTTGGGGCGCTCCACCTTGTCGGCGGGGTTGAAGGGGATCAGGTCCATTTTGACGGCGTATTTCAGCGCCTTGTGGATATTGGCGTGATAGTGGATTACCGTACCGGGCGACACGGTTTTCAGCTCATGCAGATAAAAGCTCTGAATGTGCTTGGCTTGGATTCCGTCCAGCGTCAGTCCGGTGTTTCGGAAATACGGCGCGATCTTCCCCTTTACCATCTGCGTGTAAGAGGAAAAGGTGGTCTTTTCCACCGAGCTGCAGATAATCTCCAGCCACAGCTCCATGTAGTCGGCAAACAGCATATCAGAGGAGATGTCCTCGTTCTCCTTGCTCACGACCGGCGGGACAAAGCTCTTGCGGGTGTCCAGCAGCAGCTTCTCGGCGCGGCGCTTGTTTCCCTTTGCGGGAAGTCCTGTGGGAATCCACGGCTGCCTGCGCTTGCCGTTGGCATCCGTGTAATTCAACACCATGTAGTAATTGTCGTTTTTTATTTGCAGGTGTCCTGCTATCATAAACTTTACCTCCTTTGCGGATAGCACATGAACGGGCACCCTTTCGGACCGTTTTTATTATACGCCCGGCGGGAATGCCCGTCCAATGTGCCATACAAGTTCAAATCCCGGCTACGCCGCCGGCTGCGGATTTCCCGCCGAAAGTGCGTAGCGGATCACATTGATTTTCGGCACGCGGTATGCGTTGCCGATTTTCATGCCGGGGATGTCGCCATCGCCGATCAGTGCATAGGCCAGATGACGACTGATGCCCAGCATCGCCTGCACCTGCGCCACATTTACAATATCGGGGTAGTCCGTGAACATCACCTCGTATAGGGTCTGAATTTCGATTTTAGTCATCGGCACCACCTCCATCGTCACCAAGCACATGTGCGAGAAGCATATCAAGCTCTTCTTCTGTGTTCACCGGAGAGAGGCTGACGATACCCTCTTCGTTTTCATCCTCACCGAAGGGAGTGCCGCCTTCGCATACGATATTATCCAGTTTTTCCGAAATAGCATGGATTACATAGTGAACCTCTTCCTGAGAGAGAATAAACACAAGCTCGTGTCCGCACTCATCATCAAAGCTTGCCACAAGCTTATCGTCGCTGCGGTCAATACCGTTATCAGCATCGATGAGAAATTCAAGGAAAAGATCCTCAACAAAGAGGCAACCCGCCTCGGAAAAATCTGCGACCATACGGTCAAGCTCCTGTTTTCTGCTTTCGCTCAAACGGTTAAAATCAAAATTAGCTTTCATAATTTAATCTCCTTTCACCGGGCGTCCCGGTCTTTGCGCTGCCGCGCCAAGTGTTTGTTATAAAAGTCCATGGCCTTGACAAGTGTCTCGGTCATCTGCTTCACGGAGGTGTCCGGACGGAAAAAGCCGCGGAGCTTGTCTACCGGCACCTTCACATATTCCACCTGATTGCCCTTAACCTCGGACAGAAGCTGCAGCACCGCGTCATCCGTGAATGTCTGCTGCTCGCTCATGCGCCGCAGCCGCCGGGCCTGAGAAAGGGACGGCGTTACCTCATCGCTGTCCATCACAGAAAAGAGCATCTCCTGCTCAGACGGCTGCAAATAGGACAGCTCCACCGCCGGAGTCAGGGCAATCTTGCCCTCGTCCACCAGCTTCAGGATGTCGGGGATCAGGTTGGCGAGGCGTATGTAGCGGAACACTTGATCTCGGCTTTCCCCTGCGCTTTTTCCGATTTCTGCTGCAGCATCCAACTTTGTCGCAACTTGCGATAAAGTTAAATCCGTGCGTTTCCCTTGACTTTTTAATGCCTCCATTTTCATTTTGTACGCAAACGCCTTTTCGCTTGGGAGAATATGTTCCCTTTGCAGGTTGCTGTCCACCATGGTGATAACAGCCTCCTCGTCCGTCAGGTCACGGACAATCACCGGCATGGTGTCCATCCCCAGCGCCTTGCACGCTGCCAGCCGCCGGTGGCCGGAGATCAGCTCATAGCCGCCGCCCGGCAGCGGCCTTGCCAGCGCCGGAGAAAGCACGCCGGCATCGGCAATGCTCCGCATGAGCTGCGCCATTTCCTCGTCCTCCTTCACCTTGAAGGGGTGATTTCGAAAGGGTGTGAGGGCAGCCAGCGGGATTGCCTCTACCTTTGGCTTTTTCGCATCGAGCCGTTCCTCCGTGCTCATAAAAAGCTCCTCGTACCCGGTCAGCCCCAAATCAATCAATCGGTCGTTCTTCATCGATTCCTTCCTTTCATCGTATAATCGTCTTTTCCTCTTGGGGCGGCCGCTGATTTCGCAGCACCCGCTTCTCCCGCGGGGAGAGGTAGGGGTCGTTTTCCACCCACGCATCCCATTCACACGCCAAGAGGGCTTTCAGCTTTGGGTTATCCTCAATCATGTTATAGGCGGTTTGCTTTTGCTTCCGAAGCCGGGAAAGCTCTGCGGTGCAGGCAGCGCAGGACTTTTTCAGCTCGGCTCTCTTCGCAGGATCGGCGCAGCCTCGCTGCTTATTGCGGATTTTGCTGCGTGCAGCGGATATTGCATCCATCTCCCTGTCCATTCGTGCAAGAAACCTCTGCACATCCTCCGGCGTGTCCAAATGCTCCCGACACACCAGCGTTATCTCGGCGGTGAAGCGATCCAGCCTGCGGCAAGCCTCCCGGCACTCCGCCGACAGGGGCTGTCGATACTCCTTTTCGTACAGGGGCGCAATGCCCAGCACGATTGCCACGCAGCGGAAGAAGCTCAAATACCCGGTGACGCGGGGCAAATGCAGATAGAAATCCCGCTGCCGGTAATATTTTTCTGTCGGCGGATTTTTCCTGGCATATTCCCGTGTGTAGGGCCTCATGAATTCAAAATAGCGCCGGGTCACACGGATGTCCCGCTGGTTCTCCAGCAGCCTGTCCTGCAGCGCCTCCTTGTCATATTCGGCTCCCAGCCGAAAGGTACGCATACATTTTTTAGCGCTTAGAGAGCGGATGGTGGCATACCTGCGGTAGGGATCGCACACGAACACATAGCCCTTCTTCCGCAGTACGGCGCTCAGTTCCGTCCAGCTGCTTGACATCGTCAGTGCCTCGTCCAGCGCCCGCCGCATGAGGTTGTAGCGGGTGGGCTCGCCGTTCTTTTCGGCAAAGTAGACCGACCGCGCCGTTTTATGCCGTTGGGGATTTTTCACCACCGACAGGCCATGCTCCTTGCAGATACGGTCGGACATATCCCGCAGCTTGTAATAGACCTCGTATTTTGCCTCCAGCTTTTTGCCCGTCCACATATTCACCGGATTCACAACAAAGTGGTTGTGATAAGTGCCGGTGTTGAAGTGGGTGGCAACAAGCACCTGCCGGTCGTTCCCCCAAAGCCGCCGCGCCGTCTCCACGCCGATGCGATGGCATTCCTCCGCCGTGACCTCACCGGTCTTGAAGGACTGGTAGGCGTGGTAGGCCACATTGCCGCCGGCTTTGCCGAAGCGCCTATGCACAGCAGCCATCTCCCCTGCGGCGGACTCCGCCCTGCAGCCAATTCCGGTGACGGCGTATTGCTGCTCCCCCTCATCCAGGGTTTTTTCTTTGTCGGCAGCATACAGCAGCACCTGCTCCAGGTCGCTCAGCTTGGTCTTACTCGGATTGGTGCAGTAGTCCACCACACGGCTGACGCTGTCATGGATCGCCCAGATCTTCGTCACCGCCATCGGCATCCTCCTTCCCGTGATAGGCGCGCAGAAGCAGGCTCTCGATCTCGGTCAGGGCCTCGTCAAAGTCCCTCATGGCAAGCTCGTAGCGGACGGTATCGTGGAGCGTTGTCAGCTTCTGATACGCCAGCATCAGCTCCCGGCGCGGAGCCTCTCTCACTGCTGCGCCGGTTCCCAAGCTTCGGAGATATTCCGACATATTCATGCCGCATTTCTTTGCCTTTCTGCGAATGGTATTCTTCTCGGTTTTATAGACTCGCACATTGATTTCCTCTGTTCGATTCCGCATAGATATCACATCCTTTCAGCGGGGTTACAGGGGCGCGCCCCTTTCGTATCGGCAGATACGGGGGAATTGGGTGCCGAAGGGCTACACAAATCCCATGCTCGTTATCCTTACGGATAAAAAAGCGGTGTATAGCCCCGCACCCCTTAAAGCGGCAATTCCTCATCGTCCTCCGCCTCCTCCCATGACGCAGATGACGCTTGTGACGATGCTTGGGGAAGCCGGAAGGTTCCGTCATTCTGTTTCCGCAGTGACGCAAGTCTCTCGCTCCCGGAGGAACCGTCATGACCGTCAACACCGTCATGCAGCTCCAAAAGCGCCAACCGGGCAGCCGCCGTTTTACGATACTCGTAGGTGATTCCCAGGGGCAGCAGCACATCGCTGTAATGGCGGGTCAGATGCTTGCGAGGTTGGGCTTCAGCTCCGTATTACCTACGGCGGCAAGCAGTTGGGACACCGTACCCCGAAACCGCCCGTGCGCCAAGAGAAAATCCGCCACCTGAAAAACAAAGTCCGGGATGCGTTCCTTTCGCAAATCGTCGGCGCTGAGCGCCTCGGTAATCTCCCATCGGACGCCCCGCATCTGCATTTTCAGCTTCTTCTCCTCCACATCCCGGCCCGTAATGCAGAGGGTGGCACAATCGCCGAAGCGGTCATCCTTGCGGAGAATCATCCCCGTATCCGCCACGCCCAAAATGCCTGTGGAACCGGTCATATCATTGAAAATATTGCTGCTGTCCCGCTCCTTTCGGGTGTGATGGACAACGAAGATGCAAATGCCGTGGTCATCGGCAAGCTTTTTCAGGCCGGACAGATCCTTGTAGTCCTGGGCATAGGCATTGACCTTTGCGGAAGTATTGTCCCGCACCATTTGGAGGGTATCGATGAATATCAGGCCCGTGGAGGGAAGTTCCCGCAGAGTCTCCTCGATCTGCCCCTCCAGCTCCGCGCCCAGCTGTCCACAGGAAAAGCCGAAGCGGAGATTCTCCGGCGGAGAGTCCGTCAGCTCCTGCATACGCTGCTGAACGCGCCATTCCCGGTCCTCCAAGGCCAGATATACCACATCGGTTTTTCTGGTGGGCAGCCCCCACACCGCCTCGCCGCGGCTGATTTGCAGGCACAGCCACAGCACCATCCAGCTCTTGCCGATCTTGGAGTCACCCGCTAAAATGGCGAGCCCGTCGGAGAGAACACCGTCGATGAGCATTTTGGGGTGGGCAAGGGGTTTGTAATACAGGGTATCGGCATCGATCAGTTGTAGCTTGTTCATGTGTTTCACCTTCTTTCGCTGGTAATTGTGTTTTTTGGTTGGTGCCGTACTTCCGATATCGTTTTTATATGCCTGCCCCGGGGCCTCCGCGGCGTTGCCGTGCTCGCTCTTTTGAGGTCGTCGCACAGTCATATCTGTCTCGGTAACGGCTATTCAGTTGTCGAGGTACACGGGGGAAGCTTAGAAGCTCCTCTCACTTTCCCTTTGCCGAATTTTTTTCAGATTTTCCCGCTGCTTTTCAAAATTTTTTCTTTTGAGCTGGTAAATTATAAAAAGCCGAGCTTGTGCAGAGCTTTTTCAAAGTTCCCCTCACTTGGTAGGCAGCGAGAAGGCCAAAAAATTAACCCCCTTGAAAAATTCTTTTGTTTTGGCTCCAAATTGGAGCCATTTTCCTATGCAGGACTGCTCGTGGCTCCGAAATGGAGCCATTTTTCGTCTATGGCATCAAAAT
>CAVHCH010000153.1:0-7332 GCA_963634265.1 Bacteroidaceae bacterium | reverse complement strand
ATGCGATGTCTTGGCAGCAAATGCAGGACACTTTCTATAACTGCCTGGACTTCTGCGAGGTCTATGACCGCCTGCCGTATTTTTATATCACTGGCGGCGATCCGATCCTGCACCCGGACTTTTGGAAGCTGCTGGGACTGATGAAGCAACACGGCGTTCCGTTTACGATCCTCGGCAATCCGTTCCACCTGACAGACGAGGTTTGCCGTCGCTTGAGAGAATACGGCTGCGAAAAATACCAGCTTTCCATTGACGGCCTGCGCCAGACCCACGACTGGTTCCGCAAGCCCGGCAGCTTTGCTATTACGCTGGAGAAAATCGGCTGCATCAATCGGGCGGGTATTCGCTCCGTGGTGATGACCACCGTTTCTGGCACGAACATTGACGAGGTTCCCGGCATCATCGACGCTGTTGTGGCGGCGGGTGTGAATGTCTTTGCTTTCGCCCGTTATTGCCCCACCAGCGAAGAAAAGGATGTTGGTATCGAGCCGCTGCGTTACCGCAAGCTGCTCTCTGACTGCGACAAGAAATTCAAGGAATATGAGGCCGCAGGCTGCCAGACCTATTTCAACAAGAAAGACCACCTGTGGACGCTGTATGAGTACGAAACCGGGGCGTTTAAGATCCCCGAGACTGTGGAGGACGGTATGATCTACGGTGGCTGCAACTGCGGCAACTGCCACCTGACGATCCTCCCCACCGGGGATGTGTATGCCTGCCGTCGGGTACAGAACAGCAAGGTCGCCAATGTATTCACCGACCGGCTGGCGGATGTTTGGGTCTGCCAGATGGAACAGTACCGGGATTACACGAAGTTCGAGAAGTGCAGCAAATGTGAGTTGCTGGCGTTCTGCCGGGGCTGTCCTGCCGTGGCAAGCGGCAAAGACGGGAACTTCTATGCCGCTGATCCCCAATGTTGGAAGGAGGTCAAAAAAGATGCCTGATATTTTTGAAACCATTCTGCACCGCCGCTCCATTCGGCGGTTTGAGCCGAAGCAAATTGAAGAAGCCGCCTTGCAGCGGATCATGCAGGCCGGTTTGTATGCGCCCAGCGCAGGCGGTCGGCAGGGCGTGCTCTTCGCTGTCTGCCAAGACAGGGAAGTGAATGAGCGTCTTGGAAAAATCAAGCGGGCAAACTCCAACTTCCGAATGTCTACGGAGACCAGCTTTGTCTCCCATGAACAGCCCAGTATTGTGGACGATGCCAAGCTGACCAACGCCTTTTACGATGCTCCCACCGTTATCACGCTGTTTGCGCCGAAAAACTTTCTGTTTTCGGCGGAGGATTGTGCGGCAGCAGCGGAAAATATGATGCTGGCGGCGGACGCTCTGGGGATCGGCTCCTGCTATATCGGCCAGGGCTGGACGGCCTTTGCCGAGCATTACGGGCAGGAGATTTTGCGGCAGTGGAATATCCCTGCCGACCACTATGCCGCCGCGCAGCTTCTTTTGGGCTATCCCCGTGAGGGCGACAAGCATCCCACCCCGAAGCCGAGGAAAGAGGGGCGCGTGATCCGTATGGGAGGTGCTGCAGAATGAACGCACAAACCTGTTTACAAAAATTGGAGCTCTGCGGGGTGCTGTCCTTTGCTACCGTGGATAAAAACGGTGCGCCGCAGATCCGCTGCATCAGCGCCATTCATTATGAGGCGGATTCCCTGTATTTCTTCACGGCGCGGGGCAAGGCCTTTTGCGACGAGCTGCTGTCCGATGGGCGGGTGCAAATTCTCGCTTATACCCGGTTCAAGGAGATGATCCGCCTGTCCGGCAAGGCCGTTCCCGCCGAAAATCAGGTGGAAAAAATCAGTACGATATTTGCCGAGCAACCGTATCTATCCAATGTTTATCCCGGAGATACTCGGAATATAGGCATCATTTTTGAGCTGAAGGACTTCACCATCGAATACTTCAACTTAGGTGTGAAGCCCATTTTTCGGGAGGTCTATACCGTCGGGCGGGGTTCAGCGGAGGAGAAAGGCTACCGCATTACCGATAGCTGCATCGGCTGCGGTGCCTGTGCGGAACGCTGCCCGCAGAAGTGCATTGTGCTCGGGGAGAACTATATCATTCAGCCGGAGCATTGTCTGCACTGCGGCGCTTGCTATGAAATTTGTCCTGTGAAGGCGGTGAAAAAGCTATGAATCAGAGCGAGAAGCGGGTGTTTCTTATCCAGTCGCTTTTGAAGGAGCGGCGGGAATACCGGGATATGGAGGTCCCGGCGGAGGCGGCGGGGCAGAGGCAGCTTTTGCGGGGGCTGCTGAATGTGCGTGCGCCCGGGGTTGCGGACGAGAATTTTTTGCAGGTGCAGGACGCCTATTTGCAGGCGGAGACGGCGGGAAAGGGCATCACCGATGTGGCGGACCTGACGCCTGTGCAGCCGGGGCTGTACCTCTGGCAAGGGGACATTACGACCCTGCGCTGCGACGCCATCGTCAACGCGGCCAACAGCGGCCTCACCGGGTGCTATGTGCCGGGGCACCGCTGCATTGACAACGCCATTCACACCTTTGCAGGGGTGGAGCTGCGCCTGGCCTGCGCGGAGCTGATGGAAAAGCAGGGGCACCCGGAGCCCACCGGGCGGGCCAAGATCACGCCGGGGTTCAACCTGCCGTGTAAGTATGTGCTGCACACGGTGGGGCCCATCGTGCAGGGCCGGGTGACGCGGCGGGACCGGGCGCTGCTGGCCGCCTGCTACCGCGCCTGCCTGGAGCTGGCGGCGGAAAAGGGCCTGGAAAGCGTGGCGTTTTGCTGCATCTCCACGGGGCTTTTCTGCTTCCCCAACGACCTGGCTGCGGAGATCGCCGTGGAGACGGTGAAGCGGTTTGTGCAGACGGAAACCAGTGTAAAAAAGGTGATATTCAATGTTTTCAAAGACGAGGATAGAGAAATCTACGCCCGACTTTTGGGCGCAAATTGAGGGACTGCGGACGGCTCTTGACCGGGCCGACGCGGTGGTCGTCGGCGCCGGGGCGGGGCTCTCTACGGCGGCGGGATTTACCTACGACGGGGCAAGGTTTGAAAAATATTTTTCCGATTTTGCGGCGAAATACGGGTTTCGGGATATGTATTCCGGTGGGTTTTATCCTTTTGCCACAACCGAGGAGCATTGGGCGTATTGGAGCCGATACATTTATATCAACCGCTATTCGGACGCCCCGGAGCCGGTGTATGAGACGCTTTTGCAGCTGGTGGAGGGGAAGGACTATTTCGTCATCACCACCAATGTGGACCACTGTTTTCAGAAGGCGGGCTTCGACAAGAAGCGGCTGTTTTACACCCAGGGGGACTACGGGCTGTTTCAGTGCAGCGGGCCGTGCTGCCGGGAGACCTTTGACAATGAGGCGGCGGTGCGGGAGATGGTGGCGCGGCAGGAGAACGGGAAAATTCCCACGGAGCTTTTGCCGGTCTGCCCCCACTGTGGGAGACCCATGACCATGAATCTGCGGGCCGACGACAAGTTCGTGGAGGACGAGGGCTGGCACCGGGCGGCGGAGCGGTATGCGAACTTCCTGCGCACCCGGGCCGGGCAGCGCGTGCTCTTTTGGGAGCTGGGCGTGGGCTACAACACACCGGGGATCATCAAGTATCCGTTTTGGCAGATGACGGCCGGGAATCCCCGGGCCACCTATGCCTGCCTCAACCAGGGCCAGGCGGCGTGCCCGGGGGAGATCCGGGAGCGGGCTATCTGCATAAACGGCGACATCAAAGACTCCCTCCGCGCGCTGGCGGAGGCGTAAACGGCGGGGCGCGAAAAAACATGATCCGGGTGGGCAGAAAAACATTTTTGATTTTCTTGTAAAAAAGGCTTGCATTTTGCTTTTTGGCGTGGTATTATATTCAAGTCGCCAGGAATGTGACATGCGCCGTTAGCTCAGCTGGATAGAGCGTCTGGCTACGGACCAGAAGGCCGGGGGTTCGAATCCCTCACGGCGTGCCAAAAATCCTCGAAATCGTAAGATTTCGGGGATTTTTGTTTTTCATTAGTTGTTGTTTTCGAATGCTGCTCTTTTCTGACCCAAACGCTGACCCCAACGGGACGGATAGCGGAAAGTATCAGAGAGCGCCGGATAGGATATTGCCCATGGTTTGGGCGGCTTTGCGTTGGGCGTCGGTGGTAACATGGGCATAGGTGTCCAGCGTGAAGCCTGCCGAGTAGTGGCCCAGCATGGAGGATACGGTTTTGACATCCACGCCGTTTTGGAGGGCCATGGTGGCGAAGGTGTGTCTGAGGTCGTGGAAGCGGATGCGGGGGAGACCGGCTCGTTTTAGGACTCGGTGCAGCATGTGCAGGACGCTGTCGGGGGATAGGGGGCCGCCGGTGGGGGAGGGGAATACCCATTCGCTGCTGCTGGCTTTATTTTTCTGCATTTTTAGAATGTCTATTGCGTCTGCTGATAAGGGCAGGGTGCGGTAGGCGTTTTTTGTTTTCAGCGGGGCTTCCACCACTTTGCCGTTTTGGCGGGAGATGGCTCGTTGGACTTTCAGTGCGCCGCGGTCAAAGTCTATGTCTGTCCATTTCAGGCCCAACAGTTCCCCACGGCGCAGGCCGGTGGCGAGGTCGAGGTAGTAGAGTTCGTATACGCCGCTGTCTCTGGCTTCTTGGAAGAAGGCGCTGAGTTGGTCTGTGGTCAGCGTTTTCATTTCTTTGTGCTCGACTTTCGGTAGGGCGCAGCCCTGTGTCGGGTTGCGGATTACCAACTTCTGCTCCATGGCGAAGTTATACGCCGAGCAGATCATCTGGTGGATGTTGCGGACGGTTTTGGGCGTCAACCCTTTCGGCTTTTTCTTCGCTTCGATGCGGTCTACCCGGCCACTTTCCAGTAGATGCTTGTAGAATTTTTGTAAATCCAGAGAGGACAATTCTGCCAGCGGGATATTGCCGATTTGGGGCTTGATGTGATTCTTGAGGAAGCCTTGCGAGGTCTTGAATGTGGATGGCCGCAACTTGATTTTGGCGTAGTTCTCCATCCAGACCTCCAGCCAACTGCCTACGGTGTAGGTTTTAGCTCGTCCATAGTCGATACCGGCATTTTCTTCGATGGCAGTCTTTAATTTCTCTTTCGCTTCCGCCTGTGTCTTGCCGAGAACATTCTTGATGATGGCCTTGCCGGTTTCGGGATCACGACCGGCGGTGTAGCGGCCCTCCCAGCGACCATCCTTCCTTTTCCTAATGTTACCTTCTCCGTTTGCTCGTCGTTTTGGCATAGTATCGCCCTCCTTTGTAAGGGGACACAATACCGTAAAGGGCGGGGGATAGCTATGGGGAAGCTGCGATGTTATCAGAAAGTTATCAATTTGTCTTCGGATTATTCTTTGCTTATGGCGTGGCAATTTTTGGGCCGCGAGAATTGAAATCCAAACACACCGCAGCGCCGCCGCAAAGCCTTGTAGCATGGGGCTTTGCGGGGTCCTTTCTCGAATTTAGCGTTAAACAGTTCCGGGAAGCTCGAAAAAAGCGTCAATCTTCAAAATCCGCAAACCCTCGTGGCAGCTCGCACTGCGGGCTGCTGTGAATGGGCGTTGGCGCGGAAAAGCGCCAATGCCTTTCTCCTGCTTCTTTTTCGGCGCACCGGAAGCTTGCTCAAATTTGCCCAAAACCGGCACGAAATCCCTCTCCGGGACAGGGATGCTACCCTACCCAGAAGGAGGTCACACAGCGGCTCACAAGGGCAAACAAGGGGTACTTTTGTGCAGGAGCCTTGTGGGGTACACAACAAGCCGGAGGAAGCAGATGTGCGCGTTTACAGCGTGCGTCTGCTTCCTCCTGCGTCGCAGCCCCGCTGGGCTGCGTTACCCTGTTTGTAATTTGGCGATGTTACTGTTTTTTCACTCTGTGCGCAGGGCTTTCCGCACAGGCAAGTACTGGGGGAGATATTACTACCCTTGGCAAGCTCCATGTTGTCGAAACGCTCGGTGCCTGCTTGTCAAAACGACTAACTTGCCGTTTCCCGCTGTCAAGTGAGCATTGCTCTCTGTGCATGGGCCTATTTTCTTGCGAATATACAGATATTTCTGTTGGCAAATTCAGTTGCAAACGCTTTCGCGTTATGGTACGATAAGTTCAGCAAATTACTGATTTTTTCTATACAAATTATGGCGGCTGGCGCAAGTATATCGCGTCACTTTGAAAAGTTTTCACACAACCTGTATTCAACGCAGCGGCATGATTTGCTGCAAGCGATAAAATGACAAAAACGATGGGAGGTATTTGAAATGATAAGATTCAACAACGACTACAACCACGGAGCTTTTGAATCTATTCTGAATGAATTGACAGCCACCAATAACACCAGCTATGCTGGCTACGGCGAGGATGCGTGGTGCGGCAGAGCTGAGGCAGTTATTCGGAAACTGATTGCGAAGGAAGATGCCCTGATTAAATTTATTCCCGGCGCAACACAGGCAAATATCGTTGCCATCTCGGCAGCATTGTCTCCAATTCAGAGTGTGATTGCAGCCGACACCGGACACATCAACTGCCATGAAGCGGCTTCTATTGAGAACACTGGACATAAGATTCTGGAGCTTCCGAACGCGAACGGAAAGATCACTGCACAGCAGATCGCTGCGTGCGCAGCAGAGTATTACGACGGCGGTACTCCGGAATATCTGACGGAGCCGAAGATGGTATATCTGTCCTTCCCGACCGAACAGGGTACATTGTATTCCAAGCAGGAGCTGCGTGACATCAGCGAGGTCTGCAAGAAATACGGTATGTATCTGTTTGTGGACGGTGCCAGAATGGGGTATGGTCTGGGTGCAGAGAATAACGATTTAACGCTGGAAGACTTCGCGGAACTGACGGATGTGTTTTATATCGGAGGAACAAAGTGCGGTGCTCTGTTCGGTGAAGCCCTGATTATTACAGAAACCACTCTCAAATACCGCTTCAAGGCGTACATGAAGCAGCACGGCGCGGTGTTGGCAAAGGGCTGGTTGATGGGGCTGCAATTTGCGCTTATGCTTGAGAGCGGTGAGTATTTTGAAAAGACGAAACGAGCCGATGAACTTGCAATGCAGATAAAGCGAGCCTTTGGAGCCAAAAGCATCCCGTTCTGGGTCGATAGCTGCACCAACCAGCAGTTTGTGATATTGACCGAGCAGCAAAAGGAAACATTAGCGCAAGGCTACTATTTTGAGGAAGAAGGAACCACACCGCAGGGAACAATCGTGCGTTTTTGCACGAGTTGGGCAACAACGCAAACCGAGGTCGATACCCTGCTTGCCGACATCGCTAAACTGTGAGAAAAAGAAAGGACGCGAGCCGATGAAATCGGTGTACCTGTAAAATGAAAGTAGACACTCGCAAAAGTGTGGGTGTCTACTTTTTTC
>CAVHCH010000152.1:0-8387 GCA_963634265.1 Bacteroidaceae bacterium | reverse complement strand
CTCCTCTGGCTTTCTCCCAACGAGTTCACTGTCCAATATGTTTGACAAACCTACACACTAAATGCGAATCTAATTTTTAGTAGGGATAAAAAATTCTGCGGCTCTAATTCAGATTCATCGAGCGGCACTATGATGATTGTTGGTAGTGAATGAATGCTCGCCTTTACATTACTTGGCGATTGTTGTATAATATGGGCAGAAAATAAGTACCAAATATTTGCGCAGTTTGGCAACAAATTAACAATTAAAAGGCAATTTTTTGATTTATATCTATAAAAAGGTATTTTGGGAGGGCGGCCATGCGGTTCATTCACTTATCTGACCTACATATCGGAAAGCGGGTCAACGAGGTATCCATGCTGGAGGAGCAGGAGTATATCCTGCGGCAGATTTTGGAAATTGTTGACACCGAAAAGACGGATGCGGTCTTGATTGCCGGGGATGTCTACGACAAGAGCATACCACCTGCGGAGGCAGTGACACTTTTTGACGATTTTCTGTGTCGGCTGGCAAAAAGAGAGATGCCGGTTTTCATCATCAGCGGCAACCATGACAGCCCGGAGCGGCTGGCCTTTGGCGGACGGCTTATGGAGCACAGCGGCATTTATATCTCACCTGTGTACAGCGGAACAATAGAATCCATTACGCTCACGGATGAACACGGCGCGGTGAACTTCTGGCTGCTGCCGTTTGTGAAACCTGCCCATGTGAAGCGGTTTTATCCCGATGAGGGTATCGAAAGCTATACCGATGCCCTTCGCTCGGTGATACAGCACATGGATGTGGACCAAGGGACTCGGAATGTGCTGTTGACGCACCAGTTTGTCACCGGCGCGGCTACCTGCGAGTCGGAGGAGCTTTCCGTAGGCGGCACGGACAATGTGGACGCAGAGGTGTTTGATGGCTTCGACTATGTGGCGCTGGGACATCTCCACGGTCCGCAGAATATAGGCTCCAATCGGATACGCTATTGCGGCACACCGCTGAAATATTCGTTTTCGGAGTGCGGGCAGCACAAAAGTGTTACTGTGGTTGAGCTGGACGAAAAGGGAGAGTTGGAGCTGCGTCTGTGTCCGCTGCAGCCCAGGCACGATATGCGGCAGATTCGAGGGACATTTGCGGAATTGGTAAACAAGGAAAACTACAGCGGAACGGCAACGGGCGATTATTTGCAGATTATCCTCACAGATGAAGAGGATGTGCCGGAAGCGGTGGGGCGTCTGCGCACCATCTATCCCAATTTAATGAAACTTAGCTATGACAATACCCGTACCCGCACAAACCATATATTGGACAAGGCGGAGGATGTACATCAGAAATCACCGCTGGAATTATTTGCGGAGCTGTATGTCAAGCAAAATAACCAGCCCATGAGCGATGAACAGCGCGCCTTTATGCAGGAGCTTATCGAGGAGATCGAGGAGGGTGTGGAATGAGACCTTTGAAGCTGACAATGGCGGGATTTGGCCCTTACGCAGGCACCCAGGAGCTGGATTTTGAAAAACTGGGCAGCAGCGGGTTGTATCTGATCACCGGTGACACAGGGGCGGGGAAGACGACGATCTTCGACGCTATCACATTTGCCCTGTTCGGCGAGGCCAGCGGAAACAATCGCGACCCTTCTATGCTGCGGTCCAAGTACGCCAAGGGCGATGCCCCAACCTATGTGGAGCTCACCTTTTCCTATGACGGGAAAACCTACACCGTGCGGCGCAATCCCAAATATGAGCGCGCCAAGTCCCGCGGGGTGGGAACGACGGCGCAGCAGGCCGAGGCAAAGCTGACCTACCCCGATGGTCGCCTGCTCACGAAGCAAGGGGAGGTGGACGCGGCTATCCGCGACATCATTGGCCTGACACGGGAGCAATTTTCTCAAATTTCCATGATCTCCCAGGGAGATTTCCGCAAGCTGCTGCAGGCAAACACCAAGGAGCGGCAGGAAATATTCCGGGATATATTTAAGACTGACCTCTATGTGCAGATGCAAAACCTGCTAAAAGAAAAGACCGGAGAAATCAAGAAACAGCGCGAACAGGCAGAGCAAAGTATTCGGCAGTATATCAATGGGGTGACTTACGAGGAAGATTCTGTTTGCGCACTTGATGTGCAGAAAGCACAAAACGGGGAAATGCCTGTAACAGGAGTCGTGGAGCTGCTTCAATTGCTCCTGACGCAAGATCAGCAAGCGGAGCTTGCGCTTGAAACGGCAATCGCTGATACGGAGAAGAAACTGGAGCAGATCACAGCACTGCTGACGCAGGCGGAGGCATATAAGGCTGCTGAATCGGCGCTGGCGGAGCGCACGGGCGAAGAGACGACGCTGACGGCGGAGCTTGCGGCAGCGGAATCTGCACTGAATGCAGCACAGGCAAATATGTCTGCGCAGGAAAAACTTCAAAGTAGAATTGCGGAAATAGGAGTGCTACTGCAATCCTACGATGAGCTGGAAGATCACCTGGCAGCGCTTTCGTCCGCTCAGAAAAATTTGAAAAATGCACAGGCGGCGAAAGAGAAAGCCGGAAAAGACAAGGAGAGTTTGACCGCTGAAATTGCAGCACTGAGAGAAGAGCAAAAGAATCTTGCCAATATAGGCACCGAAATGGAAAAACTGGCTGCACAGCGACAGCAGCAAGAAGAACGAAAAAAGCAATTTGCAGACTTCCTTTCCGGCATGGAGGAGCTTACCCGTGAGCAGGAAAAATGGCGTAAAAAGCAAAAGGAATATCTAAAAGCGGAAGAATCGGCTGCTCAATCGTGGCAAGAATATGAAACCAAGAACCGTGCGTTTCTACGGGAACAGGCGGGCATTATAGCAAGCACTCTGACGGTCGGATCGCCGTGCCCGGTCTGCGGTGCTACGGAGCATCCGCTGCCAGCTGCTCTCGCAGAGGATGCTCCTACCGAAGTGGATGTAAAAGCAGCCAAAGCAAAATACGACAAGGCACAGGAAAAAATGAACAAAGCCAGCGGCGAAGCGCAGGAATTGAAAGGCGCTGTTGATACAACGGAGGAAATACTTGCCAAAGAGATCGATAGCCTGATCCCGGGAGTTGCATTGGAGGGTGGTGTAAAAGCAGCAGAAGAGCAAGTGAACCTCCTTGCTGCGCAGATCGAAAAAATAGATGCGCAGATCACGGAGCTTGAAAAAAGAAAGGAACGAAAGGATGAGCTGGATGCCTTGCTTCCAAAAAAGGAACAACAATTGTCCGAGACGGAAAAAACGATCGCATCTGTTTCAGAGGAAATTGCATCTTTGACCACAAAGGCTGAAGGCAGTGAATCCCGGATAAATGCGCTCCGAGGGAAACTGGAATTTCTGGACAAGTCTGCCGCCGAGGCGGAGATCGACGCCCGGCAGGCAGAGCTGGATAAGCTTGGCGAAGACTTGAAAACGGCGGAAACGGCGTATAACCAATGCAAGGAGAAGCTGGCCGGTGTTCGCGGTACCATCGATCAGCTGCGCAAGCAGTTGGAAGATGGCGTAGATATAGAGGCCGAGCAGTTACATGAGGAAAAGGACGAATATTCCGCACAGAAATCTGTTGCCTCGGCAAAACAGAAGGTTGTCCATACTCGCATTTCGGCCAATCAAAACGCGCTGAAGGGCATTTTCTGCAAAGCGGCCGAGATCGAAAAACTGGATAAAAAGTATGCGTGGATGAAAGCACTCTCCGACACGGCCAACGGCACCGTATATGGTAAGGACAAGATGATGCTGGAGACATACATTCAGGCTACATATTTTGAACGCATCCTCATGCGCGCCAATATCCGTCTGCAAAAGATGTCCGGCGGGCAGTATGACCTAAAGCGCCGGGAGGAAGCGGACAACAAGAAGAGCCAAAGCGGCTTGGAGCTGGACATCATAGACCATATCAATGCTACCGAGCGCAGCGTCAATACGCTTTCCGGCGGGGAGGCGTTTTTGGCCTCACTGGCACTGGCATTGGGGTTGTCCGATGAGGTGCAGATGTCCACGGGCATCCGGCTGGACACGCTCTTTGTGGACGAGGGCTTCGGCTCCCTGGATTCCGACGCACTGGGCAAAGCCTACAGCACTCTGGCGGGGCTGACAGAGGGCAATCGCCTGGTGGGGATCATCTCCCATGTGGCGGAGCTGAAGGAAAAAATCGACAAGCAGATCGTGGTGAAAAAAGAAAAGACCGGCGAGAGCCGGGCGGAGATTCGAGTATAGGATGCGGAGTTGCGATTCCTCCAAAAGAGTTTTCTTGACAGGGGATAAAACGGGGCAAAGTCCGTTTTATGGGACATCGGGCACTCTATAATAAAACTACGGACAAGGAAACGATCCACAGGGCGTGGATGAAAACGAGTTCAATTCTTGGATAGAAAAAAGAGGTGGAAAAATGCGTAGAAAATATTCTGTTATGCATTTTGGCAAAGGAAAAAGCAGGCTAACATTGTTGCTCGAGCGAAAGGTGTGGAAAAATGGGTTTGCCGGTTTGGTGCTATCCGATCGTTTTGAGGATAGCATTGTGCTGGCCGTGGATAACCGGCGACTGGATGAAAATTGTCTTCGCGGGATCTATATTACCGCGCAGAAAGATGGGAGCAAGCCTGTCATCGTGCTGAGCACCGCTGCATTTGTTGGCTTGAAGCGTGGGTACGACATTAATAGATTCGCATTGTTGCACGAGGTTGGTCATTATTGTTACGGACATCTTGTCAATCCTCCGCTTATTGAAGAAGAAGTCGAGCGGAGAAGCAAGCTTGTGGCGCAAAATAGGGTGGCGGAAGAAGAATTGGCTGCGGACTCCTTTGCTGCCGAATATTTGGGTGCCGAATATGTGATCTGGGCGCTGCAGGAGTGTATGGATCAATGGTTTGCGGAACATATAATATACGATGATGATATATCTGACGGTAGGCAGGTTTTGGGCGAGTATCAGATGCGGATAGATCATCTTTCCCGGCAATTCGGTTTGGACGAAGAGAACGAGGAAGAGGACTGATCGTCTTTAATTTAGAAAGGGGGGATATTATATGGATGGTTTCCGCATTAGAAACGGCGTGCTGGAGGAGTATGACGGCGAGGCCACGGATGTTACCGTGCCGGAGGGAGTGCGGGAGATCGGCGAAGAGGCATTCTGGGGCATGGATGTGGAGCGTGTGCATCTGCCGGAGGGCCTGCGTAAAATCCACAGCGACGCTTTTTACAACTGCCATCATTTGAAAGAAATCAACCTGCCGGACAGTATCAGCTACATCGGGCGGGAGGCTTTCAGCAGTACCGGGCTGGAGAGTGTTGTCCTGCCACGGGGACTTAAAAGTCTGTCAGAGGGGCAATTCTCTTTCGCCCGATTCCGGGAGATCACTATTCCCGAAGGGGTAGAGCGCATCGGCGACAGTGCCTTTCGGGGCTGCCACCGGCTGGAGGTCGTGCATCTGCCCCGGAGCCTGAAGCACATTGGATTTGGCGCCTTTGAAGGCGCCTCGGCACTGCGGCAGATCGACCTTCCGGAGGGAGTATATGTCAGCGGGAGAGCCTTTGATTTCTGCAACGCCTTGGCGGACGAAAACGGCTTCATCGTGGTGGATGGGATGTTCTTTAAGAGTCCGGCCCTTTACCGCTCCCACGAGGTGACACTGCCGGAGGGCATACGGGTCATCAAGTACGGAAGCATCGACATCCGACGGGATATGGACGGGGTCATGTGGGCCGACAACCAGATGGCTTGGCTGAACGCCCTTTGGGAGAAGGCCGGCGGCATTATCCGCATTCCGTCCACCGTGGAGGAGATAGAAACCGGAGCCTTTCTGGGGGATGTGGAGCACATCATCAGCGATTCAAAGGCTCCCTTCGGCTGGTCCATTCTGGTCAGTTGCCGGGACCTGAAATCTCTCACCGTCCCCAAGGGGACGGTGGTGTCAGAGGATGCCTTTGGCAGTCGCAGGGAGGACCGCGAACTGCTTCAGAAGCTGAAGATCGTTTACACATAAAAAGAGATGGCTTTTGCTATATAAATAAAATTATATTGTATTTACGACAAAAAACAGCTATAATTTCATTATAGACCAATGTATAAGACGAAAATTAAAACCTGTGAAGAGTACAGGAGATAAATTAAAGAAGGAGTGCAATAAATTATGGGAAAAAGATTGAAAGCAGTGAACGCCGTTCGATGTGGTTCCATCTTGGGCAATAGTTATCGACCTATATGCCCCAATTGCGGGCAGGCGAGCCAAAATACCATGACGGTCTTTGGAGAGATGGGGCCGCAGAAGCTTTTTTGCCGGGGTTGCGGCAACCGATACGAAGTGAGCTTTACATACGAGGAGGCCACGCCCCAACTGCCCTCGGTATCGTATGCAGCAGGGCGCAGCTATTCGCTGAACGGGAATGTCTCCGTGCCTATCCCGGACGGCTATCACCTTCAGGCGGTGGGCAGTGGCGACAATGCCGGCTGGAGCTATACCGTGCCCGAAAGCTATCCGCTGTCGGCAAATCATATTGAAGCGGTACCGTATGCCTTTGGCATTTCAGCCATGCCCATCTCAAAGTATCCAAACTTCCATTCGGATCTGCTGGATGGATTCTCGGCATTTTTTATCCAAAACGGTTTCTTTGATGAGAACATAAATGTAAACAAGTACATTCGTACCCAGCGCTGCGCGTTTCAGTACCAATTGTGGCATAATACGGGCGGGAGCCTGTGGCATAAAGCGAAAGGTGTTTTGTATGCAGGGGACGAGATCTATCAGTTCCATGTGTGCTTTAGCCTTGGCAGAGAGGATGTGACGGGAAGCTTTTCTGATTTCGATGCTATTGCGGATGAATTTGAAGAGATGATCAACCGATGGATGGACAAGGTGGTGTACCTTGGCGAGACGCAGCTTGACAGCGAGGATGAGGACCTGCGGACAACATCTTACACGGAGGCTGATTGCGACGAAGACAGAGCTGAAGAGGACGATGAAAGTGAATTTGAGATCGTTGACGATATGCTGAAGGAATATCACGAGAGACCCGGCGTGACAAGAATTTCAATCCCATACGGTGTGACGAGCATCGGATTTGGTGCATTTTGGGGATGTGAAAGCTTGACAAGTATTACGATTCCGGACAGTGTGACGAGCATCGGAGCTTATGCATTTCGGGGCTGCGAAAACTTGACAAATATTACGATTCTGGACGGTGTGACGAGCATCGGAGATTCTGCATTTGAAGACTGCAAAAGCTTGACAAGCATTACAATCCCAGATAGTGTCACGGATATTGGAGAAAATATATTTGAGGGTTGCGATAACTTGGATGTGGATGAGGTATTTGGGCTGGACGGAAGTGAATTTGAGATCGCTGACGGCGTGCTGGAGGAATATCACGAGAGGCCCGGCGTGACAAAAATCACGATTCCGAGAGGCGTAACGAGCATTGGAGATAGCGCATTTGAGAGCTGCGAAAATCTCGAGTATATAATGATCCCTGACAGTGTGACGAGCATCGGATATCGTGCATTTGAAGACTGCAAAAGCTTGAAAAGCATTACGATTCCTGACGGTGTGACGGATATTGGAGATAGCGCATTTTCGGATTGTGAGAGTCTGACAAGTATAACGATTCCTGACAGCGTGACAAATATTGGAGATAGCGCATTTTGGTATTGTGAGAGTCTGACAAGTATAACGATTCCGAATGGCGTGGAATACATTGCTGATTCCACATTTAGAAGCTGTAAAAACTTGACAAACATTACGATCCCTGATAGTGTGACAAGCATCGGATTTGGTGCATTTCAATGCTGTGAAAGCTTGACAAGCATTACGATTCCGGGCAGCGTGACGAGCATCGGAGCTTATGCATTTCAGCTCTGTGAAAGCTTGACAAGTATTACGATTCCGGGTAGCGTGACGAGCATCGGAAATCGTGCATTTGCCGGCTGCAAAAGCTTGACAAGCATTACGATTCCGGGCAGCGTGACGGATATTGGAGGGGACATATTTGAAGGTTGTGATAACCTGACGAGTATAATCGCTCCGAAAGGTTTTAGGAGGGATTAAACACCGGGAGCGGCGGCGCAAAAATGCTGTCCCGGTGCGGTGGGATTTGCCGAAGCAGCCTTAGGAAAAGATGCAGCGGGGCACCTTCTGTAAAGAAGGTGCCCCGCTGCGGGTATTTTGCCTTGATCAATAGTGATTTATTTGAGAATTAAAGTCTTAAAACGCCAGCTCTCTTTTATCCGATGTTTCTTAGCTCGTCCAACCCTAAGGATGCCTGGATGGGTTTGTAAAAACAGGCCGGGCATGTTCTGTGCTACCTTATGCGGAGAAACATTCGTGCAAATCAGTCGTATTCGTCCATAATTTGCGAAATTGTAGGTTTGTCAAACATATTGGACAGTGAACTCGTTGGGAGAAAGCCAGAGGAG
>CAVHCH010000151.1:0-8508 GCA_963634265.1 Bacteroidaceae bacterium | reverse complement strand
CCTCCACCTGCCAATAGGGGTCCCGCCCATCCTCCAGCCGCAGCTTATCCAGTGCATCTATCAGTTCCCACGGCGTGGCGGGTAGATCCAGCTCTGCATGATTGCTGCGATCCGGATCACCCAGATATACGGAGAAAACCTTTTTACCCAAGTTCCATGCCTCCTCGCCTCTGTGCGATGTCCATGCAGTTATCCGGGTCTGCGCCGGGCACATCCCAGCCGCACATACTGCCGATCTTCATAGCCTCCTCCTGGGCGGGCGTAACCCCCAACTTTTGGTTCTGCTCGTCCGCAATGCGGCGGTTTTCCTCTGCATCCGGCGTAGACCAGTCGCTGGGATAATACCCGCTCTCCCCGCGCTTCACGCAGATGAGCTGGCCCGTACCTGGCAGCAGCGTAAAGCACAGCTGAGGCAGCTTGTCCCGGTAAGGCTCAAACCGCTCCTGCTCCGTTTGGATGCTCCAGTCTTCATCCTGCCACAGATGGACATACAGCTCCCGGCCGCCGTCCAGTGCGATCTCCTGCTGCTCGAAGCCCTCGCCCCAGCCGTCCGAGACTTGGCCGGTGATGTACTCTTTCAGCGCGGCCAGTTCCGCAGCCGACAGTTCACCGCTGACCTGGCACTCCGCCACGCCCCACAGCCCGCCGTGCCGCTGCTCCACATCGAAGACAACGGAATGCACCTTGTCGTTGACGCTGTCCGGCTTTCTGTACCAGTGCATGATGCCTCTGACCTGTTCCTCCTGCGTGCGATTTTTGAATATGGCACTGCGGATCTTCTCCTCATACGATGCCAACTCGCCGCCGGTGAGCCGTTCCGGCTCCTCCGGCATATCGCCCCACTCATCCGGTTCGTAGAGCTCGGCGGCCAGGGGCATATACAGCTTCAGTATACTGCGTTTGGGCGGCAGAACAGTGAAGCTGTCTTCGCCGGGGATGAGGGCTAGAGTCCGTCCGTTGTCCCATTTCATCTGGAATTGTCCGGCGTCATCTACGCACACAAGCGTCCCCTCCGTGCCGGGCGCTACCGGCGCATAGGGGTCCTCCATAGAGAGCAGGCGTATGCGGGTGCCCGCAGGGTACTTCTCCCGCAGGGATTTTATCGTTTCTCTGGATGCAAACATACTCAGATCCCTCCTATTCCTTGTGCATATTCAGATATTGTGTGGGGATTTTCCTCCCCGAAAAAGTCCAGCAAAATGTCATCCACACGCTTGCGTATGGCTGGGTCGTTTGTCAGCACCTTGTAATGAAAACCCGTGCTGTCCCGGTAAGGCAGTTCCACCCGGATGCAGTCCAGAAATGCCTCTGCATCGTAGTAGAGGATCTCAACTTCCTCCACATAAGCAATGATCCCAATAGGTTCCATATCTATCTCCTTTCGCAATACACCACCAGCCGCTGCTGCCCGCCGCTGGCGTAGGGGTGGCAAGTAATGAGCGTCAGCAGGTCGCGCCCCGGCTGAATTTTGATTTTGTTCACCTCATGGGGCTGGATGACCTGAATGTCCGTCACAGTATAGGTAAGCGTTTCCCATAGATTTGTAATTGTTACGATACCGCCCGCCTGCAATCGGTCTATATGCCGAAAGTAGTCCGCACCGTACCACCCTCTATGCCCGGCAATAACGCAGTTGGTACTCATGCCGCCAATGGGAGTTGAGGTATTTCCCAGCACGGCGGCCCCCGCGTCCAAATGTGCGCCGGACGCACCCAAATAGACCGGCATGACCAGCTCCAGCGCAGGGATCTCCAGCACGCCTATGATCTCGTCCTCCACGCCATAGTCTCTCAGCAATACCGCAGGCTCCTCACAAGCCGCAGCGTCGGCCAGCCCCACCTGCCGCTCCGCATAAATGCGCTCATTGTAGGCTTGCAAATCCGACAGCAGCTCGGGGTATGGCTGTCTCACTTCTTTCAAAAAGCCTTGCGCCGCATCGCTCATATCCGCTTGCCGCCTATGCCCGGAAACCACCGGCCACAGCAGAACACAAAGCCCCACCACGGCCAGCGCCACCACCAACAAAACAGATTTTTTACCCACGGTGTTGCCTCCTCACAAAGAAGCAGATACCGCCAACCGCAGCCAATACACTAAGGCCAATCCCCAAACCCGTGAGATAGTGCTGCGTCCAGGAAGAAGCGACCTTCTGCCCCTCGCCGCCCTCTGCCGCCAGTTCCGGCACATACGGCACCCGATGCCCCCGCACCAGCAACCGGTGGGTGTTCACTCCAAAGGGCGTGCAGGTCACCAGCGTCACCAGGTCCTGTCCGTCCTCAATTTGCAGCAGCGATGTGTCCGAAGGCAGCACCGTGGCGATCCGGTCCACCTCGTAGGCCAGCACCTCACCCAGCACATGGATGTAAAAAGTGTCGCCCTCCGCAAGCTGGTCAATGTCCGAAAACAGCTTTGCCGAAGCCATCCCGCTGTGGGCCGACAGCACCGCATGGGTGCCGCTGCCTCCCACAGGCAGGGAAGTGCCCATCACATGTCCCACGGCCCGCTCCAGCGTCTCCGCCCCCGTGCCGTGCCGCACCGGCAAATACACACCGATCTTCGGGATGTCGATGGTGCACATGGCCCCGCCCACGGTAAGCTGCTCCGCATAGGCCAAGGGAGGGGCAACGGCCCCTCCCGTACTGACCGCTGCCTCACCTCGCAGCATGGCATTATACATCTCCGCCGCCCGCCGCTGCTCGGCCAACTCCGCGTCATCGGTGCCCGCAATTGCCGTAGTATAGACCATCTCCACATCCGAATGATACCGTTCATTCAGCAGTTCACCCGTCAATGGGTAGAGCAGTAGCCCCAGCGCCAAAAACCCGCAGGCCACCGCCAGCAGTCGCCATTTCACTGACCGTTCTTGTTGTGTTTCCGGCCCCGGACCACAATAAACGCCGCCACACCCAGCAGCATGCAGCCGCATGCGGTGAACACCCAAGTGCCGTAGCCGCCCGTCTTGGGCAGGTCAAAGCCGGGATTGTTGATGACCGTCAGCGGCACGATGGCGTTGCCGTTCTCCAGGTCCGCCGCGTCGCCGTTGACAGTGCCGCTGGCCGTCAGCAGTTTCACCCCGCAGGTCTCGCAGGCGCTCTCACTCTCCGCAGCGGTGATAACAATTTCCACACCATCCTTCAGCAGCACATATCCCTTGTCGGTGGCCGTCTCCGTCAGCGTATAGGTGTCGTCCTCCAGGCCCACGACCCGGATGTGTCCCTCTCCGTTGGGCACGAGCACCGTGGCCTTGCTCTCCTTCGCCTCGTGGCCGGTGACATAGTACACGCCGTCCACCAGCTCCGCCGTCACAAAATAGTCGTCCGTGTCGTTCCGCAGCAGGAAATTAACATTTGCCAAATCGCCCTTGCCGTCCGAAAACTGCTTCAGCACATCCACGCCGTAGGTATAAACATGGCAGCAGTCCACCAGCGTGTCATAGTAGCCGGCGTTGGTGCGCTTCCAGGTCAGCACCACCTCGTTGGGATTATCACTGTCGCCCAGCTTCGCGTCGGCGGTGAGAGCAGCGGCATAAGTAATGCGCAGGAAGCAGTCAGAATAACCCCGCTCCAGGCTGACCGCAGGATCATAAACCGCAGCCGCCCCGTTGATGTCCGCCAGCCCGTCCTCCGTCATGCCAATGGTCATGGCGTTGGCAGCGTCATCATAGCTGACACGGAACTTGCCGGAATCCTCGTCCCAAGCAGTGATCTTGTCCGTGCATCCGGCATCCCGGAAGAACTCAATGACCACATCGTTCTTGTTGTAGCGGATTCCCTCGCTCAGCGTGTCCACAAAGGTATAATTGGTGAGGCTGGTAGCCTTGGAGGTAATGGTGGGCAGCTTGGAGAGCACCTGGTACTCCACCACATCCCCCACGGAGGCCGTGGCGGTGTGGGCATAGCCGTCCGCAATATCCGCCGTTCCGCCGTTCTTGCCGGTGTCAGCCGCCGCCTCTCGGACGGTCTTTTCCAGTGTGGGATTGCCGGTTTGATTTTTCGGGTACACGGTCACATCGTAATTCCAGTTTTTGCCGTCGATGGTGGTCATAGGCAGGCTCACGAAGAAGGGGTTACAGGTACTGGTGACATTCTCCGGCACACGGGTCTCCACCACCAGATACAGCCCCTGCTCCAGACCGCTGACCTTGCTGTGGCCGTTTGCGTCCGTCTCGGCCATGGCCTTGCCGCCGTTTCGGACAGCGGCCTCCAGCGCGTTTTTGACGGTGGTTGCATTGTCGGTCAGCGCATCCGCCAGGGCCTTGTTCAGCTTGTCAGAAGTGAAGTAAAATACACCGTTCCCGCTCTTGTAAGCGTCCGCCTTGCCCAGCCCAATGGCCTGGAGCACCGCGTCGTCCGCAAAGCCATACAGCACGCCCACCTTGTACTGGCCGCTCTCCCGCTGGCTGTAAGTAGAGATGGACGCCACCCGCAGATAGGTGAACTCCACGCCCTGGATGGCGTACTTTGCCAGCTTACCTGTAACGGCATCGTCCTGCACCCCGGTGCTGACATAGGATGCCGCATCCCACGCCCCGTCCGCGCTGGTCGCCGTGATGTCATACTTATAAACGCTCAAAGACGCTTTCCGCCCAAGGTCAATAGTCGGCGCTGCAAACGCCGTGCTGATCAACCCCAAGGCCATGACCATGGCCAGGAGCAGCGCGAATACTCGATGGTTCTTTTTCATTTAATCGTCTCCTTTTTCATGTAAGATTTTTTGCAAAAATAAACACCCATGCCGAGCATGAGTGCCGCAAACAGAATATAAGTTGTGAATCCCGCCCCGCCTGTAAAGGGCAGCGCAAAGCCCGCGTTGTTGCAGGCGGTAATGGTGATGTCGTGTTCGCTTGCATCCAACACCCCCACGAACAACGGCTCCGTCAGCAGCGTCATTCCCTCCGCCGCCTGCACCTCTGTCACCCGGTAGTAGGTGCTGCCGTCTGCTGTCAGATCTTCCCAGCAAACCGATCCGTCCGCACCTGTTTCCGCCGTGCTCACCTCCTGCCAGTTCATCTGGTCCGTGGAGGATTCCAGCAGAAACCGAATCCCCGACAGAGGAACGCCCTCGGCATCCACTTTTTTCACCGTGATCTTCCCGGGGATGGCAGCGGTCTTGACTTTGAGGTAAGCCGTCACCGGGTCCCGAACGCTGGCCGAGTAAGTGACCACATCCTGTATGCCGCCCGAGGGCCCCCACACGCCGTCGCCCCAGACCACCACGCCCGCATGGGTGGTGCCATTTTTGCTGCCCACCACAGTGACAACCTCCGAGATGGGCTTTTCCGCCGAGACCGTCAGCACATTCCCTTTTTTGCTGAAAGCCAAGTCCGCGTCCTTACAGCTAAAGCTGTAGTTTCCCAACATTCCATTGGTGTCCGTGACGCTGCCCACAAACTTGCTCCCGTCCCAGGACAGCTCCAGCGTCTGCGCATTGGAAGGCAAGGCCCCGCAGAAGCTGGGCCGCTTGCTGTGGGTCTGCACCGAAGTCACAATGGAATTGTAGTAGCTGAGGATCTTGCTCCGCAAGGGATGGGTGGCGTCCACACGTTCCAAAGCCTCGTCATAGCCCATGGACTTCACATCAATATGGTGGAAGCTGCTGTCCCGTTCGCCTGCCACCACCTCCCAAATGAGGACCTGTGTGGCATAGGCCCAGGCCATCTTTTCTGCCGTACTCTCTACATCTGCCCACCAGCCGCCGCCAATGGTCCCGTGGTAGCCGTAGCTCATAACACGTCCGATCAGCCGCTGCACCTCACGGGGTGTAAGAGGATGCCCGGCAGGCAGGGTCATACGGTCCCACCAGGTGTCATCGTGGTCCGCAAGAGAATCATAATTTTTCTGTGGCACACCCGGCTCAATGCAGTAGGCAACCTCACCCTTCCAGGAATCCAGGCACCGAAACTGCGTGTAATTGTTGGCCGCTACATGGTATCCAAACCGCAGAGTCAAGGCCCCATGCCCCCACTTGCCGCTGGATTTCAAGGTGTCATCCGCCAGCGGAAAGTTCCAAATATACACCTGCTTAGATGCCGCAAAAGCCTTGGTGGGCAGCAGGCATAAACACAGCACCAGCGCCAGCAGAAACGCCGTCCCACACTTGATAATTCGTTTCAAAACAAACCTCCCATTCTCCTAAATTTTTACATAAGAAAAAGGTCCTCCATGAGAGCCTTTTTCTTATATATTTGCGTTACCCGCGACCGATGAACAATTCATACTGCCCATCTCCTACCGACTCCGCCCATATCCACACAGCGGTGCAGCCTTCCTCGTTCTTATAGTACGACAGGTCATCCCGGATATAGGCGGCCAGAACATCCTCCGTCCTACTGCTGCATCGAATGGGTGTGTCCCAGCTATCCGCCGCATTTTCATCCAGCCGCAGCCCAATACGCACGGCATAGTCCTTGGCATAGGCCAGCCAGTAATCCATGTCAAAGGGTTTCTCCTCCGGCTGGGGAGCAGGCTTTTCCCCCGCAGCCGCCCCACTCCCCGCAGGTGCGGATGCCTCATTCCCCGTAGATGCGGATGGACTATTCGCCGCAGGCTTGGATGAACTATTCCCCGCAGAATCGGATGCTCCGCTCCCCGCAGAGCCCGCCTTAGACGGCACACTCGCTCCAGCTCCCTGCGCCGGAGTTTTCCCCGCCGCAGGCTTCGTGTCTCCCGCAGAGGAATCCTTTTCAGCCACCTGTCCAGGAGCTGCGTCGGATGCGCCGGGCTTTTCGTCCTGCCCCTGCGCTGCTTTCTCTGAAGCATATTCGTCCCCGTTCTGCGCTGCTGTGGTCCCGGAAATGTCGGCGGATTCTGTTTGCGGCGGCTTGTCCGTATTCGCAGATGTCCCAGCCCCGCCGCAGCCTGCGAGGAGCAGCGCACACAGCACCCACGCCATGATTTGCATTTTTTTCATTTTGTACCTCCATTTTTTATTTTCCGTCCGGTGTCGGTACACAACACAACTACCACAGAACCACCTGCAAGTCAATGGAAATCTGCGCCGCTCCCGAAGAAAAAGGGAGGACCCCTGGTGTGAATTTCACTCTCGCTCATACCATGCCTCTCATCTGCAAGGCGTGCGCTGCAAAAGGAGGTTCCAACCGCCGCAGTAGGCCAAAATCCGTCGTAATCACACCGTCTGCTTCCATGCATTCCTCGCCGTACTTCTCAAAGTCCATGTAACCATCCAGCATTTCCACCGCTGCGTCATCCAGTCCCAGTTTCTCCTGCAGCCGCTGTTGGCCGTATCCGTAGGTGCCCTCAACGATGCGTTCGTAGTTCTCCAGGTTTTGCAGCAGCTCATAGGCCCTGCCCAAAGTGTCAGGCCGATCGGCGTCCAGCACAGCGGCATAGGTCAGCAAAGCGCCGTCTTTCTGCCAAATGTTCTCCATCGCCTTCGCAAACTCGTTGTACTCCTCCACAGAGGGACAGTCCAGCGTCCGCATCAGCCCTCCGATATACGGCACCTTAAAGCGCACATCTCGAATTTCAGCTTCCACAAAATCTTCCACACCCAAACATGACTTTGCGGCAGAGAGGTATTCCTCATCAGCGGGAAGCACAAGCAAATAGCCTGCCTTGTTTTTGACACGCAGCGTCAAGCGGAGCATTTCGTCCCGGCTCTCATCCCGCCAAGGCTCCGGCGCTGGTTGCTCGCCCTGGCCGCATTCCATAACTTCCTTCAAGGTGACACCCCCTTTGTAGACTATGTACCCGCGATCCGTAAACATCCCGTCCTCTGCATTTATACGCTGCAAGGCGTAGCCCTCATAGTCGTAAAACGCAGCCAAATTCTCGTCGTACTCGAAACGCTCGGATTCTTGAATCATGTACTTGCCGTACTCCATAGGCGTATGAAGGCCGGGGACGAAGTCAAACAAGTCGAGGCTTTCCACGAGGTTTTTGATCTCCTCCGCACTCTGCGGCGTTGCCATGACCACCGCTGCTCCCAGCTTTATGATGCCGTCATGGGAAAGCGGCCTCGCTGCCTGCGCCAGCGCATTAAGGCTCGAGAGGCTTTCCCGCTCCATATCCAGCAGCGCAGCCGCCTCATCGGGAAGCCAACTATCCCTTAGCTGCAAGCGAATATCTCCCGGATCGGTGATACCCGCCCGCCGAATAGCCCGGCCTATTTCCCCCTGCGCCATGGGAAGGAACAGCCATGTGATATGCTCCGTATCCTCCGGCTCGGCTCGGGAAGTCAGCGCAACGGCCATAGATCTTGGCTCATAGTAATAGCAGGGAAAGAACTGTCCGTCATAGACCTGCTCCAGCTCCATGCTGTTGTCGTACACGACTCCATAGGGCGTGACCGTGCCGCCTCCGCCCGCTATGAGCGACCGGGCTACCGCTTCGCCATCCAGCACTTTCAGTTCCTCTATTTTGGCGCTGCCGCCATGCAAATTCATGTAGTGCCCACGGCCAATGGCGGCGAGGTCTGAAAAATCCGTAATGACCGTAGAGCGCTGGCAGCAGAAGGTCAAATTGATGAAGTCCTTGCATGTGGAAAGCC
>CAVHCH010000150.1:0-9622 GCA_963634265.1 Bacteroidaceae bacterium | reverse complement strand
TGTTGATTTACAATCTCATTGCAAAGGTTTTTCAAAACCTAAAATTAACGAAATGAGGTATTTCAACATGAAAATCAAAGTCTGTGGTAAGGCGCACCTGGAGGGTGTTGCAAAGAAAACTGGTCGGCCCTACAACTTCAATCAAATCCACTATCTCGGCAAGGCCCGTGGTGTTATCGGTGAGGCGGCGCTGACCCTGGCCCTGGACCCCGACATTTACCCCATTGACCTCATTGAGGTCGGCAAGGAGTACAATGTGGACTTCGACAACCGCGGCTATGTGTTCGACTTCTCTCCCGCGAAGTGATGGACAAGCCAATCTTTCCATTCCCATTTCCGCGTGTCCCTCCATAGCCACGGGGCGGCGCAGCCGCCCTGTGGGGCAGGGGGTCAGTATTACCCCCCTGCAACTTCTGTGAATCTGTGATTCTTTGACAATAATTGTCAAACCTGGAGGTTTTTCTATGCCACGCTCCCGGAAATGGCTTATCACTATCAACAATCCCTCTGACCATGGTTTTGACCATGCTCGTATCAAGGCCGCTGTCCTTGACCTACCCTCCGTTGTCTACTGGTGTATGTGCGACGAACAGGGCGATGAATGTGAAACACTTCATACTCATGTGTATGTTGTTACTCGTGAAGCTACAAGCCATACACAAATTGACGCTCGTTTCCCCTCTTTTCATCGCGACATTGCCCGTGGTAAATCCTCGGAAAACCGCGCTTATGTCCTCAAGGACGGCCCGAAGTTCAACAAGCAGCCGGACGGCTCTTACTCCTACAAGGACACTGGCGGCCACCTCCACGAAGGTATTAACTTCTCCGATACCTTTGAGGAGGGCGGAGAAATGCCCGTGGAGCAGCAAGGTAAATCCCGTGATGCTGACAAAATCGTTGCGCTGATAAAGGCAGGCGCTACCAATGAGGACATCGTGGACGCTGTTGCAAGCGCCTATCGCGACTTGGAAAAAGTGGAGCGCGTCCGCTCTATGTACCGTGATGCACAGTTCAAGGATTCCTGGCGCGATCTTGAAGTGACCTACATATTCGGCAAGACTGGCGGCGGCAAGACCCGCTCTGTTATGGACAAGTTCGGCTATGCTAATTGCTACCGTGTCACCGATTACAAGCACCCCTTTGATACCTATGACGGTCAAGATGTTATCATCTTTGAGGAGTTCCGCTCCGGCCTAAAGCACGGCGATATGCTCAACTACCTGGACGGCTATCCGCTGCTTCTCCCGTGCCGCTATTTCAATCGGCAAGCCTGTTTCACCAAAGTGTTTATCATTACCAATGTTCCCCCGGAAGAACAGTATATGAACATTGACCGTGAGACCCGGCAAGCCTTTTTCCGCAGAATCCACATTGTCCGTGAATTTGATGATTTCGGGCGTGTGACCGACTACCCCGGCGTTCATGCCTATATCCATCGGCACGACTGGGCGGAACAAGCCGCCCGTGAGCCGGTACAAGTAATGCTCGATATGACCGCCCGCTAAAGGGCGGTTATATCGGACAAGTTCTTTGAATCTACACTTTCAAAATGTGAGGTCAGCCATGTCTTTCAATCCCTTTGATAAATTCAAATACTGCGTCATTGCTGGCTTTGCCTATGCCCTTGGCCGCTTCCTGTTCCAAACGCTGAAAGGCGTGTTCTAATCCTGCGGGGTGGTGTAATGGTAACATGACGGCGTTGTCAGCCGTTGCTGCAAGTTCGATTCTTGCCCCTGCACCCAGTTTTAACGAGGTGATTCTATGGTTTTCAAGCTCCTTGGTTACTTCCTTTATTTCTCCCTCTTCGCTGTCGCTGTTGTGGCTGTCATTGCCGCCGCTGCTTTCTTCATCTCCTGTGCCATGACGCATGACACACCCGGCTATGCGCTGAAACTTCTTTTCGGAAAGGTTGACTGACTATGATTAAGTTCTTGATTTATGCCGCCATTGTGCTGGTGTTCCTGTTCGTCCTCACCCTCATTGGCTCGGCCATGCTGTGGGTGATCCTCAAACTCCTGCGCTCCCTGTTCCCGCAGAAGTTCCAGCCTAACAAGGCCCGGAACAAGGACGAAAAATAATCCCCGGCATCAGGCCGAGGAGTAAGGTTATCGCCGCTTTCGCAACGCCCGCATAGCAATGGCCGCTATCGCTATCAATGTTGCCAATATCGCTTTAGCGTGTCCGATTGCTTCAAGAAGTTCGCCGATTGCGCCCGTTGTCATTTTCAAGTATCGGGGAAACCATTCTCCGAAAACGCCTTGAACGATTGCGGTTAGCTTTTCTAATAGATTTGCCATTGAGGTGTCTCCTTATGTCTTTACATCAATCTATCCTTGATATGGCTGCTAAGCTCGGTTGGGAAGTCGATGATGTCCTTTACCTCGTTGCAACTTTCCAACTTCTGCTTGGTGTGTTCCTGTCCTGTGTAGTTCGATTGCTTTTTCGGCTGTTCCGCACCTTGAAGGTGCACTTTCAAAAGTCTTCTAAGTAAGGCTTACCTTTTCAATATCTTCTTTGCCGCTGTAGCGATAATGCTGCTCCATGCAATGTAGTCCATCAGCGGCATAAGGGGATTGTCAAAGTTTATCAGTCCCCGCACGAAAATTTCAAAGAACCATTCCCAAACAATACCCATCGTTTTTAGGAGTTCGCTCATGTTCAATGACCTCTCTTTCAGTGAATGTATCGTTACATTTCTCGGCCTTGGCGTTTTGCTTCGCTTTGGCTCCTTGATTGCCGATTCTTGGCTCTCAAATATGAAGTGGCTGTCCCGCACCTTGAAGGTGCACTTTCAAAAGCCCTCTAAATAAGACTTCCCCGACCATCAGGCCGGGGAGGGAGGTTAGTTGATTTTATCCAGTTCTTTGCAAAACCGCTCAACGGCTGCCTGGATTTTGCTTAGTTGCTTTGCTTCCTCTTTGCTGATTTTTCCATCATCTTTCATGGCTGCCATTTTGCAAGATTGATTAAACACTTTTACCATGGATTTTATATTGAAGATTTGCGCTTCGATGTAAGAATTCATGTTTACCTCATTTCTGTATATAAGGACGGTGTTTTATGCTTCGTAAGTTTATTATAACAGTTATTTGCTGTATGTCAATTTTTGCTTTGTGTACCGTGCCGTCCTTTGCTGCGACTATGTCCGATAAGGAAATGGCTATTGAGCAGATTTCTTTGTGTTGGCAAACTTCAACGAGTAGCAAGAATGTAGTTTCATTTGATTCTCTTACATCGCTTTGTGCTGATTTGAATAGAAATGGCTATCCTTGCGAAATTCGTTTTGTTTCCAGTCTTAACGGTTACGCCATCTTGGGTACTGGCTATGTTCATAACACTTTTGAAAGCGGTCGTGTTTATTCTCTGTCTGGCAAATATTATTCTAATATTGAGGGGTCGATTTTTTATTCTCCTTATCAATCGGATTCCTTGCTTTCGGGTATTTCCACTTATATTTCCACCATCTCCACCACCGTTACCACCATTAGCGACAACCTGGGTTATTTCCGCACCAATGTGCAGAATGCCCTTGTGCAGATATATACCAAGCTCACCGGCATTTCCGATTCCGTCTCCATTGGCGTTGGGCATTTGAATAGCATCAATAACTATCTTTCTGAGGATTTAACCGCCTACCTCCAGGACATAAATTCTTCCGCTGCCGGTGCCAATACCTCCCTGGGTCTCATTGCCACAAAGCTGGATAGCGTGGTTAATACGCTGACCACGGAGAACGGCAAGAACGCCCTGTTCTACCCCATCACCCAGCGCCTTGATACCATCATCAGCCGTATCGTTCCGGCGTATTCACACCCCTTTGCTTACCGTGGTTGGTGTCTGTCCGGTAATGATTTGTCCTCTCTTTCCGTTTCCGATGTCGGTTATAACGCTCTTTCCTCTATGATGGAAACCGTGACCGAAGAATATCTTTCGTATGGTTTCTTTGCCGGTGCTTATCATATAGATGTCCTTGATTCCCTCGGTATCGTTCATGCCACCGTTGGCGGCAATACTGGTTACTTCATTCGGGGTACAGGTACGCTCTCCAAGTCCGTGAATGGAATCAATGAATTCTATGAAGACCAGACCTTCTATCTCGGCGAGAGCAATAATACCCTTTTCTATGCTTCAGACGCTTCTCGCGCTTCTGCCGGTGCTTCTGTGTCGCTTTCTTCCGATGCGCTGTATACCAACTTCGGCACGATTGGCCAGCTTGCGCAAGCCTATCAAAACGGTACTCTTGACCCCTCCACCACTTTTCCCACGCTGAACGCCGTGGTTGTGGGACTGCTCGGCCTTGCGCAGAAAATAGATGCTGTTGACCTTAATCCCAAGGTTGAGGTGGTCGTGAAGGAAGCGGAATACACCGTTAATCATTTTACGGATGTTGTTGTGGATTCCTCCAGCGATATTTATAATGTGTTCTATCTTACGGATGAAGACGGCAATCAGACTTCTGTTGGACGTGTTGCTGCTGATTCTCTGAGCGCTTCCGGCAAATTGCTTCAGTTTCTCTTTAAGTTCTGCGTGGACGGCGCTCTGTCCGGTGTAGATGGCAGTATGGATTCTCTTAACGGTTTCTATTTTGATAATGCGGAATCTTCGCTCGGTGAGGGGGTCAGTATATGGGATTGATAACCAACATTGTCCTTTTCTTTACTGACATAACCGACTTCTTTGGATTCTGCCGTGACTTTTTCGGTGCTCTGCCGTTTTCTCTCCGTATGTTCATCTACTTCATTTTCGGCTCTATTCTCGTCTTCGGCCTTATGAAGCTGGTAATCAAGGTCGGTGAATGATTATGCAAAAGCGGATTCTTGCGGTCTTTGCGGCAATTATGCTTGCGTTTGCCCTCTGTGCTTGCGATGGTGGTAATTGCAACGACCCGCATCAACATTCTTACGACCCTGTAACTTATAAGTGCGATTGCGGCAAGATTGACCCTAACCATCCGCATTATTTTGTTTTGACGCATGATAAGACGGCTCATTGGTCTGCTTGTCCATATTGCGGTGATATTTACGGTTCAAAACAACTTCATGATTTCGGTGAATTTCTCCATGATGATGAAAGCCGTATTTGCTCCGTTTGCAATACGCCTGCCGATGATGGCTTTTTGTCCTCCATCGTTTCCATTCTTGGTTCTTGCGGCAGTTTTTTCGGTATGTGCCGTGATTTATTTAGTTCGTTTCCCTTCGCACTTCGACTTACGGTCTACTTTGTTTTCGGTGCAATTTTGATTCTTGCTATTCAGCGCATTATTAGAGAGGTGAGTAAATAAATGTTTTCTTCCATTGTTTCGCTTTTCGGCTGGCTTCCCGCGCCTTTGTATCTGATTGTTTCGGCAATCTTTACCATCTTTTCTATTTTTGTCGGTGTGGCGCTTATCAAGGTGCTTTACCATATCGTTCAGTTCCTTGTCTCCGTAACCGGTGGTATTTTCGGAAAGGTGGCGAGCTTGTTTGTTTGATTCTGATGTTATTCGGTGTATCAAAGTGTTCCTCGGCTATGCCTGGAAGTTTTTTACAAAGACCGATGTCCCCGGCCTTGGTTTCTCTTTTGCCGTCCTCCTTGTCGGCCTTGCCATTATTCCCATCTCTCTTTCTTTCCTCTCCCTTATCCTTGGTTTTCCCGTTGGCACTGTTTCTGACGGTGAAGAACTCGCTTCCCGTGGCAGTCGGCGGCTTCGGCTTCCTCCTGCCCGTAAAAACGATACGAGGTGATTCTATGCGTGACCTTATAATTTCCATCTTCGGTACCTACACCCCCGTGACCGATGCAGCCGGTACGCCGCTGCAAGGCATGGCCGGTGTGGACTGGCCGTATCTCGCCGGTGTGGCTCTATTCGCCCTTGTGCTGTATAGCTTCTTCCGGCTTATCGGGGTGGTGTTCAAACGATGAATGACATGATAGCGTTCTGCACGGCGATCCTCAACGCCATTTGTGACTTCCTCATTGCCCCGCCTGTTTTCTATCTCTTTAGTTTGATATGCTTCGCTGCCGTTGTTGGCATCTTGCGGAGCTTACTCAAAAATCATTGATGAAAGGAGCGATTTTGACAAGTACTCCCGCTGCTGTGACTGTGTCCACTCTGCTGACCTCTATCGGCTCTGTGTTCACCTCCGTTATCGGCTGGGTTGGCGATGTGGCCGCTGAGATTGCGGACCAGCCTATCCTGCTGCTGGCCTGTGTGGGCATCCCCCTGTGTGGCCTGGGCGTTGGTATGTTCAAGCGCCTGCTGTCTGCCCGCGCCTAACCTGTCGCCCCTAAATTTTGCTGAAAGGAGATTATGCTATGGACGCTCTGCTGACTGCTGTCGGTTCCGTGTTCACCTCTGCCATCGGCTGGGTCGGAACTACTGCTTCCACCATTGCAGCCCAGCCTATCCTGCTGCTGTGCTGTGTCGGCATCCCCCTGTGTGGCCTGGGTGTCGGTATGTTCAAGCGCCTGCTCTCTGCTCGCGCTTAACAAAAAGGAGGGTGTGCGTGCGCTCGCCGCACACCCTCCTTTTATTTTGAATCTACACTTTCAAAAGGAGTGTTCTCATGAAAGCAAAGCCCGTTGCCCTCTCCCTCTATTTCGGCATCCCCGGCGCCGGTAAATCTACCTTTGCCGCCTACCTTGCCAAAAGGGATATGAAAAAAGGTCGCAAGGTGTGGTCTAACTTCGGCATTACCGGCGCATATAAATGCGAAAAATCCGACTGGGGTAAATACATGATGTGTGACGGTCGTCTCATCATTGATGAAGCCGGTCTTGAGTACGATAACCGCAAAATGCAAATGACCACCGATGAAATTTACTTCTTCAAGTACCACCGCCATTATCAATTAGATGTTGATTTCTTTTCCCAGGGCCTGGATGTAGACATAAAGATTCGTAAACTCGCCCGCCATATCTACCTTATAAAGCCCTCTCTGCTCCCGTTCTTCATCAAAAGAAAAGAAATCGGTCGCAGAGTTGGTATCAACGACATGACCAAAGAAATATGTGATGAATACTTTTTCGTTCCGTTCCTGGCTGGCGGCACGAAGCTAATATTCTGCCCGCCCCTTTGGAAGCTGTTCAACACCCTGGCCCGTAAGCCCCTCCCGGAAAAGGAATGGGAAGTATGGTAAAGCCCCCGCACCTGCCCCCCCTGGCCCGGTATACCAAAGCCCCCGCCGCCTGGCGGGGGCTTTCTCTCTGCTCACGATAAAGCGGGGAATGTAAAATTGAATCTACACTTTCAATTTGTCTCTTTGCACCGTACCCGTACGGTGATACTCTCCACATTGGGGTGTGTGAATTGATACGCCTCTATCCATCTTGCAATGTCCTTGAGCGGCATTGCCTGGTAGTGCTGGGTCTTGTTGTCTATGCCCGGAAAATAGCACCGTATGCTCATTTGATATTCTTTCGCCTGTTTCATCCTACCACCTCCATTTTCTCCATGCAGTCCCCACAAATGAGGTTGACCGCCTTGGTGGCTCGAACGCTGTTCTTGCAGCACGGACATTGGTATTTCCTTGTGCTGCTGGGCCGCTTGCCGCCCTCCGGCTCCATGGCCGTCCCGCTGCTCTGTGTTCCCCCGGCTGGTATGCTGATCCTCTGATGCCCGCCCCGGCTGATTTTGATTTCAGACCATCCTTTTTCCAGCGCCATTTCCGTTAGTTTGTCGTTGTCGTGTCCCCGGGTGTTCCACCCGTATTGCCCGGCCTTGTAGCACACAAGGCCCTTTTCCTCTGCCAGCGCCTTAAACTTGCCGTTGTGATACTTCCCGCCTCGGCTTACCTCCTGTATGCCGTTCTCCCGGCAATGCAGATGTACCATCTCATGTATAAGCGTGTCCAGTACCTCCTCAATCTCCATGGACAGCATTTCGGCGGCTATGTTCATTTCGTACTGCTGGCTTTCCTTGTTCCTCCACACCTTGGAGGTAGTGCAGTGGCCGTAAGTCCCCGGCTTGCTCTGCACCGTTATAATTGGCACTGGCAGCGCCCCGCCGAACAAGTCGGCATTAAGGGTATTGTAAATCTTTTCCAGTTGTCCCACGGCTCTGCTCATTTTCGTTGTTTCTTTCATTTTGTCTTTCTCCTTTGTTCTCCCGCAAAGCGGTAAATTTGTCTTTAGATTTGAACCCTGAGCCCCTATGTCGGATTTGATTTTTTACCTCCTTTGCTATAATTTTTAGGGTGATGGGCGTAAACCGAAGGGAAAAATCTTCCCCCGCGATTTTTGCCTTTGAGTTTTCGCCCGTCGCCCGTTAAGAAAATTTCAGCAAAGGAGAACAGTAAAAAATCATATTCCGACATTGAGCGATAGCTCAATACCCAGGGTGAAACCGTATATTAAGTTTTTGCCACAGGCAAAAAGTTAATATGCGAAAGTTCACCCGCCCCAACGCCGCAGCGTTGTGCCTGTCCCCGTCCCCGCCGCAGCGGACACCAGGCACTTGCAACACGCGGAAAAGTGTGGTAATATGGAGAAAAACGAACGCCAAGGCAGAAATGCCCCGGCGTTTGTTGCATTTTATGGACTTTTGAATCTACACTTTCAAAGGAGGAATAGCCATGAAGAAATACCGCCGTTTAGACTGGAATGACCGACTTCTCATCGAAAAACTCTATAACCACGGCCAAAGCTGCTCCGCCATTGCCTCCTCTCTCGGCTTTGCCCCCTCCTCCATCTATCGGGAAGTCAAGCATGGTCTTTACCCACATCTCGGCGCAGAGACCACCCGCCGCCCATTCCGCTACTCCGCGCAGATCGCACAAGACCATGCCGACTACCACGCCACCACAAAGGGCCCGGAAATAAAGCTGGGCAACAACTACGGTTTCGCCGCAGATGTTGCCCGGCAAGTCAAGCATGGAATCTCCATTGATATTATCGTAAGCCAAAAGAAAAGAGCCAAAGAATGGACAGTCAGCACCTCCACCCTCTATCGCTATATAGACCGGGGTTATATCCCCGGCGTGACCAATAAGCACCTCCCGGAAAAGCCACGCCGCAAGCAACGCAAGCCCGGCAAGGTCAAGGCCAGCAGAGCGCCCAAGGGCCTACCCATAGACCGCCGCCCAGCCTATATAAACCGCCGCTTATCCTTTGGACATTGGGAAATGGACAGTGTCATAGGCACCGCAGAAGGTAAGCGGCAGTCTCTCCTTGTCCTCACCGAACGCCTGACCCGCTTTGAGGTCATTGTAAGAGCCAGCAGCAAGACCGCAGCCGCCACCACTAAAGCCCTGGACAGAATCATTCCCAAGTTCCCACGCGGCACATTCCAGACCATCACCGTGGACAACGGCGCAGAGTTCCAGGACTGCCACGGCATGGAGCATGACCGCCACGGCAACAAGCGTCTGACGGTCTACTACTGCCACCCCTATTCCTCCTGTGAGCGTGGCAGCAACGAACGCAACAACCGCATTATCCGCCGCTACTTCCCCAAAGGCAAGAGCATGGCAAAGGTCACGCAAAAGGACTGCGATAAAGTCGCCGCCCTCATAAACGCCATGCCCCGCAAAATCCTTAACTATGAAACCGCCGCCGACCTATTTAACCGACATATCGCCAACCTTGCCGAAAATCAGAACTGATTTTTTTCAACTTTTTTTCGCAATGGGCTTGACAATCTTGG
>CAVHCH010000149.1:0-12089 GCA_963634265.1 Bacteroidaceae bacterium | reverse complement strand
GAATAAGTTGTTCGGGAAGAATCAAAATGAAGAAGATTCTTTAGCTGCTCAATTGTCTTTTCACTGGCATCAGTCGAATAATCTAATTTTTGAATCCACATAACAACCTTTGGAAATGCGTATTTAAGGCTCTGCATGTAAAGCTCTTCGTTCCTGAAAACGACATCTGGAAGCATTAGCCCCAAATTGCTGCGATTTTCTATAGAGTCCCGAATGATTGTAGACCCGTCTTGAACCACCTTCTGTATTGAGTCTTCCAAAGACTCCAAAGCCTCATCGTAAAGTATTGCATGCTGAACAACCGCTTCGTCGGAAGACAGCACCCAGCCCGACTTTGGATAATTGTAAAAATAGATTCTATAATTATTGTTGATTTGTTTGGATTCTATAAGATCACACACAGTTTTTTTGTAACTTGAACACTTTTTTGATAGAACCTCATTAATTTTCGAATCGTTAAGTTCGCCTTTTAGGTATGCACTTACGAGTTTCTGAAATGCAAGGTCATCCGTCGTATGAAAATCCGCTTCATATTCCGTAGCTATAAAAGCGAATATTGCGCACTTTTCAAATTCGATGGTATCACCAAATTTTTGCCTCAATGATTCATACAACGAAAAAGCAGTATTGAGGCGGTCTTTGATTTCTCTGATGCCGACACGCTTTCCCCGAGTCATCCAACGCATGCCGGGAATGTCAATCATCCTACCCCCACAATTAAAGCCAAGTAATTGCAGCGCATTTTTCTTTTGCTGTAACAGTTCTTCTAAAATAGTATTATAATCATCAATATTGATCGTCTGTAGATTGAGCACAAAATCAAAGAGCTTTGCATACAAATGCTCATGTTCGTCTTCTGTACACTCAGCGTCAAAGAGCAATGCTTCTGGTTTTACATTTATTAGAAATGTAACTTTATTTTTATAGACTATGCCTCTACTTGGGTTATTTTCTGGGACATAGTATCTCCGGAGCTCTTTTAAAAAATTTATAACAGCTTCGCCATCGTCTGTTCTATCAAGATCTTCAATCACTACAATGTAATGGTGGCCTTTATTACAGCACTTCAATTCCTTCCAGAATTTCAATTTATAACCCAGCACCTCTGCACGGTATAGTTGCATTATCTCATTGGTATCTATTTTGCGGCCTCCTTCAGATTTGTTCGAGGAAAATACTATTTCCGCTCGTGTAACAATAAGCGCAATAAATACAACAGAGATAAAAACCATAATCCATTCCCAGGAGGCAGCATTTTCCCCTAAAAAAGGCAACGAAAAATTAAACTTTTTTGGCAGAATATAGCCGAATAAAAATAAAATAAGTGCCGAAATAGTGTAAAACCAATAGAGAACTTTATTTATCTGTACTTTTAAGAGTCCGAAGCTCGGATTAAGTAAGCGACTAATATACTGGCCTTTTCGCCTATTAAGCTGTGTGATTAGCTGATATACAAACCCTTTATGAAGTTCCGCCGTATCCCCGTTGACTTGTGCTTCATTGATAGTCGAGGACAGGTGTGACCACATCGAAGCCTTAACGACACGCTTTTTAGAATCATTTTTATATTTGTTTTGAAGAAGCCCCGCAATACTAGTTTTACCCGCTCCGAAGGGAGAGGTAAGGGCTATCATCTGTCCTCCGTTCGCAATGGCTGCATCTAACTTTTCTACATATGTCGAAAAACCTATTACATCATCTGCGCTATCTGTAATCGGGGTATTCATAAATATCATCGAGCACTCACGCTCTTTTTCCTTCTGTTTACACATAAGTTTTCCCTCCCGGCAAGTTGAAAACGGATGTCTAGTTGTTATTGCAATTTGTATTATCGCTAATATTTTTGTTTTCTATTTATCTGGTGGTGAGCATAGCGGTTATCTAATGACCATGACCACTGGTGTTGCAACAGGAAGTGTCTCGTTATTGTTTTGCTCTTTTACGAATTTTCTCGAACAAATTGATGCAGAGGAACGGTGCAAAGTTAAATAGGCCTCTCGTAAAAAGCGGTGATATTCTAGCGACGCATAACGAGAGTTCACGGCAAAGAAAAGCGTACTTCCCGCCAAGGGGGAAGTACGCTTTCAACCTGTCATAAGGGTAGCGTCACCGTGGCGCATCAAGAAGATCTCACTTTATCGAAGGATATTAAGGCAGAGAAAGAACAAGTATTCATGATAGAAAGTCAAAGCGTAGCAAAGAGCTTTGCCGGAGTAGCAGATCTATCTCTACTAAGTGCCATGTGAACGGCTAATGGGCGCACCAGCGGGCTGCGTTAGCGGATTTCTGCTGCGGATGGCTTTGCCAGTAGCTACTTGGCAGGGAGAATGGTGCTGCAAGTGCCTGTTTGAACTCTTGGCCAGCATAAAAACAACATGCGCAATGCGCAAATATATACTTTTGCTACAGTGTGCGTCTCCCTAAAGTGACATATTTATTCCATCGTGTCAATATGGCTATTTTTTCCCGTATAAATACGCCCATTCTTTCCTTTGTCTTCTGGAACTTCAAATCCAATAAGGGGGGCGTCCAACGGGATCCCTTTGCGCTTCATGGTGCGGATCTGACGATACCCGAAAATCACCATCAGCACGATCATTGCTCCGAGCGTCCATCCATCTGTCAATTCAATACCGAAGACCGCAAAAAGCGCATCAATTGGATCAAACAGAAAACTAATATCCCCAGTAGCAGAGAAAAGCGTCCCGTTGATCAATTTTGAAATGTTTGGTGCAATCTCACTTGCTCCAATAAAAGTGCAGCCAAGGACAAATGCGCTCACACGAATTTTGGTCCAAGCCATAAGGATCAAGCCAACCACTGCACCACCGATAAGCGGGTATAATAGTGCAGAAAGGATGTCCATATCCCCATTTTTTGCTATAACGGTTGTCGCCATAAAAAACAGTTTGCTGCTAACTATGTACCCCAAAATGAAACGGTTCACACCGGCAATGTTATATGCCAAAATGGGAAGTAGAATCATCCCAATAATGGGAAGCAACAGCAAGAGAGTCAGACTGGCATCTACATATTGGGCCAAAAGAATAGCAAAACCAAATCCGAGAAAAATACCCCACCCGATAGAAGCCGTCGTTATCAAGCCTCGCCGCCATTTCAGTGCGCCAAAGCAACAAGCTGCGCCAAGAGTGATATCGTATAAAAACGAGATCACCTGAAAAACAACAGCGTTTCCAAAGAAAAATTCCAATATGTCCATTCCCTCATCTCCTAATTTTTAAATTTCAATGCCTTGTGAATAGGTGCTTTGCTAGGGTTAGTTGTGCCTGCAATAATAGGGCCATACATTGAGCAAATCATATGGGTTTTGCCCTATTAATTTCTGCTGCGCATTTTACTACATTTTTCTCCATTGTAAAATAAACACCCTATTTGAAAAAATGCAACAGTTCAATTTCATTTGCGTAGATATCCATGCGAATACCCCCAATGAATATTTTCTATAAATAATGCGGTTTGTCCCCTCCCGCTTTTGTATTTCACACGCTTTAATTGGTAATTGTTTTTTCGCGTTGCTCAACTACCAAGTATATCGCAATAGGTAATTCTACTTATGTTCGCGCTGCCTTTCTTTTTGCTGTTGGGCGGGCTTCTGCTGAAGCTATTTCGGCATACACACAGTAAAAAAAGGCTCCTGCAGCAGAAAATGACTCGCTGCAGGAGCTTCTTGTCACATCTATGTGCAGAAATAAAAATTTGCTTTTACACGGGAGGAAAAATCGTTTTTTCATTGTGTCTCAACATGATTCACCCACTCTATTGGACGCACTAAAACAACAAAAAGAAATGATGCTAAGTCTGCGCAAATGGAAATATTTTTAAAAACATGTTGCAATTTTCCTGCTTCATTCGTCTTAACAAATAGAGAGACACATAAACGCCTGGCGAGATGGTAGAATTAAAGAAAGGATGTTGACAAATGAAGAAACTACTTACAGTTATCTTGGCGCTGACCATGGCTTTGGTATTGGCCGTACCTGCATTTGCGGCACCCCGCGGGAGAGGCTACGCAGACGGTACCGTCAAAATAAATGGAAAGCCGTATTCTGTTAGGGTTGAAATTCACACCGATTCAAATCACGCAGCTTATACGACATGTAATACAGCAGCGAATGTGCGCCGTCTCCACGAAAAAGTTTTCGTAACATATGAAACCGCACATAATGGATACATCCCAAGAAGCGACGGTGAATCTGATACGAAATACCCTATGGTAGGTCTATCAAAATCGGGAACGGTCCCCTTTAACATGACTGCTGATGAGTACCGTGGAATTAAAGGTATGGGCGGTTCTGTTATTTTGTACGGTGACACAACAGTTACACTTAAGGCCTCTGTGGGCTGACCATATTATTCAGATAAATTGACCATCTTCGTGTAAAACCAGCCATCTCGCCAGGTGTTTTGTAAAAATAGGAGGTACGCATGAAAAAAATCTATGTTCTTTTGCTGGTCGTTTTGTGTCTGACCTTTGCGGGCTGCGGGAGCGGAGACCAGGAGCCTGCTCCGGGGCCTGGGGCAGAGGTGAGCGGGGCGGTGTCGCGAGAGAATCTGCAGTTTGCCCCGGCGGGTATGGGTAAAAATTTTTTTGGTGACTTTCAGGCGGACGGACTTTACTGCGCCAGCAATGGGGTGCTGTCATACTACGACCTGGAGAGCGGCAGCTTGGCTATTTTGTGCCCCCAGGCCGGGTGCAGCCACAGCGGGGAGAGCTGCCCCGCCTATTTGGGCGGCGCGCAAGAAATGGCCATATATCAAGGCACTGTGTACACCATGACTGAAAGCGAAGACATGCAGACGCTGACAGTGGCGCGCTGTCCGCTGGGGCAGACGGGCCGGACGGAGATAGGCCGGATCACAGCCTCCGAGGGGGCAGCATATCTATCCTCAAATTCCGCATCGGTCAGCCACGGGAATATTTTTCTGACGGTGGCGGAGCGGGATGATGAGAACCAAGACCGATACGCTCTGTGGTGGATCAATGGTGAGACCGGCGAGCTCACGAAGCTGGAGGCCGGGCGCAGCGGTGAATATATTTGTTTTTATGGCGCGTCCACCAGCGTAGCGGCGGTGGAATGCCGCACCTACTCGGGGCAGCCGCCCCAACTTGACGATTATGCAGAATACGAGGAGTACATCGCCGCGTGGGACGCCTTTGAGAAGGCCCACGGGCTGAAGGAGCTTCGGCTGTACGACCTGCGCAGCGGCACCTATACGGTGCTGGTGGACAGCCGGGCGGACGGATATACCGAACCCACGGAATACGGCGGGTGCATTCAAGATGACCTGCTGCTGTATCAACTGGATAAATCCCTGTGGACCTATGACCTGGCTACGGGAGACAATACCTATCGGCTGACCCAGGAGGACCTGGTCAACTATTCCTTTGAAGACGGGAAGATCCTGACCATCACCCGGGATGCAAATAATGTCCTGGGCTGCTATATCACCCCGCTGGGCGGAGAGCCTGCGGAGCTGAAGGGCGCTATGGGCGAGGACTGCATACGGTTTGGAGCTGCCTACGAAACGCCGCAGTATTTCGTGGGGCTCTTTGACGGCCAACGCGGCTACTACAAGATCAGCAAGGCGGATTTCTTCGCCGGGCGGTATGACAATGTGACACTGGTGTCTGCGTGGGACTGAGGAGGACGGCTATGGAACTGCGGTTTGAACACATCACCAAGCACTACGGGGCGGTCACCGCCCTGCGGGACATCGACCTGACGCTGACGGAGGGCATCTACGGCATTTTGGGGCCCAACGGCGCGGGGAAAAGCACACTGATGAACATTTTGACGGGGAATCTGGAGGCATCCGAGGGGCGGGTGCTGCTGGACGGCGAGGACGCGACCAAGCTGGGCGAGGGGTTCCGCCGCCGGGTGGGCTACTGCCCCCAGCAGCAGACGCTGTATCCATCCTTTACGCCCTGGCAGTTTTTGGCCTACATGGCCGCGCTGCACGGGCTGGAGAAGCGGGCGGCGGCCCGGCGGGCGGAGGAGCTGCTGCACACGCTGGCGCTCTCCGATGTGCAGGACCGGCCTATACGGACCATGTCGGGGGGCATGAAGCAGAGACTGATGCTGGCCCAGGCGCTGCTGCACGAGCCGGACATTCTGGTGCTGGACGAGCCTACGGCGGGGCTGGACCCGCGGCAGCGCATTGCGGTAAGGAATCTGATCGGCGAAATCGCGCTGCACAAGATCGTGCTGCTGTCCACCCATGTGGTGCAGGATGTGGAGTTCATCGCCCAGGAGCTGCTTTTGCTGGACCGGGGCGTGGCCGTGCGCCAGGGCAACCCGGCGGCGCTGACGGGCGAGCTGGAGGGCCTGGTGTGGGAGACGGAGGTCCCGCCGGAGCGGCTGGGCGAGCTGGAAAAACAGTTTACCATCTGCGGCGTGAGCCGGGAGGGGGCGCAGCTGCGGGTGCGGCTGCTCAGTGAGCAGACGCCGCCGGGCCGGGCAGAGGCAGTTCGGCCGGGGCTGGAGGATGTGTACCTGTACTTTTTCAAAGAGGACGCGGCGCTATGAGATATGAGTGGAAGAAGATCGTATCGCAGCGGCGGCTGGGGCTGCTGCTGGTGATCGTGGTGCTTTACAACGCGGTGGCGTTTTATCAGAAGTGTACAGAGACGCCTATGGGGTACTCCATGGGACAGGTGCAGGAAAAATTTGCCCAGGCGGAGACGGTTCGGCAGGAGGCGGCGGAGCTGGAGGCGGCGCTGGAGGAACAGATCTGGAACGGGGGCGACCTGGTGGACGGCGGGGACTATCTCACCGGGAGTTCCTGGTCTGAGCTGCAGTTGGACCGGGCCGTGCTGGAGCGGCTGGACCAGTGCCGGGACTATGAGGCGTACCGGTCCGGGCTGGTGGGCGACGCGCAGATCAAGCTGAAGCTAGGGCTCATGGGGCCTGCGGACAGCTTCGCGGTGAAAACCGTGGAGCGGAGCATGGCGGCGTACCAAAAGCTGGCGGGGACCACCGCGGAGGCGTCCTTCTCCGGGGGGACGGAGCTATTCACGGCGTTTCCGCTGACGGACGGGCTGTGCCTGCTGTTTGCGCTGCTGCCCGGGCTGTGGCTGCTGACGGCGGAGCGGGGCAACGGGCTTTTGGCCCTGACGCGCACCACCCGGCGGGGGCGCGGGTGGCTGTATCGGCAAAAGTTCGGGGCCATGGCGGCGGTGCTCTCCGCGGGGTTTTTGCTGCTGTACGGCTCCAACGCGGGTATTGCGCTGTGGCTGTTCGGGCCGGAGAACTGGGGGAAGGCCCTACAATCGGTGTATGGGTTCCAGGGGTGCGCATACCCTATCTCCGTGGGCGGATTTTTGGCGGCGTTTTTGCTGCTGAAATACTTATGGGCGCTGTGCTGCGGGGCAATTTTATTCGCCCTGTGCAGCGGGAGCCGGAGCATCGTTGTGCCCGTCTTCGGGGCGGTGTGCATAGCCGCGCTGGCGGCGGCCCTGGGGGGCAGCGCTTCCCTGTGGCTGCAAACGGTGAGCCTGACGGGGCTGTCCCAGGGGCAGCGGTTTTTCCAGGGGCTGCTGTATCTGAATTTGCTGGGAGCGCCGGTGCCGCAGCTTGCGGCGGCGGTGGCGGGGCTGGCGGCGGGCCTGGGCCTGGCCTACGGGGCGGGGCTTTGGGGCTTCTGCCGCACGCCGCGCAGGGGCACGGCGCAGCGGAAGGTCCTGCGGCGGGCGCACTGGGCGCGGCGGCGCAGCCTAACATGGTACGAGGGCTACAAGCTGTTTATCACCTGCGGCGGGGTGGCGGTGCTGGCGCTGCTGCTGGCGGCCTCGCTGACGCTGACGGTGGAAAAGCACTTCGCGCAGAGCCGGGAGGAGACGCAGTACCGGGCGTACTCTATGGAGCTGAGCGGCGCGCCGTCGGCGGAAAAGGACGCCTTTTTGGAGGCAGAAGAGCGGCGGTTTGCGGACCTAAGCGAGAAGATCACGGCAGCATACGAGCTATATGGCGACGACGCGGGGGTGAACCCCGCCGTGCAGGAGCTACGCAATGCGTTAGAGGCGCAGCCATCCTTTGAGAAAGCGAAGATGCAATATGAATCCCTGCGGGAGGGGCAGGTCTACCTCTATCAGACGCCGTACAGCCTGCTGGTGGGCGCGGCCGGGAAGCGGGCCGGGCTGGTGCAGGCGGCGCTGTTTTGCCTGACGGTAGCGCTGGCGGCCTCCCGCTGCTTCACGATGGATGCGGACACGGGTGTGGCGCGGCTTCAGCGGACGGCGGGGAAAACCCGGCAGGTGTGGCGGCGGAAGCTGCTGTGGGCGTGGGCATTTTTGCTGCCTGCGGCTGCGGCGGCGGGACTGCCCCGGCTGGTGAGCATCCGGCGGCTGTACGGCCCGCTGCTGCTGACGGCCCAGGCCAACAGCGCGGAGGTCCTGGCGTCCCTGGGGGATGCGTGGAGCCTGGCCGGGTACATGCTGGCGGGGGTAGCGCTCCTGCTGCTGGCGGGCGGAGTGACCGTGGCCGTCTCTGCCCTGGCGGCCAAGAGAACAGAAAACAGCATACTGGCCTTTCTACTCCCACTGCTGGCAGTCCTGCCGGTGGTGTATATAGTGAGGATGGTGGCATAAGCGCATGTTTGTTCAATATCAATACAGCGCATATCTTAAAGCAATCTATGAAATAATTTTTGGGAGTATCTTTCCAGCCGATCCTTTGGGGTTTAATTTTTTACATAGTAAAAGATATTGCAAGTCAATGAAAACCACCCCCGATTTCGCGAGTCAGGGGTGGCTTTCATTATTTATTTCTCGGCCATTTCCATGAGGTCAAAGGCTTTTCTGCGTGCTCTTGTGAGGACCATACGGACGCTGCCGGGCGTGAGGCCCAGGGTCTTACCGATCTCCTCGTCCGTTTTCTCCAGGATGTACCGAGCCTCCAGCACGAAGCGGCTCCGCTCGTCCAGCTTGTCCCAAATGCCAGCCATCCGCCGCAGGTCTTCCTCGTGAATGAGCCGGGACTCCATGTTATGTGCCATATGCGGCCCGTCCTCGGTGCTGCGCGCTTCGTCCATGCTGAACACAGGGTGCCGGGTATGCTTACGCACCTCGTTATATGCCGTGTGCTTGCAGGCGGTGATGATATAATTCACCATGTGCCGCTCGTCCAGGGTCTTCAGCTTTTCCAGCTTGTCTATCAGCCGTATCAAAGTTATCTGCACAACATCCTCCGCAGACCAGTGGTCGCCCATCACCTGCTTGATGGTGTCGTACATCAGCCACTGGTACTGAGTGTAGACCCCGGCCATAAACTCGCGGTCGCTCTCATCTTCGATGGTTAAAATACATATTGGAAGCATGGCTTTTATTCCTTCTCTTTTTTTAGCGTTTCTATGATGGAGGCCGTGCGCATGTCGTCCAGAATGCGCAACAGCGCCCGCTGCCTGCCGGGCGTGAGGGCTTGGACATCCGCAATGGTCTGACTCCATGTTTTCCCCGAAGCCGTCCGCTTCTCCAGCACCTCGGGGGACAGGTCGCAGGACGAAAGGCCCAGCAGGTAATCCGTTGTTACGCCGAAATACTTCGCTATCTGTATCAGCTTGGGAACATCGGGGAAATGGATGTTATTTTCATAATTGGAGATGGTGCCGGGGGACACAAACAGAACCTTCGCAAGGTCATCCTGCGTCATTTTCTTGTCCCGCCGCAGCTCCGAAAGCAGATCGCCAAACGCCGCCATATTTTTTCTCCCTTATTTTGATGCCATTATTATATTATGGCCAAAGGGAATGCGCCGAAAGGTATAGATTTGCAATAACTTCAATTAAATTATATCATATATTTTAGTTTAACTAAAGTTTTCAATGAAATAACTTGAAGAGCCTTTAGCGGGGCATACTTGTGTTGCATTTTCGAATGAGGGGTGTTTAGTATATAAGCGGGTAGATGTAAAGTGCTTTCTAAAAATGGAAGTTTTGCAAACCCCTGCTTTTCTTTAGCCAAACTTCTTCCTTGATTTTGCCCAAAAATCCATTTATACTAAAGTGCGTTTTTATATGCGATTTATTTTATCCTAATGTACATCCCAATTGCTACATGTTGCAAGCCAATGTTTGATATAGAGGAGAGATAAATGTTTTCCATTATAATTTCTACTTTGGACAATGAGCAGGATTGCACATTTATGACTCAACTTTACGAGGAATACGAGCCGCTGCTTTTTAAGACTGCGCTGAGGTTTGCGCCGACACGCCATGATGCGGAGGAAATCGTTCAGGACAGCTTAGAACGGCTTATTAAAAAAATTTCCACCATCCGGGCCATGGAGCGTTGCATTTTAGCCGCCTATATCGTCTCTACTGTTAGGAATACATCAATTGATTTTCTGCGCAAGGAAAGCCGGAGAAAGGCAAGGCAGGAAGATTACTACGATACCATGTGGGCTGCAGAGATACAATCGCAATTATCGCTAGAGGAGTTGCTGCTGCTGGCAGAAAATCGGCAACAACTGGTGTCAGCTTGGACCGAACTGCCCGTACTTGACCGTACTTTGCTGGAAGGAAAGTATTTCCTTTGCCTGTCCGATGCCGAGCTGGCAAAACAAATTGGATGCAAGGTAAGCAGTATACGCATGAAATTGACCCGTGCACGCAGAAATGCATTGAAAATCATTACCAAAAAGGAGGTCGAATGGATATGACGAGACGAGAACGGCTGGTAGAACAGTATGAGGATGCACTGTTCTCGCTTATCATGGACGAAGTTGCAGAGGCCGAAGGCCGCAAGGCAATAGAAGAGAATCAGAGACTGAAGGAAAGCGGCGAGGTGGTGATCCCGGAGGAGCTGAACCGCCGGTGCAAGCAAACCATCCTGCGCAAGACCGCTAAAAATCATTTGAGGCGCTACAGAAAAGGATTCGGGAAGGTCTTAAACAAAGTCGCTATTGTGGCTCTCATGACTCTCCTACTGTTTACAACAGCCTTTGCAACATCCGAGAGCTTCCGTGCGAAAACGCTGAACTTTGTGATGGAGGTTTTTGACGACCGCACGGAGATCAAGTTCGTGCCGGGGGACACCGACGCCGACAGCACAGCAGTCCCCGAAATCACCGCTGGGTGGCTGCCGGAGGGAGTTGAATTGACCCACACGGATACGCATGAAGCGAATCGCGTGTACGAATACGCTAATTCCGACAATACGGCATATATTGCAGTGAACATTATGGAGATGACGAGCGTCAACATGGCGATAGACACGGAGGATGCCGAGACTCTCTCGCATCAAGTGCAGGGCGAAGATGCCGTGATAGTAGATAAGGGACATATAAAGCAGCTTGTCTGGAAGCTGCAGGCAGATGGAACTTGGTATTGCTGTGTCATCGCAGAAAACATTTCAGAAGAGGATATGTTAAAATTTGCGAACAACATCTCAGAAAAATAAGTGTTGCAAAATCTTCCTATCGGTGTTTCTTCAGTGTATTTTGCTTAAAGAGCATCACTTAGGAGGTAATATGGAGAAAAACACAAAGCGATTTGTAACATTGATTCTTGCCTTGAGCATCATCTTTACAATGATTGTTCCGGCTACGGCTGCTGAGGCTCAAACCGTTCAGCCCAGAATGGTAGGCATTTCAAATTTAGCGGCCCGACTTGAGATTTCAAGCTCTGGTAAGGCTACTTGCACCGCTACAGTGTATAATAACGGCAATTATGATGTGAATGTTATCATTACACTGACGCAGGACGGTTCACCAATTAAGTCTTGGACGATTCCCACGCAGGTAAGGATTAATGTAATTGACAAATACTACTATGTTACATCCGGCCATGACTACCAAGTGACCGTAAAAGCGGAAGTTAGGTCAAATGGAAGCCTAGAGCGCAGATATTCAATATCCAGCAGTATTGTTCACTACTGAAAAGCGACAAATGCGGGAAGTGCAGCGGTTGAAATGCCAACGCACTTCCCGCGTTTTTTATAGGCGTTTATAAAGCCCTCCTCTCCACCTCGGAATTCTCCCTCACACACATAAACAGCGGCACGGACCTATGGCCCAGTTGTACTTGTCAAGTAAAAGTAGACACTAAAAAGAGCATATCTACAGGAAGCCCAG
>CAVHCH010000148.1:0-12099 GCA_963634265.1 Bacteroidaceae bacterium | reverse complement strand
CTGGGCTTCCTGTAGATATGCTCTTTTTAGTGTCTACTTTTACTTGACAAGTACAAGCCGATGAAATCGGCTCGCGTTTTTATTGTGGGGTGGCAGACAGCCGCTTTTCCCGAAGAATACCGTGATAGGGACCGTCTTTACATTCGCCGCAAGCGAGGTAGCCGGCGCGTTCATAGAAACGGTTGATGGCTTCGTTGCCGCGGATACAGTCAAGGCGCAAAACTTCCTTGCCGTTTTGATGGGCAAGCGTCTCGACGCAGTGGAGAATCGTGCGGCCCGCGCCGTGGGTATCTGGCGCAGAAACAAGATTGTGAAGGTAGTATGCGTGCGCAGGAGGCAAACCATCCCAACGCCTGTCTTCGGTCAACAGGACAACTGCGCCATGCAGTTCACCGTCCGATCCACGCAAAATGTAAAGCTCACCAGTGTAGCATTTTTCAAGAAAATAGGCTTCCGGAAAACGGTCAAGGTAGCCAGTTTTGTTCCACCTTTCAATTCCCTGATCGTCCATCCACGCAATGCGGGTACGGATCAGAGTATCTTGTGCTAAAATCGAACGGCTATAACCATCCAGAAAATTGGCTCAAAAAGTTCGAATTTTCACTTAAAACCACTTCCACAAATATCGTCAAAAAGTTACCGTAACAAACACTCTGAAAACCATTCCTCTTCCTTCTTTTTAACTTCGCCCACAAATGCCACACATTCGCTTACACACTCGGCTCTCTGAGAAAAATCGCACACATCAGCTTACACGCCGAAATGCGGGGCTTCACTCTTGTGCGGCCGTGCAGAGCATTTGGCCGTCCTTCATCAGTCAAAAGAACAACCGGAGGAAGCGGATGCACGCCTGTGGCGTGTGTCCGCTTCCTCCGGTGCCGCAGCCCCACAGGGCTGCGTGTCCCTATCACTGTCACTGGTTTGCCATCGCTATATTCAGTACGGCAACTATCACCATGCCAATACACAGATATTTCTGTCATCAAATTCAGTTGCCAACACTCTTATGGTATGGTACAATAAGTTAGTCAGGTCAGAATTTTATGAGGTATTGTGATGACCATTCAAGAGTTATTCAACAAGTTCTTCTCAAAGGGCAAGCCCTATTGATTTCCTTTCTGGATCAAAAGAAAATCTATCTCGAAAGGAATAACAAAAATGGAATATGTGACCCTTAATAATGGCGTTCAAATGCCGATGGTTGGCTTTGGCGTTTTTGAAATTCCTGTGGAGCAGACTGCAGGATGTGTGTTTGACGCACTGGAAACCGGCTATCGTCTGATTGACACTGCACAGGCATACTATAACGAAAAAGAAGTTGGTGACGGTATCCAGCGTTCCATCAAGGAACTGGGTATCCGCCGAGAGGATATTTTCCTCACCACCAAGGTTTGGGTAACGGAGTTTGGCTATGAGAAGGCAAAGGCTTCTGTGGAAGAATCCCTCCGAAAGCTTCAGACCGACTATCTTGACCTTGTGCTGATCCATCAATGCCTGTCTGACTATTACGGCGCTTACCGTGCGCTGGAGGACTTGTATGACGAGGGCAAGATCAGAGCCATCGGTATTTCCAATTTCAGTGCGGAACGCATGGCAGATATTGCAACCTTTAACCGTATCGTTCCAGCGGTCAATCAGGTGGAAACACACCTGTTCTGGCAGCAGTACGATCTGCATGAGTGGATGGCAAAATACAACATCCAGCATGAGGCGTGGGGGCCGCTTGCCCAGCATCGGCTGAAAGAAATCCTCGAAAGCCCCATTGTAAAGCAAATTGCAGATGCCCACGGGAAAACGCCCGCGCAGGTCGCACTCCGGCAGCATGTTCAGCGCGGCATTGTCGTAATTCCAAAGAGTGTGCATAAAGAGCGCATGAAACAGAATCTGGACATTTTTGATTTTGAACTGACTGCCGATGAAATGGAACAGCTCAAAACGCTGGACGAGAACAAATCTATGTGGGCGGAATATGATGACCCCATGATCGTGCAGTACGCAATGGCAGAGGAATAAATCCAAACTCGTGCAACTGCAAAATCGGATTTGACCCACTTTTGACCCAGAATACGAAAAAAGCGGGCAGGACCGGACGGAAACAACGGAAAACTCACCGAGCAAATGACGCTAAAAAGGGCAAATCGGAGCCGAAACGACTTCGATTTGCCCTTGAGACAACCTACGGACCAGAAGGCCGGGGGTTCGAATCCCTCACGGCGTGCCACCCCGAAACCGCTGCAATTATGCGGTTTCGGGGTTTTCCTTTTGCCCCGTTGCCCGCTTTTATCGGCGGCATTTCTAACACTTTTCTAACGCGTTAGACACTGGCTCAGTTTATCGGCCAGGCCCTGCTTTCGTGCGGTGTCCAAATGGCCGTAGATGTTGGCGGTGGTTTGAATGTCGCTGTGGCCCATCCACTCCTGAATGTCCTTCAAGCTGCACCCTTGATTCATCAGTAAACTTGCACAGCTATGCCGCAATTCGTGAAAACGGATGTGCGGCAAATTGTTTTTCTTATAGGCCCGGCCAAATGGCCGCCGGTTTTCCTTCTCCGGTGTCGCTGCTCCGCAGGGCTTTTGGAACCCCATTTCGTTTTTTGGATAGTCTCCCATAGTCACTTCGTTTAAGGAAACTGCCCTCACTCTCATCAGTATAAATATTATTTATCCAATTTTGTATCTTGCAATTTTCAAAAAAATCTTGACTTTTGAAAATTGCGTGTTATAGTGAAACTAATAAGAAACAAGCGTCACAACACATGGAGGCGGAAATATGCCGGCAAATTACAAGAAACTTTGGAAACTCATGATTGATAAAAAACTCAGCAAAACCGAATTAACGCATTTGGCGGGGATCAGCACCAATGCCATGGCGAAGCTGGGGCGCAACGAAGATGTCCGGGTGAATGTGCTGGAAAAGCTCTGCACTACACTGGACTGCAAGCTGGATGATATTGTCGAGTTTGATACGGAGAACAAGAAGCAATAGAAAGGGAGTGAGGATATGGCATACAGCGCCGAGCTTTATATGCACGACCTGGACAGACAGGCGACAGATGCGCTGAATCAGTTTCCGAAGTTTGTGAAGCTGGTGGAAGCGTATTCGGCCAACTACGATGAGAAGGCTGAGAAAATTGACTTTTTGTCATCGGCGATCCGCCTCAGTGAAAACCAAATGCCGGAGGTATACGGACTCTTGCCGCCTATCTGCGAGAAGCTGGGCATTGATACCCCGGAGCTTTATTATGTGAAAGACAAGCAGGCCAATGCAGCGACATTCGGCAGCGTTAATCCGTGCATCTATGTTACAAGCGGACTTGTGAACACACTTCCCGCCAAGCTGGTGTCCAGCGTTCTGGCTCACGAGTGCGGGCACATTGCCTGCAAGCACTACTTATATCATTCGATCGCGGTACACCTCATCAATGGGATAAACCGCAGCCCTTTGACGCGCATTCCCGCTATCAGGAAATATCTTACCCCAACGCTGGTACGGGCGCTCCTGTTTTGGGACCGATGCAGCGAACTGTCGGCGGACAGGGCGGCTGTGCTCTGCGACAAAACGGCGGACAAAACCATTGATATATTGCTCCGGATCCACGGCTATGGCAAAAATGTCAACCGAGAAGAGTTCTTGAAACAGGCTTTGGACCTGAAATCATTTGTGAATGATTCAAAATCCAATAAGCTGCTGGAGCTGATGCTGGTGCAGGACGAAAGCCACCCCCGCTTGGCTACCCGGGCCTATGAGTGCTACGAATGGTCGCAGTCGGCGCAGTATACGGGAATACTTGACGGCACTTTCACCTTGCAGGACAAAGAGAAGGAAGCCGCACAGGAGACCGAGGAAGAAGTTGTGTCAGCGGTGGCGCAAGTGGAAGCGCCGAGCACGGATCAGCTGAACGCGGAGCTGACGCGGGTCAGCCGGGAGCTTGACCGCTACACCAATCATGCGGACAAGGCAGATTATGAGCTTGCCGTCGCCAGCGGTATTCTTGCCGGGTTGGTTGACAGGCTGTTTGTCGGAGAATTTTCACTTGATTACGCAAACCAATGGGGCAACGAACAGGCTGAAAAATTTGTGGTGAAGATTGCAAATTACCAGAGCTATACCGGGAAAGAAATTGCAGGAGCTGTACGGTATTTAGAAAATCAATTTCCCATTGCGGCAGATAAGGCGACCAATGACTTTGGCGGCGGGTATTACCATCATCTCCGCGATTTTTCGCATCATCCAACACCTGTCGGGCTGGCTTGCTCTATCATAACGCAATTCACGGGAAAGGTTTATGGCACTGATGTTGCGGGTGTGTGCAAATGTATGTCGCTTAATGAGGATGGCCTTGCTCTCATAGGAAAGAGCTTTCCAGAGAAAATCATGTTTGGCACAGTGAACTGGGTGTTCCACATGGCCAGTGATGTTGTGGGGGCGTCCGGCTCCGTTATGAAAGATAGTTTTGGCACAGGGTTGCCGGGGCCGCTGGTTTCTCTTTTGAAAGAACTTTCTTCCACCTCCTTATTCAAAAAACAAGACGCTAAAGGGTATAAGGAGTTTTCGGTCTACATCTCAAAACTCTTCAACGGAACGCTGTTGGGGGAGCGGGATGCAAACGGCAAGTTGATTCCGCTCAAATTTGACCTGCGCACCGAAATGGGAGCTGCTATGCAAATCGGGAAGCAGGCAATTCCAGTGATTATTAACGAGTGTATTGTTAGAGCACTTTTTCTCTTGCGGAGGCTTATACAGGAACTTTCCAGAGAGGATATTCGGAACTGGAGCGATGTTGATAAAATCAATTGGGAATCCATTATTCCTTTCCGCAATCGTACCGTTGACCGAATGCTCACCATTGCCAGCATGACCTTTACCGTGGCTGATACCGCCGACGCGGCGATCCACGCTGCTATCGAATCCGGCGGGAACTGGGTCCTGTTTTCCGGCAGATTTGCTGCCCGGTTCAATTATGTGGGTGCGGGCCGCGCTGCACTCTCCATTGTGCGTGAGGTATCCAACGAGAAAAAGGAAGCGCAGCTCATTCACGAAAAGATGATCCTATCCGAGGCGAAGGCGGCGCTGTTCCTCAAACAGCTTCAGGAGTTCAAGGAGCAGCTTGATTTGAAGGTCAGCAATTATCTTGCCCAGGATATTGAGGGCTTTATGGCCGGATTTGAGGATATGCAGCAGGGCCTCGCTACCGGCGATTCTGCTCTTGTCATCCGAGGTAATGTGACGATCCAGAGAGTTTTGGGTCGCGAGCCGCAGTTTACAAATCAGGAAGAGTTTGATGCGCTGATGGAGTCGGACACGCCGTTGGTGCTCTGAGAGAGGGTGGAGAAAGAATGGAAAAGAAAAAAATCGGCGAAGGCCTTACGGGAATTTGGCAAAAAGCGACAGATGCAGCCCAAGTGGCTAAAGGGGTCGTGCAGGACATGACGGCGGATGCAAAACAAAACCGGGAGAAAAAAGCACGGCAAAAGGCCGATGCGCAAAAGTCGGCGCTTGCAAAGGCGGATGCCGCAGCGAGCGAGACGGAGAAAGCCCCTGCGCCGAAGATCCAATGTATTGCAGCCAAAAATGCAATGCAGATCATCTATTATTTGATGGCGGCGGATGGAACGGTTTTCCACAGCGAGGAAGAGAAATTTGATGCCATCGGCGCAGCACTTGACCCGGACTTCGCTGACGATAAGGCGCCCATCGTAAAGGACTGCCGGGAGCAATTGGAAAAGGCCATTGACCCGGAGGACTATTACGATGTTTTGCAGGACGGTGTGGAAGCGGCGATCCTGTCCTCGAATGAAACCGCTGACAGCGTGATCACGCCCAGACTCCTGGTATGGAACCTACTGACCATTGCATACAGCGACGAAAGCTATGATGCGGCCGAGCGCAAGCTGATCAAATACATTGTGCGGAAGCTGGAAATGGACAAAGCTGTCCTTTTAGAGATGGAAAGCAGTATGCTGACGATACTGGATATTGAAAAAGAAATTGCGTGGATCAAGACGACGGATCGCCCGTATTTGACCATCGAAGCCCGTGTAAATGAGCTTACGACGCGCAAAACGGTGATCTTCGACAGCGTCAAGGACTTGATCGCACTTTGATGGGAGGGAAGGAAAATGCCATTACCGCTTTTGTTCATCGGTATTGCTGCCGCCAGTGGAATGTTTGGGATCGGCGGCACCGTAAAGGCCGGGTTCGATGCCAAAAATGCAAAGCAGATCAATAAGAGCGCCAACGAACTGGTGCAGGAGTCGACTGCGTACCTGAATGCGCAGCGTCTTGCCTGCGGAAACTCGCTGACCCGGCTGGGCGCAGAAAAGATGGCAGTATTGAATGGGACGATTTCCGATTTTTTGAATGTGTTCACACAGATCAAAAATGTAGATTTCAAAGAGACGGAAGGGCTGGATGAACTCCATCGGCTTCATATTGACGAGCAGGAATTTGTTGAGCTTCGCAGTATGGCGAATTTTGCAGGTTCTGTGGCTGGCGGAGCGGTTGCCGGAACAGCAGGCGGCGCATTGGCTGCCTTTGGCGCATACGGTGCCGCACAGGCGCTGGCCTTTGCCTCCACCGGCACGGCGATCTCTGCGTTGAGCGGCGCTGCTGCGACGAACGCTACGCTTGCCTTCTTCGGCGGCGGTTCGCTCGCTGCCGGTGGCCTTGGTATGGCAGGTGGGACAGCCGTGCTCGGCGGTCTTGTGGCCGGACCTGCGCTGCTGGTTATGGGCCTGGTTGCCGGAAAGGCCGCAAAAAAGGAGCTGGAAAAAGCGTATGCCAACCGGGCCGAGGCCGTTCAAATCGCGGCGCAGCTTAATACCGCATCCCTGCAATGCGAGACCATCCGCAGAAGAACCTATATGTTTTACAATTTGCTGGCGCGCTTGGATTCTTATTTTCTGCCGTTGATCTACAAAATGAGCGACATTGTTAAGGCAGAGGGCGATGATTATAGCCAATACTGCGCAGATTCTAAAAAGGTCATTGCCTCCTGCGCCAGCGTGGCCGTGAGCATCAAATCTGTTTTAGATACACCGTTGCTGACGGATGATGGACTGCTGACGGAAGCCTCGGAGAGCACCACAACAAATATCGAGGGATTTTTGAAGAATATGAGGATAGCGTACTGACCTACTTTGGGGAAGAAGAAAAGCCAGATCAATACATCGACATCACACGCAGGAACGCTCCATTTGGTCGATCCTAAGCTGCCGAAAACCATTTTCTGCGCAGAGATTTTCGGCGTCCTTATAGACAACGATGGCGCAGATAATATAAATCCGCAGCATCTTTGCAATATATCCCTCTACATTCGTGTAGCCCATAGCAGCGCAGCGATGGATGCTGTACATATAGGCCAGCATCCCTGCGCTGACGCAGTCCGCGTAATGGCCTTGCCCTTCGTAAATTCGCGCGCGTTTCAGCAGCTGGTGGAGCCGCTTTTCCGCAAATCCATCATACGGAAACTTCTCGTATAAACAAATGACTTCTTTTTCGCATTTTCCTCGTACCTTTTCCATCGCTCTGTAGCAATACTCCCCGATCACTTTGGCATAATACCTTTGCGGAGAACTTTTGCGCGTTTTTTCTGCCATTTTTATTCTCTCTTTCTTTCAAATGGGAACCGCTGTCCACAAATTATACCATATCATTCGTGCATTCGGGAATTAGCCCTTTCTTCGTAAAGCTGTTCGGCAAGAAATAAGGCTATACTGATATTCGACCCAGCGGGGGAAACCCCGCTGGGGCATTTGATATATGATGGGATTAGGATATTTAACTGCAAAAGTAATAAAAAACGGTACATCCCATGATATACAATTTTGACGAGTAGAATTAACGGCTGTAGATGAGCCCTGCGATATATATTTAAGGCTGGGTGGAAGATATTCGAGTATTGAGTGAAAAATTTACAAAAAGAGTGAGAGCAACAAGAATAAAGCCCGATACGGACATACGAGAAGACTTAGTCCGTGCGTCTACGGCTTCCCTGAGTCCTCCGAGATCATCATCTGTTCGCACTCTGATTCATCCGCCAGCGCCAGCAGCTCCCCGGCTATATCTGTGTTCTCGAAGCGGAGCACATCGGCGTCTTTCCGGCCAAAGGCAAGGAAGTCCACATTTCCGTACCAGACAACACTCTCGTCCAGGATGGCGTATCGCTGCTGCAAAGTCTTGTGCAGGACTATGTTTATGCCAGATTCTTCCAGTAGTGCAATTACGGCGACGGTGTCCGTTCGGTTCGTATCTCCGCGGCGGGTATGGATGGTGATTTTCACTCCCCGGGACACAGCTTCCTGTAAAATCGGCAGCAGTCGTTCAACGCGCCCGTTTTGCAGATAGGGACTGACGATCACGATGCTCTGCGCGGCATCGGACAGGTCCTGTTCAAAGACGGGCATGGCGTTGTAGCCGTCGTAGACCCGGCTGACCGGCTCGTCCGAGGTGCCGAACTTCACCTGATACCCCAGCTCCGCGTAACCTCGGAGCCTCTTGTGATACATGCGCTCCAGCATGGGGATGTGGACATCCACATAGTCATAAATGCGGACCTCGCGCTTGCCCTCGTAGCTGCGGTGGAGCCGCCCGGCGTACTGCGCCAGGGTGCCGCGCCAGGAGATGGGCATGGCCAGCAGCAGAGTGTCCAGCCGGGGCGCGTCAAATCCTTCGCCGATGTACTTTCCTGTGGCGACTACGACCACTTGTTCGTCGGTGGGTTTCGCCTGGAGCGCGGCCAGCTTTTCCCGTTTTTTCTTTGGCTTATCGCTTCCGATCAGCAAAAAGACATTCTTCACCTGGCTTTCCAAAAGCGCGGTCAGCTGCGCCGCGTGTTCTTTCCGCTCCGTCAGCAAGATGGGCGAGCGGCCCTCCTGCACAAGCCTCACGATGTCCGCCGCCAGGGCCGCATTTCGGGCTTCGTTTTTGATGATGGCGGCATACAATTCCTGAATGCCGCTGCCAACCGGGGCGCGGGTTCGCGTGAATCGGGGGATCACAAAATGGGAAAAGGCCCGCTTTTCCGCCTGGCTCTTGGCATCCACTAAATAGCGGACCGACCCGCACTGCATGAAAATGATGGGGTGATGGCCGTCCTTCCGCACGGGCGTCGCGGACAGGCCGTAAACATACTTTGCCTTTGCGGCTTTCAGGACCTTTTCAAAGGTAAACGCCGCCACATGGTGGCATTCGTCCACAATGACCATGCCGTATTCCGCCACAAAGTCCTTGACCGTCTTTTCCTCACCCTCAAAAAGCGACTGCATGATGGCAATGTCAATGATCCCGCCACGGGTGTCCTTTCCGGCACCCACCTGGCCAATGAGGCTGCGTTTCTTTTTCCTGCCCCGCTTCTTGGGCGGCTCCGGCAAAACCTCGTGGATCTCGAGAAATTGCTCCAAGGATGCCCGCCACTGCTCCAGCAACGCGCTGGACTGCACCAAAATCAGCGTATTGACCCTCCATTGGCCGATCAGATACGCGCCGATCACCGTCTTGCCAAAGGCCGTGGTGGCGGACAGCACGCCCATGTCCTGCGCAAGCAGCGCCTGCGCCGCAGGTTCCTGCTCCGGGCGCAGGGCACCGCGGAAAGTCACCTGGATCGCCCTGCCATGACAGCGCTCGTCCTCCATGGACACGGGGACATGGTGCTGCTCCAGCAGTTCCAGCAGCGTATCCCGGCAGCCACGGGGCAGGCCAATGTAAGTGTCGTCCTCGTAGCCGCAATCCAAAATGCGCGGCGTTCCATAGACTGGCAGACGCATAGCCTGTCGGGAGCGAAATTCCGGGTTGGGAAATGCCGCCATTCGCTTCAGCGCGTTCAACGCGGCCTGAGAAAAACCCACCTTTGCCACATAGAGCAGGTTCGACAGCGTCAGCCTTGCTTGCAGCGGAAAATCCTCTCTGCAAAGCGCTTTTCGCCCCTGCTTCCGCTGCCACGGAGGTGACTTTTCTTTCGCACCGGCCAGCGTACCGACATCGCTGTCTCGGCATAGTACCGTCAGTAGCTTGGCCAGTTGCTCCGGCTGAATTTTGGGCAGCGTGGAGAGATAGGTCCACTGGTCGGGATAGGGGGCAAACGCCTCGTCCACAAAGAGGGTGTTTCCTGCTTTCTGCGCCTGTCCCTGAAACGGCAGGGCGATGAGGTTGCCGAATCCACCCTTGGGCACGGTGTTCTGTGAGGGAAACAAACGGTCATACGACGCGAAGTACAGCAGGCACAAAACGCCGAAACATCCGCCTGCCAGTTCGCGTCATCAAAATCCGCCGCCAGCAGCCAGGTGGTGTTGTCCTCCCGCATGGGATAAATCGCCGCTACATCCCGGCAAAGCGGGTCACTGCCCCGGAGATGGGCCCTGACCGCCTCGAAAGTCAGGGGGACAAACGCCCGGTTGGGGCAATCGGAGCATTTGTGTGTGCGCTTATCGCACAGCCCCGGCACCCATTCATTTTTGCACACGGGCGTATAGCCGCTTTTCCCGTTTTTTGCACTGTAATACCGCTGCGCATACAGCCCCTCCCGGCCCCGGAACATGGTAAGGAAACAGTCGATTTTCTCCTGCACAGAGCTATGGGTCGTGACCGGGGCGGCCTTCGCCGAACACGGCACATGCGCAAGCCACAGCTCCTCCGGGCACACAAAACGCTTGCCGCCAGTACCCTCGCAGAGGACATAACTTTTTTTACCATCCAAGGAAGGCACTCGCTCCAGAAAGCTGTATTCTGCTCCGCTTATCCGTGACTTCTGAGACATATTTTCTTGCCTCCCGATAGAATTATAGTACTTCTCCTGTTTTTGATTAGAATACCATGCATGAAAAAGTATTAACTTGCTGTTTGACACCGCTTTGCGGGAATAAATACGGACTTTTTTCAAGAATGCGATGTGAAAAGGCGTTTTCCACTTGCTTTTTCCGCCGAACAATGCTAAAATACAATCGATTTATGATATTTGCTGTGAAAAGCTATGTGAGAGAGGATAAATTCAAGGAATGAAGGAGTGAAACGGGTGGAACAGAAAAAGAAGATCAAGATCATCATCGTGCTGGCCGTTCTGCTCGGCGTCAGCCTTTTGGCTCTCGGCGCGACGCTCGTGCATAACAAAATCGCGAGCAATACCCCCGCCACCGTCACCGTGCCGGATAACCTGATCACGCCGGAGGAGGACACGACCAAGACCGACGGCAACGATAGCCAAGCGCCGGACAGCTCCGATACACAGATGCCGGACAGCTCCGCCGATGCTTCTTCCTCTGCCGTGCCTGCGCAAAGCACGACCGCCGAAGCAAAGAAAGCGGCGACCATCGAGCTTTACAACAGGCAGCCGGAGGATAACACACCGTTCAATGTCGGTAATATGTTCCCCGGAGACAGCGAGACGAAGTATTTTCGTGTGCAGGTGTCCTACCACGACAAAGTCACCGTGCATTACAAAGCCACCGTCCGTGAGGGCTACGAGAAATTAGCCGAGGTGCTGAAGGTCAAGGTAAAGCTGCTCACCACCGGCGAGACCATGTACGACGGACTGATGAAAGATATGCCCGACAGCGTTACATACAATCTGGTTTCCGCCGAAAGCACCACCGACGAGCTGTACTACGAAATAACCGCATACCTCGACACCTCTGTCGGCAACGAGTATCAGAATAAGGACCTGATCGCAGATTTCAGCTGGTGGGTGCAAGAAACGGGCAACCTCGGACCGTCCCCGCAGACCGGCGACAATGCACACATTCTGTTGTGGATCTGCCTTGCGGCGGTCTCCGGCAGCATGATGATCTTCCTGCTGTTTGTCCGCAAGCGTCGGGAGGAGGAAGAAACAAATGACTGAAAACAAAACCGCAAAAAGGCTGACCGGCGGCATTATCGCCATCATCATTCTTGCCGTCTGCCTGTGCGTGACAACCTTTGCCCTTGTGTATGCCACCGTATCGGTGGAGAACAACCTGTTCCACACCGGCGAAGTGAAAATAAATCTCAACGACGGGGAGCCGGTCATCCGGGAGCATGAATTCCTCTTTGAACCGGGCATGACCGTGAAAAAGGACTTCTTCATCGAAAACAACAGCACCTGGGACGTCTACTACCGCCTGTATTTCG
>CAVHCH010000147.1:2664-13182 GCA_963634265.1 Bacteroidaceae bacterium | reverse complement strand
GGGCGGCGTGTCTTTATCCGGGTATAGCGAAGTTGGTATCGCGCCTGGTTTGGGAGTGCCGTGGCGGTATCCGGGACGGGACAAGGCGAAACGCCGCAAAGCCTTGTGACGCCTGCGTTTGCAGAAATTTCCTCGATTGCCGAAAACGGCACAAAAGCGACTTTGACCACAGGAATGACCACAGACAGAAAAATCTTTGATTTTCTCCCCCGCCGTGATATAATGGCAGAAACTGAATATCCGGGTGTGGCTCAACTGGTAGGGCGCGACATTTGGGATGTCGAGGTTGGGTGTTCAAGTCACCTCACTCGGACCAAAAAAGATAAACAAGTCTAAAAGCTTGTTTATCTTTTTTATCTCACAAACAATAAAATATTATGTATTTGAAAGCAATTTCAACTTAAATTTGTTCGATTTTTATGTTTAACTCAAGAGTAGGGTAACTCACTAATATGTGGGGTTTACTTTTGCAATTCTGCTAATATTTGCGTCTGATATTGAAACTTAGCCTCCAACAGATTATAATTAAAAAAAGAAATAAAAACTCCCTCTGAAATCGTGGATTTCAGAGGGAGTTTCTTATCTTTGATTACTGCGACATAGAATTTGAACTGCCTTACGCTTTCAATTTATAAAGACGATTCCCTTGATCGGCTTCTACAACGATGATACCCTCCTCGACGAGTTGCCGCAAGAGGGACTCCGTGCGGCTCAGGGTGGTGCCCAGGGCTTTGGAAAGTGCAAACAGGTCGCTGGTGGGGTGATCTGTGAGATGGTCGATCAGCAGTTGGCGCTGGGACAACGCACCCAGGGGGACTTGCTTTCCGACGGCTGCATTTTCTCCGTCTTTGCTGTGATTCGTCATATACAGCGTAAGGGAGACGCGGTCCGGGGCGCTGTGCTCTGTGAAAACAGGCTCCGGCCAGTTTTCGGATTTCCAAATGCGGTACAGATTGGGGATGCCGCCACCGGTGTATTCGCCCACATCCACGAGGCGAAACATCCGGGCCATTGCGGCGTTTCGTGGGTCAGATACGCCGCCGCTTTTGGCGGTATCCAGGGGCACACGGAAGCTGCCGGGATTGGAAAGCGTGACCTCCTGACGCCCCTTGCTAACAACGATGCCACCCTGTCTGTAATAATCCGCATTGACAAGGCAGTTGGCCAGTACCTCCCGCAGGGCTTGACGGACGGGCTTTTTCGCGTTCTGTTGCAGTTTGCTATAAGCCCAGTAGTAGAATTCATAGACATTGCCGCTCCAAGCGGTTTCTTCCCAGTTGCCTTTCGTATCAAGCTGCTCACGATAGGTTATAGCATAATTAGGATATTCGCAGAGGATGTCTTGCTGATTGCCGAACAGCAGCAGTCCGGCGGAAGTCGGGTGCAGTAAACCCCCGGCATCGCCTATGGCACCGATTTTTTGCAGAAAAGCCGTGTCATTCAGACTCTCCAATGTATGTCCGGGGCGGGATAGCTTCATCCTTTGCCGGAAGCTATACACGCTCTCGGTGTTGAGTGCTTCAAGCCCTATGCTGCAAACCAAGTGCATATCCGGTGATTGGACAGCCGCATCCCGCACCATGGCCTGATACTCCTCGTATGTACAGCGGTAATCACCCTCGCCGCTTCGGCGATAGGTGTTGCGGGTGTCATTGTCAACATACACCGGCTTGTAGGCCCGATCCGCACGAGGGACTTTGATAACGACGATGTGATCGCCGCCGACCTCTTCCACATACACATCTTTTTCGGACAGGATATTGACACTGACCTTCAAGGGATCGTTGACCATGTGCCAAAACTCACGAATCAAGCCGTCGGGATCGGGCAGGTCTACGGAATCGAAGGTCTTGTCAGCCGTTTCGATAACGCCCAGCAGGATGACGCCGCCCAGCGTATTGGCGAAAGCGGAGTAGGTCTCCCAAATGCTCTTGGGCAGGCCGCCCAGGGCCTTCTTGGCCTCTATACGATTGTTCTCCCGGTACTGCTCCAGGCGGCTGAAGTCGAGCATGGCGTCACCTCCTATGGGGGTATTTTAGCATATTGGGGGCGGAATGGCAATGCGGGGGGGCTGGGTTTATGTCGGCGGTACCGCTGTTGAGATTAGATGTACAAGATTCTTTATTCGGAGGAAAACCCTCAATTCTATCAAAGAAATAAAATAGTTTTATTGTAAGGCTCCCTGGCAGAAAATTACTCGAAAATAGCTCGTTAAAGCAGAAGCTGTATGTAAAAAAATCTACCCCGCCCCTTTTAACATTAGAGAAGTATTTGACAAGAGTTTCTTTGTGCTGTACTATTATGTTAAATTGGTGGTAAAGGAGGATTGCCGTTTGTGTATAGCCATGTTTCAAAAATTCTTCGCGTTTGTTCATCAGATGAAGGATGTACTCAACCGGCAGTCGTGCTTTTAGACGATGAACGCCAAGCGGTTTTCAAATATCCACAAAATCCAATGGGTATAATTGTACTGTTTAATGAATATATTGCATATTGCATTGCAAAGGCAATTGGCCTCTGTGCACCTGAGTTTGGAGTCGCAAATGTAGATGGATCTACGCAGCTTGACGAAAAAACAAGTGAATTATACCCTTTAACGAGATTTATGGGAACAGGTTTTTATTCTGCGTACATTCCGAAATCTGTTCCCGTTTCCTTGAAAATCTTGAAGCACGCATCTAATCTTAATGAGACTGGGAAAATTATTCTCTTAGATCAAATTGTAAAAAATAGTGATCGCTATTCTGAGAATATGCGATTGGAGCTGACTAGTGCTTCGCCTAAAATGTATATTATTGACCATAGTCATGCACTAGGAGATCCAGATTGGGATACTACAACGCTTATGCTACACGATTGTAAGTCTCCCTACATTTGGAGAGAGAATTTAACTTTATATACGATGCTGATTAATGCCGGTGCCATCGTAACTCCAGATACTCTTAGAGCAGATTGCGAGTTTATACAAGCCCAAATAACAGAGGAGAGCATCGAAAACATTTTCAGTAGTGTCCCCGCTATTTGGCGTATGCAAATTGGCGAGTTTAATGTAAAACATGCGCAGCGCTACATCTTAGACCGAATAAAGAATCTACAGACAATCTGTCAAACAATCAATGAGGAAAGGGGTGTTTAGAATGGGAGATTTAATTTATTCAATTTTAAGATATGAGCCATCCATTGTTTCTGGCGAAAAAATTAACTTGGGCGCAATCTTTCATTATATTTCTACAGATTATCGTGAGTTTTTTTCCATTTCAAAATGGGCTCGAGTCTCTGCGTTTGATGACACCTTAAATATTTCACTCATGAAAGATTTAATGCAAGATATCAGACTTGAGATGGGAACCGCTTTGGATAATCCGCAGTTTGAAATTAAAAAGTTTTGTTCAAGATACAATAGTGAGTTATATTTTGATACTTGTACTCTCTTGACTGATATATCCGAGGTGGATTTATCTTCCCAAATTGAGGATATTAAAAAATTATACTTTCAATTTGAATATGATGCTTCTGTGCGCCCAAACAATGATGATCAGAAAAAATTTCTCCGCAGGCTACTTTTATCAAAGCAAATAGCATATGCTCGCAATCCTGCAAAGACAGGTTTATATGGCGATACTATAACATATGATTTTTCTTTTGGAGAATATGGCGTAGTCTTTTTTAACCTTAATAATGCAAAAATTGATAACAAAACCATGAATAAGGTTAAGGCTTGGGCGTGGAATGCAACGAACAGTACTGATGGATTAAAGTTGCTAATCTTGTACGATCTCGCTGATGAAAACCGATCTGAAGTCAGGCCGGCATTGGAAATATTTAATTCTGTTGCTTACAAAATGATCAATATTCATGAAGGTTTTAGCGAAGTATCTCCACTACTTGATGTCGTTTCTTAAACTCAGCTATCAGGTATCTATGCACAAGTACACCGACAAGGGTATCAATCACTCGATACCCTTGTCGGTGATTTTTTACATTCGCTTCTTCCCCCGCTTGCCTTTCTTCTCTTCTGACGGACTTCCATCACCTTTGCCCTCGTCCTTCAGTCGCTTTGCTTCCGCGATCTCGGCTTTCATCTCTACAATCAACACCTTCAGTTTCTCTTCACATTCTTTTCTTGTATGGGCGTAGATGTTGCGGGCGTGTTTTTTACCATCGGGCCATTTGGGGGAATAGCGGCCCTCGAAGAGGTGGTCGTTGATCTCGGTGACGCAGCCGGTGCCGGACTTGCGCTTGCGGCCCACGTAGGGTTTGAAATCGGTCATACTCGGCTTTTTCGCCTGGGCCGGGGCAGTTTCCTGTCCCGGCTGCGAAGCGTCCTCCTGCGGCGCTGCCTTGCCGATGCCGCGGTCGATATTGGCGGCGGCGCTGCGCTGCATATCGTCGGTGATATGGGTGTAGATGTCCAGCGTGGTGGCCGCCGACACATGTCCCAGCATAGCGGAGAGTGTTTTCACATCCATGCCGTTCTCCAACGCCAGCGTGGCGAAGGTGTGGCGCAGGTCATGGAACCTCACATGCTTGCACCCTGCGTGTTCCAGAATTAGCTGCAGTCTACGGCGTACCACGCCGGGGGTGATGGGGCAGTCCTCCTTCACTGGGGACGGGAACATCCATCGGGAGTCCACCGTCTTTTTGTACTCCCGCAGCACCGCCACCACGGCGGGCGGCAGGACGATCTTGCGGACGGAGTTCTTCGTCTTGGGTGTGCTGATTTGAAGCTGACCCCGCACATCGTAGACCTGCTTGTTTACATTCAGTACGCCAGTCTTGAAGTTCAGGTCGTCCCATTGCAGCGCCATGAGCTCGCCCCGGCGCAGGCCGGTTGCTAAGTCCAGAAGGAACACTTCGTAGTAGCCCTCGAACTTCGCTTGGATAAGAAACCGCTGTAGCTCCTCCCGCGTCAACACCTGCATTTCCCGTGCCTTCTTCGGCGGCAGTTTGCAGCCGATGGCCGGGTTTACACGGATCAGCCCATCTTGCACCGCCTTCTCCAGTGCCGAGCGGCAGGTGGCGTGGCACATGCGCACCATTCGGTCGGACAGCCCTTCGCCGTACTTGTCGGTAAAGCGCTTCCGGCCACTTTTCTTGAGTCGGCCATAGAACTGCTGCAGGTCATTCTGCGTCAGCTTATTCAGCGGGATGTCCCCAATCTCCGGGATGATATGCAGGCGGATGCGGCTCTCGTAAGTCTCCTGCGTAGTGGGGCGGATCTTGGGCTTGGAGTGATTCTCGTACCAGTATGTCAGCCAGTCCCCGAAAGGCATCTCGGGCCGCACCTTCTCCGGCTTCAGCCCGCCGCACTCCTCCTTGAGCTTCTGGAGCTTCTCAACGCACTCCTTCTTCGTTTTGGCGAGGACATTTTTCGTCTTAGGATAGCCGTTGTCATCGTAGCCGATGACGATGCGGCCTTCCCACCGTCCGTCCTTGCGCTGCCTTACCGTTCCATCTCCGGCTTTCCGTCTTCTTGCCACGGTTTCAACTCCTTTCCGAAGATGTCCTCCATGAAGCCGCCCACGATGCCAGAGGCTGTCTTCTGCATATCCGAGGTGACATGGGTGTAGGTGTCCAGCGTGAAGCTGGCATTGGTGTGGCCCAGAATGCCGGACAGCGTTTTGGCGTCCACGCCACTGGTGAGAGCATGAGTGGCGAAGGTATGGCGCAGATCATGGAAGCGGATGCTGGGCAGGCCTGCCCGCTGGAGCAGCGTCTTCATGTGGCGATACGCCGCGTTGGGATCAACGGGATCTTCCGGCTTCACCGGGTCAGGGAATATCCATTGGCTGATGGCACCCGCTTTTCGCCGCCGCAAAATTTCAGTCACGCTGTGCGGCAGGATAATGGTGCGCATACCTTGATTGGTCTTTGTCTCGCCGACGGTGTACTCGCCCTTTCGCTGGCTGTGGAGGGTGCGGCACACCTTCAGCGTCCCGGCTTCCTCCTCGAAGTCGCTCCATTGCAGGCCGCAGATCTCGCCGCGGCGCAGGCCGTTCATCAACTCCGTCTGGAAGAAGTCCCGCCACACCTCGTCCTGCTCCACTACTGCGAGGAAGGCGTCCAGCTCCGCACGGGTGAGGATACGCTTGGGCTTGTAGTTGGGTTTGGGAGCCGTTGTCCCCTCGGTGGGGTTCCTGGGAATGACATGCGCCTGCACCGCATCTTTCAGGGCGGCGTGGAGCGTGGAATGGATGTGGCGAACCATGGAGTCCGAGAGCTGATGGTCCATTTCGGGATGCTCGTGGATGCGTCCCTCCGTTTTCAGGCGGCGGTACATCCGCTGGATGTCCTGCTGAGAGATAAGAGAGATCTGTTTATCGCCCAGCTGCGGCTTGATGTAGTATTCGATGTAGCGGCGGTAGTTTTCGAGGGTGCCGGGGCGCACCGTGCCTACCTTGTACTCCGTGAGCCAGCGGTCCAGCCACTGGCCCAAGGTCATGCGGCTGTCCTCGGTCAACTCCACATCGCGGTAGCATTCAATGTTCTGGTGGAGCTTGTCCAGCAGCGCCTTTTGGGTCTTGGCATAGATATGGCGGAACAGCGGTTCGCCGTTTTCCTTGTGGCCGATGACGATGCGGCCCTCCCAGCGGCCATCGTCACGCTTTCGCACCATACCGTCGCCGGACGGTCTTCGTTTTGCCATTGCGATTACCTCCTTGCAGCAACACAACATACCACAAGCTGCGGGGGAAAGCTACTGAAAGTTTTCCCTTTTCTTTGCTTACGGCGTGACAGATTTTGCACCGCTTACTCCTCCCGGTGGAACAGCAGCACATCCCGAAAGGAGATGTTGCCGTGGGTGGATGCCACCTCCCGGACGCTGCTGCCGCGCATTTTGTTGTACTCGTCCCGGGTCATATCTATGTCGCCACCCAGCAGGTGGTTGGTCATGTTGTGCTCCACCACCAGCTTGAAGAGCATCTTGCCAAGCCTGTCGCCGAACACGCCCAGCGTGCCCTCCAGCATCTCTTGCAGCGCGCGAGGCAGGTACGCGACTGACCGTTCGGCGTGCAGACGGCCACAATACTGCCGCAGAGCCTTTTCCACAAACTCGTTGCGGGTGGGGCAATTATCCAGCTTATAAAATGCGTCTACCTCCTGCCACACTTCGTTTGACAGCCACACGGAGTGTCGGCTTTTTCCATTGTTGTCCATTAATAATTCCTCCTTTTTGCGCATGTCTGCGCCGCCCGGAACCCTTGAAAACACGGGGCAAACGGGCATTTTTTCCAAGAATAGCGCCAAAGCATATTGGGACCCCCTAAATTAGCGCCAATCTCAAAATCCCGCAAACCCCCGTGGCAGCCCGCACTGCGGGCTGCCGTGAGCGGCATAGGTGCGGAAAAGCGCCAATGCCTTTCTCCTGCTCCGATTTCGGCGCACCGGAAATCGGCCCGAAACCGCTCAAAATCCCCAGGGGTACTATCTTCACCCGCTTTTGCTCCGACGAGGTCACACAGCGGCTCACAGGGGAGAAAGCGGGGCTTCTGCGGCCTGTCGGGCCAGCTTATCCTGTATGCGGCGGCGCTCGGCGGCGGCTTCCGCTTTGGCCAGCTGCCGTTGGTTGAACTGCTCTACAGCCTGCTCCGGTGGGAGGATCGTATAGAGCAGAGAGCCGTTTCGCTTGCGGCCGTCTTTCAGCGTGACGGTGGTGCGCTCCGTGCGGATGAGCCCCTTTTCCTCCAGCTGACGGACATATTTTGCGACGGTGTTGCGGCTCATGCCCACGGCCTCGCCGATGGTGCGGTAGCTGGGGTAGCACTGGTAGGTGGTGCGGTTTTCGCAGTACATGAGGAAGGAGTACACGGCGATCTCGCCAGGGGACAGGCCCAGCTGGCAAAGGACTTTCGGTAGAGGATAGTAGTTTCGGGCGGGCGTCTGCCACGGCAGGGCATGGGTCATCGGGCACCTCCCGTCTGCCGGTCCACCCAGCGGCAAAACTTTTCCTTGGGGACGACGATGCGATTGCCGATGCGCAGGGCCGGGAAGCCCTCTTCGTGCATGAGCTCGTAGGCGCTGGAGAGGGAAATGCCCAGGAGCTTGGCCGCCATTTCTGCGTTGAGGAACAGCGGAAGTTGGTCGTAGTCGGTGTAGTCAGATCGTTTCATAAAACACTCCTTATTTCAAATTCAGAGAAAAAGAACTTGCGTTTCGGAGGCCTCTCTGTTAGACTTGTTGCAGATGGCGTCTGCGTTTTCCGAAGCGCGGCGTGCCGCTGGACTGTTGCCGCAGTTCGGCGGCTTTCATTTTGGATGGGACGGTGGATGGGCTGCCCTCCTTTCATAGATTGGATATACCCGATTGACAATATTTCTCTTATCGGGTATTATGAGTATAACAGATAAAACTGCATTTGCAAGGCGTTTCGGAAATATCGGCACGCCTATAAAAAATCAATCGGGTATGGAGGGACGACCGTGTTTCAGATGAGCCATGACGCAGTGGATTCCTTTTCTGCTGACTTTACAGCGGCGGGCGTGATCGTGGCGGGGGAGGAGTACCCGCTGGGCTATTTTGCGGCGGCGGCGCTGGAGGTGCCGGGGCGGCTCGCCCTGGACATAGACGCTGCGGCCAAGGAATTTGCCGCCGAGGCGCAGATGTTTTTCGCTGCCCGGGATCCGTCCAGCGCTGGAATCGCCAACGAGGCGTATCAGCGGCTGTGGCATTTGCTGCGGAAGCTGCCGCTGTACGACCTTCTTTTGCGGCGGGAAGATGCGCCGTCCTGCTTCACCAGCGACGAGGACTGCCGGGAGATGTGGGACGAGATGATGACCCAGGGGACGCAGGCTCACGACGACTATGCGCACTGGATAGCGCGGCTCAGCCGGATCGGCCAGGACTTGAGCGACTTCCAACGCAACACCCAGTGGATGCTGTCGGCGTATTTTGAGGATTTGCCCTCCTGCAAGCGGGAGAACTATATCGACGCCTATGGCCGCTTCAAGGATGGGCTTCGCGAGGCGAAGCTGGTGGATCTGGACGAGGAACTTGAGGCATCCTGTGACCCTCCTGTGGCGTCGTTTCGCTTTGATTTTCCGGCGCATATATCTTTTATCCCGTACCGGGACGAGAAAACCGGGAAGCCGAAGATGGCGGAGCGCTCCACTTTTGACGGCTTGATCGCCTTTTTCTATTTGGACTTGACGAGGGGGATTGCTGTAGGGAATCTGCCACGCAGATGTAAGAATTGCGGCCACTGGTTCGTGGCCGTGGGCGGGTATAACACCCAGTATTGTGATAGGTCCATCCCTGGCCAACACGGCAAGAGCTGCCGCAGCGTGGGTGCCCACGAGACGGCGAAACGGAAACTGCGGGAGGCCTCCGCCAAGGAGTATGCCCGCACCTATAATCGCCTGAAGGGTCGGAAGCAGCGGGGTGCCATCTCCACCGATGAATGGAACCGCATCGTCGCTGTGGCGGAGGAGCTGCGAGCGGCGTTTCAGGCCGGGGAGATCGCGGAGTCGGAATACTGCCGCAAGCTGAAGACGCTGTGAGGCATGATAGAGAAGAGTAAAAGGCGCTGCCCCTGGTCATTCCTTTGACCAGGGGCAGCGCTCTATTCTTTGCTTATACCGAGACAGAAATTGGGCGGCGAGTGTGTCCTACAATGTTGAGCAAAATCACCTCGAATTATCTACCTCTTTTCTCCACATCCTCGTCAATGCGGCGCTTCCAGTCGGCGCTGAGAGTTTGAGTCGACCGAACGCTGCACACGGAGGCACTTCGGAACCTCATATTTTATGTACCTACCGTCTTATAGCGCAAATATATACCTCGGTTTGGCGGGAACAACTGTAGATAACTATTTTGAGAAAAATAACTGCTGAAATACATTGTTCCAGCATCTATTTAGGTACAGGCTGACAGGTTAACAGGTTAACAGGTTAACAGGAACCCAATCAACAGGTAACAGACGAACGGAAATCTACACTTCCATTGAAACTTCAGTTAGTTTGTAGACTTCTTTGGTGTTTTCAATTGGATAGAACATAGATGTCAAGGTCTCTGGCAGATTTGTACCCACTGTTGCTATATACACATCTTCAACCAGATTTGATATGAAATAACCGAATGCTAAATCATCTATTTTATAAAAACTATAATGTGACCTTATGTTCTTTCGTGTAAGAGCATACTCAGGCCAGTATTTTATAAAGCAATTCTCACCTATACATAGATGGTTTACTTTTCCGTTACTTCTAATTAGCGTAGAGCGCACTTGTTGATTTACATTTCGGTTTAATATCCTATCATACCCCTCGAACGAAAAGATGCCCGAAAAAATAGGTTTGCAAACGATTTCTGCGGCAACTGAAAGTTTATCTATAACTTGAGTTAACTGTGTTGCCCCTGTAATGCGAGATTTTACCTCTATTATCCCGAGGACTGCTTCTGGAACAACAATGACAAAATCAGATTGTCGAAACATTACGGGGAAATCATTCCGATATATAATAATATCGACCTGAGTTGAAAGTCCTTGTTCTCCCATTACGAATCCCGTACCTACAGATA
>CAVHCH010000147.1:0-2654 GCA_963634265.1 Bacteroidaceae bacterium | reverse complement strand
GCAGGTGCTTTCGAAGTATATCAGTCAAAATTATTTCCTTATATCTTCCGTCTTCTGGCCAGTGGTGGTCATCAATAAAGTTCCGTAGTCGGTCTTTGATAGATAGTAATTCTTTTGAAATAGACTTTTGATATTCTAAATAGTTTGGCATATAACTTCCCACCCAATATCTTCAATTAGCCGTAGGATTACAAATACTTCTCCTTTAGTAGTTTTGCCACCCTTACATGTGCAATATTGGAACTTTTATAAAGTTCGTCCACTACATCGGGAACGCTTCTATCCGCATAGATTCCCTTATTCTCTTTTTCAGTATCTATGCCATAGTAATTTAAAAAGGTTTTACTTAGCCAGCCATGATAGTCATTTGTCTTAAATAACTTATACTCGATGGCAGTAAGACTAAGTCCCTGAAATAAGTAATAATAAATAATCTCCGGAATCAAATCATTTATATTGCGATGATCAAACAAATCATATGTCTTAAACATTTTATCCCCCCGCTAAAGTAGACCTTGCGATATCGATAAACAGCGTATCTTCGACAAATTGCACATTGTCTAAAATACAATCATATTCGGCATTAGCTACGCCTCTGGGTGTATTTTGATTAAATTTTGGAATATCTTCCGCACGGTAGATATGTCTATTTGCATCTGTGTAGGCGCGATTAAACCGCATATATTTAAGGCGATCTTCTCCTACATTTTTTAGCACATAATTAAGACGCATTAGTTTTCTTGCGTCTTTAGACATAAATTCCTTGCAAAGTAAAAGCAAGTCATACAGCGAAAGGCCCTCGTCATCATAGCGCAATAAATACGATAAGACAAATATATTGTATACTTCTGTCATCAACTGCTCGTGCCGAAAATGATGCGTGCGTGTATTCTTTACGGTTGCTTTGACTTCAAGTTTAACTTTCTCCGAAATCGAAAAATCAAATTTCATTCGATCCCTTGATTGCCAATACTTTTCAATTTCTAAAGATTCATGAAAACTATAGATTGTGTATAGTTCAGCATATAGTCCAATCAGTTCATTATCTGAAAACACTTTTTTGTCATTAAAAAATGTACGCAAGGTATTAAATGTTTCCATAATAGCTTCTTCAGATTCTCCACTTTCATGGATTAACACGGTCGCCAGTTCAAGGAACAGGTATTTTTCTCGTGGGAGCTCTGATAAGCATCGAATAATGTGGACGACATCATCATGCATCTTACCATTCAATTCGTAACAGACTTTCATATTACATTCAATACTCATTTTTTGAGTTTTATGTTTAATTGGAAATCTGCAAGGGCTTGATGATTTGACAACAACGCAAACACGCCGAAAACTATCCATACCAACCAAAATATTGGAACTATACTCTGTAAGTGTAAAATCATGGTCGCTTGAATTTTCTTTGTCAAAGTGATTCCGGAACAACTCAACTATATCCATGCAATTACCTCATTCTGCTTGAATCACCAGATTCGTCAATTTCTCAATCACATTTTTGGGAATATAGAACGCTAATGTTGGACTATCGACACCAGTCACAATATCCTGAATCTCGTGAATTTGAAGTTGCATAGTATCTGCCGATATAAACTGATAATCATCTCCAAGGTATATCGCTGGTTTGCTAAGACTTTGAGGGCGACGGCCAACACTATAATTGGGAATATGCCCACAGTCGATAGCATGCTTTGAAAAGGTTCCGTCTCGCATCCAGATAATATCCACCTTTGGCTGCAATCCCTTGCGCTTAAGCAAAATAGCAAGTTTATCAACAACTGATCTATTGAACTTTTCGTTAGTAGCAAAGCAGAATTTATCAAAAATCTGCTTTTTCACATAATCGAATTCCACACCAGGAATAATTGCAAATGGCGCACCCTCGCCAAATTGTCTGATGACAATTTGATGTTCATGCTCTATGCGCACTGCGGCCAAAATTGCTTTATTACTCTCGACATATTCTTGAATATCCTGAAATTCTCTTTGCTTGTTCCAGAACTTGAATGTATAATTTTCGGTTTTTGCCACCGAACTACGAGTCATTTTCAAATCATCACTAAGCGCAAAGATTCGAGCCATATTTTTGAAATTTGTTCCTTGACATTTGGCCGCTCTAACCGTTTCCCAGAGATCTTCTTCGTGATCTCGAATCTCTTGGAACTCCCTAATTATTTTGCCCACGGCAAATATTCTACACAAGTCCAGATACTTCATCTTGTATCCAAACCAACGAGCTCTCTGCTGAACGGTGTCTACTGTAGATACACCCTTTGCGGTTCGAATAATGTATGTAATAGCAAGGCCTTTAAGCGTGAGGCCACGACCCAACATAGTGCCTCCAACATAGATATTATAGTCATATATTTCATCTGCACCTTTGGGAACGCTATCGCCATTTACTTTGTGCCTACCACATACATTCATTGCCTGAATGATATCGTCTTCCAATAAATTAAATGGAAGAAGTCCCTCGACCCCTGCTTTCTCGTATTCATTATAAGCTGCAACCAGTATCTTTTTCAGCGGGTTATATGCAATGTCCCGTTTATCTTCGGACTTCTGACACCAGTCATTGATCAGTCCTTCAACTTTTTTAAAAACTTTTTCATGATCTGCCTTTAACTGGCTCGGATGAATCAGCATAG
>CAVHCH010000146.1:10933-13904 GCA_963634265.1 Bacteroidaceae bacterium | reverse complement strand
AACGCTCCTCATCGTAGATTTGTCTTTTGGCATCCAGCCATTTCATCATTGCCTACCATCGGGCTGTTCCTCACAGACGGCACCGAGCCTATCCTGACCACCGTTTCCGCAGAGAACGGCAGCTTTGCCTTCACGGGTATCCCCTATGGCGAGTATGTGGTTCGTGAAATCGCCGCGCCGGAAGGCTATGTGATGGATGAGACGCCCTATGCCGTGAAGGTAGATCAGAACGGCGCTGTGGTCGAGATTGAGATCACCAACAAGCTCATTCGCGGCAGCGTTCAGCTGACCAAGGTGGATAAAAACTATCCCGACCACCATCTGAGCGGTGCGGTCTTTGAGGTATACCGTGACGGAAAGCTCGTGGACCAGATGGAGGAGCTGTCCGACGGCGTCTACAAGCTGGATGATCTGCCCTACGGCGATTACACGCTGAAGGAAACCGAGGCTCCCAAGGGCTTCATTCTTGATGAAAAGACCTATAGCTTCTCCATTAAGGAAAACGGCAAGACGGTCATCGTGGAAAACGAGGCCGGAAAGGGCTTTGTCAACCAGGCACAGACCGGAGGCATCCGTATTGAAAAGACTTCGGAGGACAGCGTGCTGAAGGGCTTCACCTTCCGCGTGGAGGGCACGGACATCACCGGTAATGCCTTCAGCAAGGACTTCGTGACCGATAAAAATGGTCAGATCCACATTGAGGGCCTGCGCATCGGCGATTATGTGATCTCCGAGGTGTCCAACAAAGCCAATGAAAAGTATGAGCTTCCCGCAAATGTCACCGTAACCGTTCACGAAGGAAAGACGGTCGTTGCCAAGTTCCATAACAAGCTCAAGCCTGTTACGGATATCCCCAAGACCGGCGATACCACCAATATGCCTCTCTGGGCAGCGCTTGCTGGCATCTCCGCAGTCGGCGCAGGTGCAGCGGCCTTCTTTACCTTCCGCAAAAAGAAGGAGGTAGGTAAGCATGAACGCTAAGGTCATCATCGGCATCGCCCTTGTGGTGTTTATCATCGCAGGGCTGATCGTTCTTCGCCTGAAGAACAGAAAATAAAACGCCAAGGGGCGGTATCCGTAAAAGGATGCCGCCCCGTTTGCAAAAGGAGACGCTATGGAAGAGACAAGAAAAATCGGAGACTACTCCGTAAAGTATTCCATGTATATCGGGCACAAGGATATTGCACTGGGTGAGAATCCCGGTGCCGACAAGAATGAACGGTATATGTGCTGCTTTGTAGAGACCAACGCCATATTCGAGCGCTATTCCGGGGTGCTGGTCAGCGACGATTTCGCAGAGATTGCAAAGGTGTTCGGACAGCGTGTGGCGGATGCAGCCGAGGAGATCATCCGGGAAAACGAACGCGCCGATAAGGAACTTGGCATGAATGAGGAACTCACAACAAATAGTTGTAAGTCCATTTCCTACGAGGATTCCATCGAGAACAAGGTGGTTGTCGTCAAGGGCAGCATTCTCCGGCCTGAGTTCCGCCATGCCAATCACCAGCTTATGCTTTGTACCGGTGGCTTTGGTGCGCAGGCAAACGCACGGGGCCGTACCTGCTATTGCATTTCCCTGTACGACGAGAGAAAGACCTCCTTCTACCGCACGGATTTTCTCGGAGTTATGGATGAAAAGGAGCTTCCCGAATGGGCGCAGAAGGGCTTGGAGAAGGCAAAAGAGATACACGAACAGGAAAAGAAGCCGCCAAAGGAACGAGGTGAAGCAAGATGATTGAATATGAGAAAAGAGCGATGATCGAGGCAGAGGACAAATACACCTTTCGCCAGAGCACGCAGATTTCCATGCAAACCGGGCTCATCGGCCATCTCCGGGCAGACATGGATACGGACGGCAATGGCTTTTTCAGCAGCTGGTTTGATTTCCGGGAAGAACTGAAAACCGACGAGTTCAAGGCAGAGTTTGACGAGGTAATCAACTCTCTGCGTGAGGAAGGCGACATTCTTCATAACCGCAGGGCGCTTGCCAAGTACTGCTACTGCACACCCCAAAGCCGGATGCAGGATGAACCGGGCTACTATGGTGTTCGTGTGGACACCGAAAAATATGCCTACCTTCTGCGCCTGAACCCGGATAGGGGCGAATACAACCTGTACTGCTACTGCTATCGCCGGGACTGGCTCGATCGGCACATGAAGGACGCAGAGAAAGGAATCCGTTTTATTGACAGCCACTACAAGGAGCTGTTTCGCATTCCGGATGGCGGCAAGGTCAAAATCCACTATTCGTGGAATGAAGATCAGATCCGTACCTGCCGGTATATCGACGACTACCATGTGGAGATCGGGAGCAACCTCTATCATATCTGCGAGTTTGCCGAGCGCATGGAGTACGGCGGCCATACCTGCGAGCCGGTTCGGGATAACCTGCCCGAGCGGTGCTACAGCGTTTTGCCCAGCAGCGGCGAGATCATTATCATCAAGCGCGGTGAAAAAGGCTACTTCAAAACGGACATTCCCGCCGCTGACAAGAAGAAAGCCCAGAGCATCGTGAACGAGTACAATACAAAGCTCGGAGTCAGCAGAGCGCAAGAAGAAGCGATGAAGGCAGGCTCTATGTTCGGCTTTCAGGTGCCCGCCGCTGACCCGAGAAATTATGATGCAGACGGAAAGCCTGTGACGCCAAAGGACAGAGGTGAAACACGATGAGTGAGGATGATTATCGTATCTGGTCCAATGCTGACCTGGACTACGAGGAGTGGAAATACTGGATGGAGGAAGAATACCCGACGCTTTCCGAGACCGAGCGCGTCGCCATGATGTATGAGGAAAACGGGCACTATCTTGAGGACGAACGCCTGAATTTGGACATCCAGCTTTCGCAGCCGATATTGGTTGTGGGTGATCTGGGGCTCTGGAACGGCAGGCGCATGGGCTATAAGGAAATTCCCAGCGGCAATATCCGTGACTGCCTTTATTCCGACAACGACTACACTACCTGGTATGTGGA
>CAVHCH010000146.1:0-10923 GCA_963634265.1 Bacteroidaceae bacterium | reverse complement strand
TCGGTGCGATGACACCCACCATGCCGGCACAAACCATTATCTCTATCGGGTATATAGAGACAATGTTTCGGAGGCGCAAAAGGACCGGCTCAAAGAAAAAATCTACAACGGCACAGCTACCAGAACAGACATTGTCCGTGTCACTCGCAGGCTCGGCGATGAAATCGGGAAGGTGTACGGCTGGAGCTTTCCTATCCGACAGAGAGAACGAGGTGAAGCACGATGAAGCATGTACTGCCAAGCGAAGGTTACATAGCCAGACTGGACTATTTGGCTTTCAACGGAAAAGTTTGCAGCAGCGTTGAGTACAGCGATGAGCAGCACTTTCTGGCAGACCTGAAGGAGTCGCTCTATCACGGCGAACCGCTGTGCGTCGTTCTGTACCGAGACCGGAACGGCAAGACCATTTCCCGTGCGTTCCTGAACGACCTGGATACACTGCCCAAGGGGCTTTCCGTAGAGGACGATCCTCATAGAAAGCTTCCGGCAATGGCCCCAAAGAAAAAAGAACACGAACCTGCGAGATAAGGAGAAGCTATGGATAAGAAGAAAGCCATCTGCGAGTATCTCCGTAAAAATCATATTGGCAAAGAAAATGCCATCCACAGCAAGGAGCTTGAAAAGCTGTTTCTGCTTGACGGACGAAATATTCGCCGCAAGATCAGTGCATTGCGGCAGGATGGCTTTCCTATTTGCAGCGATGAAACGGGCTACTATTACGCAGATAACCAGAAAGAGATCAATACAACCGTCTGCCGGCTGAATGAGCTTGTGACGAAGGTATCCAACGCCAGAACCGGGCTTTTATTTGCATCGATCCTCGGAGAGAATGCGCAGACCGTTGAGGTCACGATCAAAGTAAGATAAGGAGGGAGTTCCCATGCCGAGCAAATACAGAATCATTTTGGAGATGGCGTCCCAGACGGCCAGGGATATCGCCTCCAATGCCGACCGATATACCGACTTTCTGATTACGGCGGCAAGCAACTACAAATACAGCTTTAAGGAGCAGCTGCTCATCCATGCGCAAAAGCCGGAGGCAACGGCGTGTGCGGAAATCGACACATGGAATAAACTCGGCAGATGGGTAAACAAGGGCACAAAAGGCATTGCCCTGCTGATCGACAGAGATGTTCCCTATAAGCTGAGACATGTTTTTGATATCTCCGACACCAACAGCCGCGCCGGGAGGAATATCACCCTTTGGCAGATGAAGCCGGAGTACGAACAGGCGGTATCGGAAAGCCTTCAGGCCAGCTTTGGTGATGTGGAGGAGCAGCGAGATTTTCCGCACCTGCTCATAGATATTTCCGGTTATGCCGTGGAGGATAATCTTTCAGACTATCTCATGGAGCTGAACGCTGTCAAAGCCGGCAGCTTTCTGGAGGAGCTGGATGACACAAGCCTTGAGGCGTGGCTGAAAACCACACTGAAAAGCAGCGTCGCTTTTATGACGCTCTCCCGTGCAGGTTATGAGCCGAGGCGGTATTTTGACCGGGAGGATTTCAGCCATCTCCTTGACTTCAACACCGTGGAGGTGATCTCCGTGCTCGGTGCCGCAGTCAGTGATATTTCTGAGATGGTCATCCGGGAAATGGGCGAAACCGTCAAGGAGATGGAGAAGGAAGAAAAACGGCAGATTCGCACATTTGCGCAGACCGGCACTTCTGCGTATCATAAGAACCAAACGGAAAACAAGGAAAGGAGCAACGAATATGGAACTGACCTATACGATGCAGGGAGATTATCTGATTCCCGATCTGACCGTGCCGGAGAGCCCGAAGCTTGGGAAGTATGGAATGCTGCGGCGGACATTCCTCCGCGAGCACCGGGATGGGATCTACACCGGGATGCTGCTGAACGGAACACTGAGCAGTCATCTGGAGGAGGTGGACCGGCAGGCACAGAAGATGCTGGACGACCTGACCGAGCAGATGAAAGCGCTGAACGGAGTGACGGAGCAGCTGAAGGCGGAGGATCAGATGCGGTGGGTACAGATGATGAACTCCATTCGCCACTCGGCGGAGGAAGTGATTCTGAACGACCTGATCTACGCGTAACCCTTCCCACAGTTGAACAACAGCAGGAAAACATCGCAGAGGCGGAGGAAGAAAAGTCCTCCGCTTTTGCGATTTCTCAGGAGGACATCGATGCTATTCTGACACGGGGCAGCGGCATCCACCAAGGTAAATTCCGTATCTATGAGCAGTTTTTCAAACAGGATTCTCCCGAGAACAACATCACCTTTTTGAAAAACGAATACGGCGTCGGCGGAGCCTATCCTGCCGTTTCCGGCAGAAATCTCGACGAAGACCACGACGCCAAAGGAATCAAAATCAGCAGAGGCAGAATCTCTCAGCCCGATGCAGAATTGCTTTTGCGGTGGAACAAGGTCGAGAAGCGGATCGGGGAGCTGATTCGCGCCGATCGCTATCTGAGCCAGGCGGAAAAGGACAACTATCCTGCCTACCAGGAGCAGGCAGAGGCGCGTAAGGAACGAGGTGAAATCTCTGACGAGTTCCGGTCGATTGTCTATGATTACAATGACTTTGTGGCGCAGCTTGGTGAGGAAAGCAAAGCGCTGAATCTGTATTATTTGTCAAGCTGCTGGGGTGCGTTCAGCGTGGGCGAAAAGAAAATGCACGCCCGTATTGCGGAGGGTGACTTCATCCTCCCCATGATGCGCGAGGCAATGAATGCGATCATTGCGGACAACACCCACCTGACCGCACGATGCGAAGCCATGCTGGAAGCATTGAACAGTGATGTGGCAAAGCCGCTTGAGCCGACCTTCGATGAGCTGAACCCTCCGCCGGAGCCCCAGAAGGAATACCGCTATCATCTCGGTGATACGGTCTATATCGGCACGCAGGAATACGAGCTGCTGTCTTTTGACGAGAAGAAGGTCGTTCTATTTGATACGCAGTTCCCGCTGTTTAACAAAGAGCTGTCTCGTGAGGAGTTCGATAACCAGCTCAAAGAAAATCCGCTGAATGACAAGCTGCTGCAAGTCGTGGAAGAACCCCCTGTCGCAGACAATACAAAAGAGAATCCGGATACGCAGGAGACGGAAGCCATACCTGACGAAGAACTGGATGCGCTACCCATCAGCACAATCAAAGACGGCGAGGTCGTGACCTACCCCAATGCGGAGGCCTTGCTGGATGACCAGGAAGAAGCGCTCGCCCCGCCTCTACAAGTGAAAAGGCCTTCCAAGATCGCGCCTCATGTGCTGCATCCGGAGATCAACACCGAGTACCGAACCAACTTCCAAATCGAGAGCGATGATATCGGCGTGGGCACGCCGCTGGAACGGTTCTATCACAATATCCGTGCCATTCAGCTTCTGAATAAGCTGGATGCGGAAAGCCGATTGGCGACACCCACCGAGCAGCGTGTGCTTGCCGACTATGTGGGCTGGGGCGGTCTATCCGAGTTCTTCAAGGAGGACAATCCCCATTATACCGAGCTGAAGAATGTGCTTTCCGATGAGGAATATGCGTCGGCAAGAGAATCCACGCTTACGGCCTTCTATACGCCGCCCGTGGTGATTAAGGCGGTGTACAGTGCCCTGGAGAACATGCACTTTCAGACTGGCAATGTGCTGGAGCCCTCCTGCGGCATCGGCAACTTTATGGGGCTTGTTCCCGAAAGCATGAATGACGCGAAATTCTACGGCGTGGAGCTTGACAGTATTTCCGGGCGAATTGCGCAGCAGCTTTATCAGAAAAACAGCATCGCAGTGCAGGGCTTCGAGAATACAAACCTTCCCGACAGCTTCTTTGACGCTGCAATCGGCAATGTCCCCTTCGGGCAGTTCAAGGTGCCCGACAAGCGCTACGACAAGCACAACTTTCTCATTCACGACTATTTCTTCGCCCGCACTTTGGATAAGGTGAGACCCGGCGGCGTGATTGCCTTCATTACCTCAAAGGGTACGCTGGATAAGGAAAATCCCAATGTTCGAAAGTATATTGCCCAGAGAGCCGACTTGCTCGGCGCTATCCGGCTGCCGAATGATACCTTCAAGGCCGCTGCCGGCACAGAGGTCACATCGGACATTATCTTCCTCCAAAAGCGTGACCGATTGGTGGATATTGAGCCCGATTGGGTGCATCTGGCCACCGACGCCAATGGCATCCGGATGAACGCCTATTTTGTGGACAACCCTGAAATGGTGTTGGGCGACATGCAGATGGTCAGCGGGCCTCACGGCATGGAGTCCGCCTGTATTGCTTATGAAAATGCAGAGCTTGGGGACCTCTTGCGGGATGCCATCCAGAACATTCATGCCGAGATTACCGAATTTGAAATCGACGATCTTGAATCGGAGGATGAGGACCTTTCTATTCCCGCTGACCCTGATGTGCGCAATTTCAGCTTCACGGTGGTGGACGGCAAAATCTATTACCGTGAAAACAGCCGTATGAATCCCGTGGATGTTTCCGCAACTGCCGAAAGCCGCATCAAAGGCATGATTGCCATCCGTGATTGTGTCCGGACGCTGATCGAGTACCAGACGGAGGACTACCCGGATGCCGATATCAAGGCGGAGCAGGAAAAGCTCAATCGGCTCTATGATGACTTCAGCAAGAAATACGGACTTATCAATGCGAGAGCCAACAATTCGGCATTCAATTCCGACAGCTCCTACTGCCTGCTTGCTTCGCTGGAGGTGCTGGACGATGAGGGCAACTTCCTCCGCAAGGCAGATATGTTCTCTAAGCGGACCATCAAGCAGAAGGTAACGGTGCAGTCGGTTGACACGGCTTCCGAGGCCTATGCCCTGTCCCTTGCGGAAAAAGCGAGAATCGATATGCCGTATATGTCGCAGCTTACCGGCAAAACCGAGCGGGAGCTGTTCGAGGATTTGAAGGGTGTTATTTTCCTCAACCCCATGCACATAAGCGAAGAGGACGGCAAGCCGAAGTATCTCCCTGCCGATGAATATCTCTCCGGCAATGTCCGTGACAAGCTCCGTTGGGCAAAAAAGCGGAGTGCGGAGCTCTACCCCGAAGATTACGGTGAGAATATTCGTGCGCTTGAGGCGGTGCAGCCGGTTGACCTGACGGCAAGTGAGATTTCCGTAAGGTTGGGCGCAACATGGCTGCCTCCGGAAATCATTGAGGAGTTCATGTTTGAACTGTTCAGCACCCCACGCTACTGCCAGTGGAACATCCATGTTCACTACGCGCAGTACACCGGCGAATGGAATGTGGAGGGGAAATCCTATGACCGTAGCAATGTAAAAGCCCACAACACCTACGGCACCGGCAGAGTTAATGGCTATAAGATCATGGAGGAAACCCTGAACCTCCGAGATGTAAGAATCTTTGACTACATCGAGGACGGAAACGGCAGAAAAACGGCTGTGCTCAACAAGAAAGAAACCGCCATCGCACAGGGCAAGCAGGAGCTGATCAAGCAAGCCTTTGCCGATTGGATATGGAACGATCCGGAACGCCGGGAGCAGCTGACCAAGCTGTATAATGAGAAGTTCAACAGCATTCGCCCCCGCGAGTATGACGGCAGCCACCTGAATTTCGTGGGAATCAATCCGGAGATCACGCTGAGGCCGCATCAGGTCAATGCCATTGCCCATATCCTCTACGGCGGCAACACCCTGCTTGCCCATGTAGTGGGGGCTGGGAAGACCTTCGAGATGGTAGCGGCTGCGCAGGAGAGCAAACGGCTGGGCTTGTGTCAGAAAAGCCTGTTTGTGGTCCCCAATCATCTGACGGAGCAATGGGCGAGCGAATACCTCCAGCTCTATCCCTCCGCCAATATTCTTGTCGCCACCAAGAAGGACTTCGAGACCAAGAACCGCAAGAAGTTCTGCGGGCGCATTGCCACCGGCGACTACGATGCGGTCATCATTGGGCACAGCCAATTTGAAAAGATTCCCATGTCCCTGGAGCGCCAGCGGGCCATCCTGCAGCAACAGCTGGATGAGGTGCTGGACGGCATTTCCGAATTGAAGAAAAACCGAGGGGACAATTTCTCCATCAAGCAGCTGGAGCGAACTAAGAAAACGGTCAAGCAGAAGCTGGACAAGCTCAACGATCAGTCCCGCAAGGATGATGTGGTGACCTTTGAAGAGCTGGGCGTTGACCGTATCTTCATCGATGAGGCGCATTACTATAAAAACCTCGCCGCATTTACAAAAATGCGGAATGTGGGCGGCATCAGCCAAACCGAGGCGATGAAGTCCAGCGACCTGTATATGAAGTGCCGGTATCTGGACGAGCTGACCGGCGGCAGAGGCGTTGTGTTTGCCACCGGCACCCCAATTTCCAACAGCATGGTCGAGATGTACACCATGCAGAAGTATCTCCAGTACGGAGCGTTGCGAAGGAATGACCTTCTCCACTTCGATGCTTGGGCTTCCACATTCGGCGAGACGGTGACAGCCATCGAGCTCTCCCCGGAGGGGACGGGCTACCGCGCCAAAACGAGGTTTGCCAAGTTCTATAATCTGCCGGAGCTCATGGCAATGTTCAAGGAGACCGCAGATATTCAAACGGCGGATATGCTCAAGCTCCCCGTGCCGGAGGCCCATTACCACAGCGTTGTCTTGAAGCCATCGGAAACGCAAAAGGAAATGGTGGCCTCTCTTTCGGAACGAGCCGAGCGTGTCCGCAATAAGATGGTGGATTCCAGCGTGGATAACATGCTCCTCATCACCAATGACGGCAGAAAGCTCGCCTTGGATCAGCGGCTCATGAACGATATGCTCCCTGACAGCGAGACGAGCAAAGTTGGGGCCTGTGCGGAGAATGTCTTTGACATTTGGCAGCGCACCGCTGACCGGAAATCGACGCAGATGGTATTCTGCGACCTGTCTACGCCCCACGGCGACGGTAAGTTCAATGTCTATGACGATCTCCGGGATAAGCTGATTACCAAGGGCATTCCGGCTGAAGAAATTGCGTATATCCATACCGCAAATTCGGAGGCGCAAAAGAAAGAGCTGTTCGGCAAGGTGCGCTCCGGCCAGGTGCGGGTGCTCATCGGTTCCACGCAGAAAATGGGAGCCGGAACCAATGTGCAGACGAAGCTTGCGGCACTCCATCATTTGGATTGTCCGTGGCGACCGTCTGACCTGCAGCAGCGGGAAGGCCGTATCATCCGCCAGGGCAACGAAAACAAGGAGGTCGATATTTACACCTATGTCACGGAGAACACCTTCGACAGCTACCTGTATCAGTTGGTGGAATCCAAGCAGAAATTCATTGGGCAGATCATGACCAGCAAATCCCCGGTGCGCTCTGCGGAGGACATTGACGAAACCGCACTGAGCTATGCGGAAATCAAGGCGCTGTGCGCCGGCAATCCCCACATCAAGGAGAAGATGGATCTGGACATTGATGTGTCCCGTCTGAAGTTGCTCAAGGCCAACCATCTGAGCCAACGCTATTCGCTGGAGGATCAAATCCTGAAGGAGTTTCCGCAGAAAATCAAATCGTTGGAGCAGCGCATTGAGGGCTATCAGGTGGATATTGACCAGCGAAAAAGAAATACCGAGCCCAACGAGGACGGCTTCTCTCCGATGTTTATGCCGGGCGGCACGGTAAGGGAAAAGAAGGCTGCCGGCGATGCCATCCTCGGCCTTTGCAAGTCCATGACAAGCCCCGACCCGATTCCCATCGGTCAGTACCGAGGCTTTGATATGGAGCTGTCCTTCGACACCTTCAGCCGGGAATATAAGATCACGCTGATTCATCAGCTGCGGCATACGGTCACGCTGGGAACGGACATCTTCGGCAACATTCAGCGACTGGATAACACCCTCAGTTCTTTTGAGGAACGAATGACAGCGTGTGCCAATCAGCTGGAGAACACCCGGGTTCAGCTTGAAAACGCAAAGGCTGAGGTACAGAAGCCCTTTCCCCAGGAGGAAGAGCTTGCAGCGAAAACCGCCCGCCTGAACGAGCTGAACGCCCTGCTCAATCTGGACAAGAAGGAGAATGAGATCGTGGACGGTGAGCGAGGCGATGAAGAACCGAGCCGCTCCAGCGATGACAGGGAGCGATGAAATCATTCGCACATTTGCAATACGGCATTTCCGTCGCTACAATGAATTTAGGTCAAAGGACGGAGGTGCCTGATATGTTCAGACGCAAAAATGATAAGCGAATTGTTGAGTTAAATCCGGAAGAGCTCCGGCTCGCTAAATATGCGCTCCTGGGGTTCCGAAACAAATTGATCGCACAGGGCAAACCGACCGAAGATGTCAATGAGCTGCTGCTGAAAATCATGAAGTAGTACTTTGATAGCCGCAGGGAATCAAAACCTTGCGGCTATCATAAACTAAGGAGGTCGATAACCTAAAAATGTGCGTTGGGCAGCTTGGATTCGCCCATGAAATGTGCAACACGGATTGACAATCGCCCATGTTTTGTGTATAATGAGGCAGAAACCTCAAGCCGGAGAGTGATGCAGATGTATTTGAGAAGAAAAGTTGATGCTTTCTTAGAGGAATGGAAAGCAGATAAAAACAGAAAGCCCCTTATTGTCAAGGGGAGCCGTCAAATAGGCAAAACGGAATCGATCCTGCATTTTGCTGCCGATCATTACGAAAATGTGATCGAGATCAATTTCGTCCGTGATGAGAAATACAAGGGAATCATCGCTGACGGATATGAAGCTGCTGACATTATCAAGAATATTTCACTCATTGACCCGACAAAGAAGTTTGTGCCCGGAAAGACGCTGATCTTCTTCGACGAGATCACGGAGTTTCCGGAAATTGCAACATCGCTCAAGTTCTTCTGCATAGATGGGCGGTTTGATGTGATTTGCAGTGGGTCAATGCTGGGAGTCAATTACAAGAAGATCGAAAGCAACAGTGTAGGGTATAAAAAATACTATGAGATGTTTTCGATGGATTTCGAGGAGTTCCTGTGGGCAAAGGGCTATGGAGCTGACACGGTAGAAAACCTGCTTTCCCACATGAAGGAATTTAATCCTTTTAGCGAGTTGGAGATGAATATCTTCCATTCGCTGTTTCTGGATTACAATATCCTTGGCGGAATGCCTGCTGTCGTCGCGGAGTATATCGAGCGAAACACCTTTGAGGGATCGCTTGATACGCAGAAGCAGCTCATAGCGGACTATAAAGAAGATATTCGCAAGTATGCCACCGGAATCGATCAAACAAGAATTATCAATGTGTTCAACCGGGTCGCGCCGCAGCTTGCAAGGGAAAACAAAAAATTCCAGATTTCCAAGGTGGCATCCGGCGCAAGATTCCGGGATTATCGAGGATGCGCAGAGTGGCTTTCGGATGCAGGTATGGTCAACATCTGTTACTGCATGGAGTTTCCAGAACTGCCATTGGGCGGTAATTACGAGCCCGACACATTCAAGCTGTATTTTGCGGATACGGGTCTTTTGGTATCCATGCTGGATGATGAATCGCAGGAGGATTTAAGAGCCAATAAGAACCTGGGCGTTTATAAGGGAGCCCTCTATGAGAACATGGTAGGAGAAGCTCTCATCAAGCAAGGATATAAGCTGTTCTATTACAAAAAAGAGGATTCCACTCTGGAAGCCGATTTCTTCATTCGTTCAACCGCATCCTTGATTCCTGTTGAAGTAAAGGCGAAAAGCGGGCGGGCAAAATCAATGAAAACATTGATCAACTCTGATCACTACCCGGATATCAGATATGGGATCAAGCTGTCAAAGAACAATATTGGGCATGAGGATAGGATATACACCTTCCCGTACTTCTGCGCATTTCTGCTGAAAAGATTTATGGCTGGTTTTCACGCTGAAGAAGAAGCGGAATAACGAAGACGGCATGGGGAACATACAGCAGAAAAATCCGGTAAAAGTTCCCTGCAAAACTGAATACAATCTGATTCGACCGTCCATTGAAAAAGTGGACGGTCTTTCTTTTGGCCAAAGTTCACTTCCGTTGAGAACTTGGCTAAAAATAAGTTCAACTTCTCAATTGAAATGCTACATAGCCGCCGGTGATTCCCTCATCGGCGGCGAAATCTTTATGAAGGAGGAAGCAAAATGACAAACGAAGAACTGAACACCGCTTTATATAAGAAGGTGTTCGCAGAACAGGAGAAGTATCGGGAGTGGCTGCTTTCCCAGCCGCCCGACGAAATCCTGAACCATTGCTACGAGTACACGGTACGGGAGGACATTGTGCTGGCACTGGAGGAATACGACCTATCCGATAAGCAGTGCAAGGCGCTCCTGAAGTCGCCCAGTCCCCTTGCGGATGTGTTCAAGGATTTTGAAAAGCGGGAAACCGACCACATGGACAACATCCGTGACACCATCGAGTGCCGGGCCAATGCGGTCATCCGGGCCGATTTTCTGAGAGACCGGCGTGAAGCGAGGTGATGCCCTATGCGCTATATTGCCGCGGAGGATGTTGCCAAGGCCAAGGAAATGGACCTTTTGACTTACCTCCGCAATTATGAACCCCAAGAGCTCGTCCATGTATCCGGAAACACCTACTGCACCAGAGAGCACGACTCCCTGCGAATCAGCAACGGCAAGTGGTGCTGGTTCTCACAGGGTATCGGCGGCAGATCGGCGCTGGACTATCTCATCAAGGTGAAGGGCATTCCTTTCACACAGGCAGCAGAAATCATTCTCGGACGGGAGGCAGAAACGCCTCCCGTTTTCTATCGCCAGAAGGAACGAAAACACACGGAATTGCTGATGCCGGAGCTGTCCGAAACAACGGACCGCGTAGAGAAATATCTGCAAGGCCGGGGAATTCACCCGGTTATTATCCGATATTGCCTGGATAACAAGTTGCTCTTTGAGTCTGCAGATTACCACAATGCGGTGTTCGTGGGATACGACAAGGGCGGCAAAGCGAGATATGGCGCTCTGCGCAGTACCGTCAGCAGTTACAAAGGCGAACTGACCGGCAGCGACAAGCACTTCTCC
>CAVHCH010000145.1:0-14445 GCA_963634265.1 Bacteroidaceae bacterium | reverse complement strand
CTGGGCTTCCTGTAGATATGCTCTTTTTAGTGTCTACTTTTACTTGACAAGTACAGTTGCAAATTATGACCTCGAGTGTTTTTTATAGTGAGAAGCATGTGGATATCTGAAAAAAGATGAAAGGGGGGTCTATATAAGATTCTGGAGATTGAACATCTCCAACAGATAATCGATTTGAATTGCCTAACAAAAAAGGAGAAAAAGTTAGGATAGCCACATGTTGTACATAGAAGAATTTAAATCTGAACTGGAATATGCCAGTATTAGGAATATTCCACGGCTAAGAAAGTGAGGTCTACATGAGTAAAACAGTTAAACTGCTGTCAATGGTCTTAGTGATTGTTTTAACGGTTTCGATTTTGATTGTTCCCGCTAGTGCTGCTGGCTATACTGGTACTGCGGGCGAGAGTGGTGCCAGTCGATTTACTTCTGAGTGGGAGAAGACTCGGACATATAAAGTCGGTGGTACTGTTATTGGGTACATGATATACGGTTTTGATAAAGACTGGATCCATGAAGACTATGTTTGGACAAAAGCGACTCAATGTTATTCTACAGCGCTAGTGTTCCGAAACAGTTTTGACACCTCTTACTGCTCTGGCCCCGAGAAGGACAGAAATGTTTATTCGAAGATTGAAGTGACGCACAAAACATATTCGGTAGCCTATAGAATAGACTTTTCCTCCAGCTATACCTATTCTAGTGTGACTTTCACCACTGATGCCTCTCATGTGAAATGATTTTATGAACATGGTGGGAGGAGCTAACGGCCCCTCCCACCATGTCTAATAGAGGATAGAATCATGAAAATTGTCAAATACATCATATCCATTATGGTGATACTGTTTTGCTTTGCGTTGGGGAGCGAGCTGTATCAGGCTCATTTGCAGAATTTTTCAAACCGGTTTTTCTACATAGAAATCGACGCCGAGGATCGGGAGGCGGTGTATGGGGTCATTATGGCCGCCACGGAGAAGTACGGAGAGAAGGTTTTTGCCGTGGAGCGCAAGGACCTGGACGCGTATCACTCGGAGCTTGTTGTCTACGCAGATGAAGACATGCAGGAAAACCTGGTGGCGCAGCAGGACATTATTGCGGGGGACGCGGGCAGCCTTTTCTCCGGGAGGACCACAGTCCTGTATCGCCCCTTTGAGGAAGTCGTATCCCATTCCAATGTGATTCGGTATTATTTTACCGGGTCAAAGGAGGCCGTCAGCTCCATTCGGCAGTACATCAATTCTATCATGGCGACCTCGTACCTGCACAAGGAAACCGTGACCGGCAGCGAGTGGCTGGTATACCTGATTTGGGGCCTTTCGCTTGGCTTTATCCTCCTGATGACATGGCTGGATATACAGTACAGCAAGAAATCCGACTTCCTGCGGCTATCCATGGGAAGCTCCGTGGGGGCCATGGTGGCGGGGAAAATTCTCGTTGATATTTTGGTAAATGGCTCCATTGCGCTTTTGATATATCTGCTCTTAAAAGGAAAAATATTCGTCGGCTACAAGCTCGACTTTGCGCTGGTCGCGTTTATCGCGTTCAACATCATCAACTCCTGTTTGTATACAACGCTTTTCCGGTCGGACTACAAGGAGATCATGTACGGCGCAAACATCAACGGAAAGCTTCTGGCAAACACATATTTGCTGAAGGCGATGACCTTGATCCTGCTGGTGATCTCCCTTGCCTTTAATTTTACGACGATCTTGAAAAACACGGAGGGCTTAAAGGCCTACAAGGTCATCGACCAAATGACCGGGTACAGCACCCTGTCGTTTACGCCGAAGGGCGCGCAAAGGGCGGGCATGGAAAGCATGGAACGCAGGGAAAAGCTGAAATCGCAAATGTATTTGGAGGCCTACGCGCAGAACAAGGTGCTGCTCTCCACATCCTCCGCCGCCCTGGAGACGCCGATCCTGGTGGTGAATGACCTGGCGCTGGAAAAGACGGTGCAGAGCGCGGAAAAGTTTACATCGGGCGCCGACAAAATGTTTGTTTTCTATATCCCCCAAAGCATGGCGGACACCATAACCGACGACGACATCGAATTTGCGGTCTATTCCACCGCCACGAATTTCTTCGGCCTGGACGAGTATGACTTTGCTGTGCAATATTATTCCCACACGGAGGCGGTGCATTTCGACCTGCAAACCGTATCTGCGCTGCCGCTGGGGTTTGAAATGTGTTCCGACCCTCTGATCGTAAAGTGCAACATAGGCGGCGATGTGATCGCCGGGCTCCTGGCAGAGGGCGTGAACATCGAGTTTCAAGGGCAATGGACAAATATCTTCTTTTCGGAGGAGGGGCTGGAATTTTCTGAGGAAATAACGGACGACCTGGAGGAAATGTCCTATAACAGCGTCGCCGCGCAGTGTAACCAGCACAAGGCGGGGCTACTGCGGACGGTACTCATCAATTCGGCGCTGAGTATCTTCCTGCTGGTATTAAGCGTGCTGCTGATCTCTGTGATCGTGAAGATGGAGTATTTGATCAACTCGAAGGAAATTGCCCTGAAGAAGATACTGGGCTACTCCATTTTCCGGCGGAACCTAAGCATTATTCTGCTGAATGTGTTTTCCGTGTTCATTGCTTTTATTACAGGGCTGATCTTAACGGGCATGTACAGCCTTTTCAGCATTGCGACATTGTGCCTGGTGTGCCTGCTGGTTTTTGTGATAGACACCATCTTAATACTTCTCAATATGGCTGTGGCCGAGAATAAAAACACGGCCCACATCCTAAAAGGAGGCAGTTTATGATCGAGATCAAAAATTTGTGCAAGCGGTTTGACAGCAAGGCCCTTTTTGAGGACTTTAATTACACCATTGAAGATGGGGATTTTGTTGTTTTCTGCGGGGAGAGCGGCTGCGGGAAGACGACGCTGCTGAATATGATCGGGTGCCTGGAAAAGCCCGACGGCGGGTCCATCCTCATGGACGGGGTGGATATTTGGCGGTGCAAAAACAAGCGGGAGCTGTTTTCGTGCAAGCTGGGGTTCCTGTTTCAGAACTTTGCGCTGCTGGAGGGGAAGACCGTTTGGCAGAATTTGCAGATCATTCAAAAAAAGGTCCGCACGGAAATGCGCTTTGACGAGGCTTTAGCCGAGGTGGGGCTTTTGGATAAGAAAGATACCCGGGTCTACAAGCTGTCCGGTGGAGAGCAGCAGCGGCTGGCATTGGCACGGCTGATGCTGAAAAAATGCGACATTATCCTGGCGGATGAGCCCACTGGGTCGCTGGACGAGCAAAATGCGGCACTGGTGCTGGACATTCTGCACCGCATCAATGACACCGGAAAGACCATCATTTTGGTCACACACAGCCAAAAAATTATTGAGAGCGAGAGGAAGGTAGTCAAATTATGAAGATTTTCCAGGATGATCAGCGGTCCGCCATCGTCAAGAGATTGGTGCTGCTTCTGCTTGCGATCGTAACTGTTTTTGCCGCCATAAACGCGGTTTGGTATTTTGGATACCGGCAGAAGTATACCCGTCTGTCCAGCCATCTGGACGCTAAGTACATAGATGGCGTGGAGGAAAAGGACATGCTTCGGTACTCCAAGGAGGTGGACGGTTACTCCATAACCTTAAAAACGCCGGCATATTTGGGTATGGGTGGTTTTGTGGCTATCTCAAGAACAGGCGGCTATGAAACGCAGCTGGACGAGGAGGGGAATATTGTCGCCGGAAGCGATATGCTGATCACCCTTTATATTTGGCCCAAGTTTTTTTCTGACTACAAATTGGGCCTGGATTTCTACGACGAGTTTCATTCCATTTGGAAACAGGTCGAGTTCACCTCCGATATGGGAATGCTGAATACCGACACGCTGGATGATGAATACATAGAGAATATAAATAAACTCATAGCCGAGCACCGGGCGGAGATCGAGAAGATGATGCAGATCGCACGGGAGACGCTGGAGGTTGATATTAAAGGCTTAGAGGGAAATCTCTGAGAGGCGGCAATGTTACGCACAGAAGCGCGCAAGAAAAATGAAAGGAAACTTATTTTACAATAAATATGTTGCTGCTCTATTGGCGCAAACAAGGACATAAGGGTGCCGTATGACAATTCATACGGCACCTTGTTCTGTATGCAATCAAAACTTCAGCTTGTTCGAAAGCTATGAATATCGAAAACACAGGAGATGATGCTATGACAACAACGATGGCACGGCTGGCGGCCACCGCGCTGACCAGCGAAAAGGGCCGCAAAACAGTCGGGTGGGTGCTGGCGGCGATTTTGTCGCCGGTGATTCTGCTGGCGGCGTTCTTGTGCTGTGTAGGTTCCGGCGCAGCAGAGCACAACAGTGCTGTTGTATCGGCGGCGTTCTATGGGACGGAGCTATCTGAAAGTATCCCGGAAAAATATCGGACGCAGCTCGCGCAGATGCGGGGATCGTTTTCCCGCCTGGATGCGGCGGTGGACGAAGTCAATCAAAAAGCCGAGGGAACCAGCCTTGATCCGATGCAGGTCAAGGCTGTTTTCTTTGCCCTCTGCTTTGGAGCAGATGCGCTGTCGCAGTCGGATGCAGAGATGTTCGTGGCTTGCTTTTATGAAACGGAGACGAGGGTGCAGGAGGAGACGGGCGAAACCTATGAGGTTGCCGTGCCGCTTCCTATGGAAGAAGCCTATGCGCAGTTATCCGTGTGGCGGGGCCGTGCGGTCACGGCGGAGGAACGCTCCAATGCCATGAAGGTCTATTCCATGGTCATGGGCAGCACAGGCGGCGGCACCTTTAACGGGGCCTATGAGCCGGGCGGCAATGCGCCGATGGAACTGGAGGCATCCATGTTTACAGACCCTGCCACAAAGAACAGTGCAGACCTGGCTATCTATGCTGCCAACGCATGGAACTCCGGCTGGGGCTATGTATGGGGTACATTCGGGCAAGTGCTGACACCGGAGCTGCTGCAATATAAGATCTCGCAATACCCGGAGGGTGTAGGGAATGAAGCCGACTTCATCCGTTCCCACTGGCTGAACAGGCGGACCACCGATTGCGTGGGGCTCATCAAGGGGTACGGCTGGCTGAACACCGAGACTATGGAGATCCAGTACGGCAGCAACGGTATGCCCGATGTGGGGGCGGACGGTATGTACTATAACGCCAGCCGAAAAGGCAGCATCGAGACCATGCCAGACACGCCGGGACTGGCCGTGTGGAAGTCCGGGCACATTGGTGTCTACATTGGAAACGGCGAGGTCATAGAGGCTATGGACACCCGGTACGGCGTGGTAAAGACGAAGCTCCGGGGCCGGGGCTGGACCCACTGGCTGGAGGTGCCGGGGGTCAAGTATGACTAAAAAGAGATACAAACGGTGGAGAATCGAGCGCTACGGATGCAGTAAGGGTAATTTGCAAAAGCTGATTGCTATTTTCGGCTGCATCGGCTATAATAAAGACAGGGCAAGTTTAGGAGGAGGTGACGCCGCTGTGAGTACGCTGTCGCTGAATGAGGTCAAGGCAATCGTGAAAGAATTGTTGGAGCGTTATCACGCAGAATATGCGTTGCTGTTCGGCTCGTATGCCCGCGGCGATGCCACACCCGATTCCGATATCGATGTCATCATCGTGGGAGGGAAAAACTTTGTGCCCCGCAACATCTTTGCATTGGCAGAGGATCTGCGTGAAATGACCGGGCGTGACGCAGATGTGTTTGAGATGCGGGAAGTCAATGCGGGGACACCTTTCTATGAATCTGTGATGAGAGAGGGGATCCGTATCGCATGAAAAAGACAGATACAGAGCGTCTAAAGAAAATCGTTTCATTGTGGGATGCGTTGAACAGTGAAATTACAGAGCGCGGAATCACCCAAGAAATGCTGCTTGCAGATCAATTTTCTCAGTGGGCGGTGACCACGCCAATCTACAACATCGGCGAGCAAGTCTATCAGCTTTCGCCGGAGTTCAAAAAATCACACCCCGACATCCCGTGGAGCGTCGTCTCCGGGCTGCGGCATCGACTGGTGCATGATTATGACGGCATAAACTGGTCGTTGATCGCAGAGGTGATTTTTGAGGATATGGGTCCCTTTGTAGAACAAGTGAAAAACACACTATCAGAGTAAACAGGTGCAGCGGAAAGTGCAGGCAATTGCCTGCACTTTTTCTATGCCCGGAGAGGAGTAGTAAAATGGATAAAACAAGTATCACCATCGAATTTGACGCAGCCAAGTTGGATGCGCTGGAGTTTGCACTCCGCAAGCAGCGGTCTTCCGTACAGCGGCGTATGGAGGAGGTGCTGCAGCAACTTTATGAATCGGAAGTCCCGGAAGCAGTGCGGGAGTATGTGGACAGCAAGTCTGCTCCTGCGGCCAGACCCAGGCGGGCCGCTCCCAAAAATATTTCGAGGCCCGCAGCGGCAAAGGAGGACAACTGATATGGCACAGCATGAAGAGATCGTCTTGTGGCTGGATCGGCGGTGGAAGGACGCCATTGAAAAGCATCTCAAGGGTGAGACGCTGCAGGAGCATTTGAATACTGTGCTGGATGCGCTGTGCAACCAGCTTCCGCAGAGCGAGTATGAGCGCATCAGCCGGGAGATCTATGCCGAGGATGCCGCAAACCGTGAGGCTGAAGAAGCCGCCCGCACTTATGCGGCCTACCATGTGATGGAAAACGGGAAGGAGTGGTATTACAAAACCAGCCCCGGCGAGGAACTGCTGGAAGTCAGCAAAAAGCTGCGTCAGTACATGAGCGGCGGGAAAGGGACAGCGCCCGACCTGTTTGTAAAAATGCTCACAGGCGGTCACGCCATTACAGGGGAGGAGTACGACGCATTGACTGCCATGCGCATGGAAAACACCGGCAAGGTGCGCGGCGTATTCGATGTGAACTTTGATGAACAGAAATTTTCCGCCGTTCACATTATGGACGGCTGGCAGAGCTGGGCGATGCGGGATGTGTCCGTAGCTGCGTACCACGCCACCCGGTCGCAATTTGCTTCGGAGGATGAACAGTGGCGCAAGCTGCTGGATCATTTAAATGGCAAAGAGATCGCATCGGCAGGGCATCTCACGGCCCAGAATTTTTCGTTCAGCGATGAGATACTGATAGAAAATGGCAAGCTGAACTTTTATGTGCAGGCATCATTCGATGTGGACGCTGCCTTCGGCACATTTGTCTGCGCGGATAAGAGCGACGACTGGCTCAACATCTATGCCAACTACGACATTGAGAAAGACCGTCCCTGTGACACGCTGGAGCTGAATCTCTGCAATGCAGAGGGTACAGAGGAAAACGGGAGCTACCGCCTCAACGCCGCCGAGCAGGAAGTCCTGCGGCGAAAGATGGAGGTGTACTGCCAGCAGCAGACTGGCATGAGCCTGCACGAGTACGCCCAGCAGCTTCGGGAGGAACAGGGGCAGGCTTCCCAAACGCAGATATAGCCCCCTGTCCGCCCTTGTGGGCCGCTGTGTGGCCTCGTGGGAGCGCGGGAGGGTAAGGATAGCGCCCTGGCAGTTTGAGGGCGGTTTCGGGCCGATTTTCGGTGCGCCGAAATCGGGGCAGGAGAAACTGGTGGGGTCGTAAACGCCCCATCAGAGCCACTTCTGCCCGCAGTGCGGGCAGTTCCGGAACTCTTTTCGCGGGGTCATAAAAGCGAAAAAATGAGGCTTCCGGGGTCGTAAGCGCCGGAAACCAAGGGACGACAGCGAAAAACGGCGGGGTCGTACCGCTGATCAGGAGGAGGTGAGCAAGCGTGGCAACGGACAAGCGAAAGCACGCATTTTGGCTTACAGACGAGGTAAAAACGATGGTGGAAATTGACTTTCAGTTGGACAACTGCGGCAGCCAAAGCGAATTTGTCGAAAAGGCGATACGGTTCTATGACGGCTATGTTCACGCCAACAAGACCGGCGCATACCTGCCCCACGCACTACAGGAGATGCTGGAGGGAACGCTGGGCGTGTTCGGCGACAGGTTGGGCAGGCTGCTGTTCAAGCTGGTGGTGGAGCACAACATGACCAACCATCTGCTGGGCGGCGACATAGATATGACCCGCGACGAGTACAACAAAATGCGCGGCAACAGCGTCCGGGAGGTGGCGGGTACGCATGGCAACATCTCCTTTAAGGATGTGCTTTTGTTCCACCGGGAGGAGTAAGCGATGGCGCGGCTGATACAGAAAAGCGGGTACATCCAAGGAGACCGGGCGGCAAGGTACATGGAGTATGTTGCCAAGCGGGACGGCGTGGAGGTCATTCAAAGCACCGAGCCGGTGACCAAAAAGCAGGAGCAGTTCATCACAAAACTGCTGAAAGATTTCCCGGATGCAAGGGAATTATTCGAGTATGCCGACTACCTACAGACGTCCAACCGGGGTACCGCGTCTGCGTTTATCGCCGCTGCGCTGGACACGCATCTGCACGAATTGGAATCCGAGAGCGGCTATATGGCCTACATCGCCAACCGGCCCCGTGCGGAAAAGCACGGCGGACACGGGCTATTCAGCGCGGCGGATGTTACGGATCTCAAGGCGGCAAAAAGCGAGTTGGAGGCCCACAACGGGAAGGTGTGGACCTTCATTTTCTCCCTGCGGCGTGAGGATGCGGAGCGCCTGGGGTACAACAATGCAGCCACATGGCAGAACCTATTGAAGCAGGAGAGCCACTCCATTGCGGAGGCCATGCGCATCCCACCGGAGAAGTTTCGTTGGTACGCTGCGTACCACGACGAAGGCCATCATCCGCATATACACATGATGGCGTGGTCGGACGATCCCAAGACAGGGTTTCTTACGCAAAAGGGGATCGCGGCGATTCGGTCTAAGATGACGAACGAGATCTTCCGGGATGAGATGACGGAACTCTACATTCGGAAAGATGCCGCCTGCAAGGAGAGCATACAAACTGCCAAGGCATTGTTGCTGGAGCGCATTCGGGCGCTGGAAACCGACGCCACCACTGACCCGGAGCTTGCGAAAGAGCTGCAAGAACTCTCCCGGTCGCTGGCACAGGTCGGCGGCAAACATGTCTATTCCTATCTGCCAAAATCGGTCAAGGCGCAGGTGGATGCCATCGTGGAGCGGCTGGCGCAGTTCCCGGAGGTGGCAGCGTGTTACGAATGTTGGTGGCGGCTGAAAGACGAGATCGCCGGCTACTATGGGCGAAACATGCCGCCCCATCAACCGCTGACGCAGCGGAAGGAGTTCCGTGCTCTTAAAAACTGGATCATTCGGGAGGCGGAAAACATTTCGTTTTCCCCGTCTGCTGACAGTATGAAACCGGGTGAAAAGCAATCGGTGGAGAAAACATTGCCTATCTGTGATCCTGTCGATGTGCAGCCAACGAGAGAAGCTGCGTCTGCAAAGCATATCCCGGCAAATGCAGCTATGCGGCTGCTGCATCACATGGGCCAAATATTCCGGACGAGTATGCCGGTCGTCCCGCCTGCGCTGCGGATCGACTCTAAGCGCCGCAGGCGGCTGCAGGAGAAGCGCATGGCCTTGGGCCACAAGAGGGATGACCACGAAGATGAGCAGCTCCGCCATGTCAACGACAACACCATGTAACGGGAGGTAAAATACATGGGCAAATTTGTATATTTCACATCCGCAGAGAAACGGCAGGCCAACGAGGTTGACCTGCCATCTTTTTTGCGTGACCGGGGCGAGAAGCTCCTCCAGGCCGGACGGGAGTACCGGCTGGTCAGCGACCACAGCATCACTGTACGCGCCAATAGGTGGTATGATCATGCTGCGCAGAAGGGCGGCCACGCCATCAGCTTCGTGCAGCAATTTTACGACAAGACCTTCCCGGAAGCCGTGTCCATGCTGCTGGGCCGGGACGGACAGGGTATTATTCCCATCGCAAAGCAGGAGCCGGAGCCGAAGGAGCCAAAGCCCTTTATGCTGCCGAAGCCTTACTTGACTATACGCAGGATGTATGCCTATCTCACTAAGCATAGGTGCATCGACCGGGATGTGGTCACGGCGTTTGTGCGGGAGAAGCTGATCTATGAGGACGACCTGCACCACAACTGCGTGTTTGTAGGGCTGGATGAAAACGGTGAGGCCAAACACGCACATCTGCGCAACACCAACAACCACGGCAAAGTATTCCGCATCAATGTGGAAGGCAGTGACATAAAGCACAGCTTCCACAAAAACGGGACCGACCATTCTCTCTATGTCTTTGAAGCACCCATTGATTTGCTGTCTCACATTACCCTCTATCCGGCGGGCTGGCTGGAGCACAGCTATGTGGCCTGCTGCGGCACTTCTATCCAGCCCGTGCTGGAGCGCCTGCGACAGAACCCGAAGCTGGACACGGTGTACCTGTGCCTGGACAACGATGAGGCGGGTGAGGATGCCTGCGACGGCATGATGGACACCCTGGAAGATATGGGCTACGATGTGGAGCGCCTGCGCCCGGAGGGAAAGGATTGGAACGATGACCTGCGGGCGAAGCGGGGTGGCCATGGGTAATCTATGGATCCTCCTTGCAGCGGGCGGCGTCATGGCGGCGGTCATAGGCTGCCTGACGCTGCTGAATAACCGCTATACCCTCAACAACATCAAATCTAAAACTGTAGGCGACGGCCAGCACGGCACGGCCCGCTGGGCCACCGACGCAGAGATCCGCAAGACCTATGCCCTCGTGCCGTTTCAGGTTGCAAACTGGCGCAGGGGGCTGCACCGCCCGGAAGTGCAGGGACTGGTGCTGGGCAGCACCAGCGGCAAGCGTGGCATCACCGCACTGGTGGATAAAGACGATGTGCGTTGCCTTATGATCGGTGCATCCGGCGTAGGCAAAACGGCCTACTTTCTGTATCCTAATCTGGAATATGCCTGTGCCAGCGGCATGAGTTTTCTGGCATTGGACACCAAGGGTGACTTGGCTCGCAACTACGGTGCCATTGCGGGGAAATACTACGGCTACCATGTGTCCGTGGTGGATCTGCGTAACCCTACCCGCTCGGATGGATACAACCTTATGACGCTCATCAATCACTACATGGATGCGGCGCAGGCCACCGGCAGCCTTGCCGCCCGTGCCAAGGCGGAGAAGTACGCCAAGATTCTGGCCAAGACCATCGTGTCCCCGAATGGGGATGCAGACTACGGCCAGAACGCCTATTTCTACGATGCGGCGGAGGGCTTATTGACTTCCGTGGTGCTCCTGCTGGCGGAATTTCTGCCGCCGAATGGAAAACAGGAGCGGCGGCACATCGTGTCCGTGTTCAAGCTGGTGCAGGAGCTGCTGGCTCCCTCGGGGGTGCGGGGCAAAAACTGGTTTACCATCCTCATGGAGAAGCTGCCCCCGGAGCACAAAGCCCGGTGGTTTGCCGGGGCGGCGCTGAACACATCCGACCAGGCCATGGCCTCGGTCATGAGCACGGTGCTGTCTCGGCTCAACGCCTTTTTGGACTCCGAGCTGGAGCAGGTGCTGTGTTTTGACAGCACTATGAATGCTGAGCGGTTTGCGGCGGAGAGATCCGCTATCTTCCTGATTTTGCCGGAGGAGGATCAGACCAAGAACTTCATGGCAGGCTTGATGATTCAGACGCTGGCGCGGGAGCTGTTTGCCGTGGCGGATGAAAACGGCGGGCGGCTGCCGGGTCGTGTTGTGTTCTTCTGCGACGAGCTGGGGACCATGCCTGCCTTTGACATCCTGCCGCTGTTCAGCGCGGGGCGCTCCCGGGGGCTGACGATGGTGCCTATCATCCAGGCGCTGGCGCAGTTGGAGAAGAACTATGGCCGAGAAGGTGCGGAGATCCTGACCGATAACTGCCAGGATACCATTTTCGGCGGTTTCGCTCCCAACAGTCAGACGGCAGAGCAGCTCTCCAAGGTGCTGGGCAGCCGCACGGTATTGTCCGGCTCAGTCAGCAGAAGTAAGAATGATCCCAGTCAGAGCTTACAGATGATGGAGCGGCCCTTGATGACACCGGACGAGCTGAAATCCATCCCCAAAGGCAGCTTTGTGGTCATGAAAACGGGGACGCATCCCATGCAGACAAGGCTGCGCCTGTTTCTGGACTGGGGCATTACCTTCGGTGAGCCATATATCACCCCGGAGCATGCGGCTCGGCCTGTGGCCTATGCCAGTCGACAGGAACTATTTCTCCGTATCGACCGGGATTATGGGAAGAAGGTGGGTCAACCTACGCAGGTGCAGCAAGCACCTGTTGCCGAGCGGAGAAGCCCCTATTCGGCAATGGGACTTTACAATGAGGACGCAAAGACATGAGCTACTTTGGAAGCATCTATGCGGATCAAGAACTATCCCACCGGGCCAAGACGGTCTATATGTACCTCAAGGATCGCTCCAACGCCGACGGCACCTGCTGGCCCAGCGTCCGCAGGATCGCAGAGGACTTGAAGCTATCCCGCCGCACCGTGCAGCGTGCCTTGTCAGATCTGGAGCGTCATGGATTCCTGGAGCGCACCCATCGCCGCCGTCCCAACGGCAGCTTGTCCAGCAATTTTTACCGGCTTAAATAGGCAATCATAACCACCTATAAACTGGTGATTTGACCAGCCTTAAAAGGGGCGCTAAAGACTTCACTCCGCATTACAGTTTTGGGCAGCCGCATTAAGCGGCTGCCCTTTTGCTGCATTGCGTATAATTTGCTTGCATCGTGTGAAGTACTCTGTATTTGCCGTGTTTATTGTGCCGCATTAAAAGCCATTTCGTGTACGTGCTCGAGTATACTTGGCCTTTAGTATTCCGTCAAGTAACTTATCATGTGTGTGCGCATACAGTTCATCAGATTGCAGTAAGTCTAGACGCTGCACGACACCCTCAACAAATGTTTCTGCTGCAGGTCTATCCGCAAATCCGCTGATTTTTGTTAAGTACTCTAAAGCATCCGCGCCATCAAGACCGAGGCAGTATTCGATACATTCTTTGTCCTGTTGAATGGAAGCAAGCGGAAGGAAGCCGCTAGCCTCCATTCCAACATACGATTTTTCATACATGAGTTTTTCAAGAAATGCTCTATTCTTACTCATATAACTCCGTGTAGTTTCATAGCCGCTTTGCCCAAATATTTCTACATATATTGGCCACAGCAAAGCACCTCGCTCTCCACTTTCCATTTCAAATTTTTTCTGATCTCGCGCTGCGCATGATACATATTGCTTGTAGTATCCAAATTCGAAGTATCTCCGATAAACACGCTTTGGTACAGCAAAAACCGCATCAAAGGAGCACATGATTTGGACAGTTGTTTTTGTTATTTCCCTTGAAGCGTCATCCTGTCTCACCGCAGATACATATGCATTTCGAAGGTCTTCGTCCCTGCCTAATTCATCCCTCATTTGATTTTCCCAAGCAGAATCAAGTACTTTTGTCGCTGCCATAAAACGGATTTTTTCTTCCGTTTCGTTGAGAGAGAGGATTTCCCAAAATGCGCTTTTTACTCTATTCTTTCTTTCAGCTGAAATGTATCTGTAACGAATCATATCAAAATTTAGACCATAAAACATTGCCTTCGCAACCGATGGATGCATTTGAGAAATAAAAAGCAATATTTCATAGGATTCAGTATTCCCTTGACGGTGTTTGCAAAAATAAGAAATGAGCATAGCAATTTCGTTCTCTGTAACTAAGATAGGGGGGATCATCGACATAATATCGCGTTCGAGATTGAACGAATGCTGAAGCCGGTGCAGCTCATCCTCCGTCATTATTGGGCAGCTTTCGTTAAACAAAAATTGATATTGTCGAATAATCTCAATCTTTTCGTCAATAACGGCAGATCTAAGTTTTAAGAAGATTTGAGGACGATCCAAAATCCAGTTGAGGTTTTTGCGCAGGATTGTAATAACATCATCTCTTTCAAACGGAACTTTGTTTTCACATAATAATGTTTGTAAAATAAAGTCCATCATGTAACCAGATTCTTCCATTTGCTTTGTTACCGCTATAGTGTAACCAGTATATATCTCCAATGCGGAAATGTTTTTCATTGTTTGTTTTGGCAGGGCTTCTTCCGCTACAAGGTTGACAAGGTGTTGATAGCCTGTCAGCAAGTCGTTTTGGGTCGGCTGGGTATTTATTTCGCCCATCAATTGGTCTACAATTATTAGCTCAAAAGCTGGAATGATTTTCATGATCTTCTCCTGGTATGTAAGCAGGTTAAAGAGCATTGCGGTATTGCCAAGCCTTTTTGTGGCTGCATCAAGGAATCGCTCCATACCTTCAAATGTATTATCAATAACCTCCTCTTTTTGAAGACGATCAACTACAAAGTCAACTATTTCAATTGAAAAATCATCACTACTTTCGTTGATTACATTAATAATATCCGCCGTTGCCAAGTGCTGTAGTTCACCAAGTGAAACTATTTTGTGAACACCAAAAAATAGTGGGGTGTATAGTGTTATTTCTTGAGAAAATTCATTGCAGAGTAGTTTTCTGAACTGTAACAATGCTGTTTCCGAAAACTTCTCTTCCCATACTCTTACAAACTCCCGCGCATGTTCTTCAG
>CAVHCH010000144.1:0-15220 GCA_963634265.1 Bacteroidaceae bacterium | reverse complement strand
GCCCTTCACCACCGTCTTTACGATTGGTTTTAATATGCTATATAGAAGGCTCATCCATTCTTCTTCCTTTCTCTTTCATTCATTCCGCGTTAGTCGCTTTTAACCATTATAACACTGTCCTTCAGAAAAAGCAAGACGTTCTCGCATGTTTCTGCGATTATATGTTTCGTCCTCTTCGCAGCCGTATAGTGCAGAAATCTTGGGCGTTGCTCTAATTTATACATCAATTTCTGTGCCACCCTGGAATTTGAAGGTCATCCGCCCGTCAGTGTGGACGGTTACTGTGTCGATAATGGTCAGCCAGAGCTTTTCGTCAAACTCAGTGAGGACATCCAATTCCTGCACCTCAAACATAAATGCTCCGATAGCGTCTGCCTGGGCTTCCCGTGCCGCCTTTGTTGTGCGAAGCTGCTCAAGCTGTGCCTTGGCTTTTTCATACCGATCCACAAATCCATTGTACCGGGCAGCGTATTCTTCCTGGTTCTGCGCCGTCTGTGAATTCTCTGCGATGCAGCGTTTCGTCAACTCTGCCACCACATCGATCTCCTCAAGCAGGCTCTCCCAACCGTACCCATTCCCACGAAGCGGGGATGTCAAACGGTACTTCATCCGCCAACGACCGCACTTCATCGCCGATTTTCTCATAAGGAGTATTATCAGAACTCAGTGATTTAACGAATACCCCCAGTAATTCAACGATTACTCGGCTGTTTAACGATTACAGCAAAGCAGAAAGCCCCGATAACCGTAAAACGCACGAAACCCCGCCGCAGAATTGCTCCGCAGCGGGGTTTGCTTATGTGCTGAAACAGCCGGAAAGCCTTATTTCAAGCGGTTTTCGGGCATAGAAAAATGCCACCGTAATTCTATCAAAATTACGGTGGCATTATGGTTGCGGAGGGAGGACTTGAACCTCCGACCTCCGGGTTATGAGTTCAAATTCAAGCATTTTGCATCATCGTGTAATGTGCCGCAAAGCCTTGGTATTGCTGGCTTTTGGCGGAAGCCGTGTTTTGTATCGTTGAGTAAAATAGTTGAACTTTTTGTAGTGGAGTTGAATTATTGTTGAACTCAAATACGCTGCAGCGAAGCAACAAAGTGCAACGCAAATCTTCTTCAATTTTCACAATGCTTGTGAAGTTACTTCACTGCTATATTGTTCTCGCTTGCAAAGAACTTCTAAATATAAATCCTCGTAAGAGCTTTTTAAGTCTCCAATCACATCGCCAATCTCGGCAATGTGAATCGTCGTTTGCTTATGTGTGCGAATGTACGATACCGCCTTAAGATTCAAGCTCGGATACACTGCTGGATTGACTTCTACATCATAAATAGGATGCAGATTCTCTCTGCGAGTAACTCGAGATATTGGCAAAACTGTATAATCGCCCGAATCCGCCTTCGCAATGACTAAGACCGGACGAACTTTGAATTCTTGGCGATTGTGCAGATTGTCATAAAACGGTGTAATTGCTTTTCGAATTTCGCCGATCATGTATGTTGCTCCTCTGTATCGAACTCGTCATAGTACATATCCCATACATGATCATAAGGCCGAACTTTCTCTGAATCTTTACGGATATCGTCCATACTCAAAGGATTGCTGCCGTTTTCATTTGTAGATAGCCCCTTTCGAGCATTTTGCCACGAAATATCTTTGTGAGACAACTCGCTAAGCTTCCAGGACGCAAGCGAACCGTATTCAAGAATAACATTATTAGCAATATACTGGAGATCCTCGGAAATAGATCCTACCGGCACAACAATATCTCCCTCATAAAAATTGCTTCTGACTTCTCGACACACAGGGCCATATTTCCACCCCTCAAAAGTGCCCGCAAAACCAGGTTTTCCCGTGATTGCGATTGCTTCGCGCTGGGTGAAGTAGAGCAATTTATGGAGCTTCATTTCATCGAGCAATTCGCCCGTTACTTCTTTATATTTTTTTGTAATATAGCCAGCAACATCTAATATTTTATTCATAATCTCACCTCTATATTTACTTATCATACTGCTTATTTACTTATAGCATACCACATTTGTCAAGAGCTCATGCGCAAATTTTTCACAATATTAGCCCACTATTCCAGCGTTATTGTCATTACATTGGCAATAGTGCCGAAATGAAAGGCCCTGCAAAAAGCACGGTGCAAGCAAGTCCGTTAGATCTTCAGAGATTCACTAAAAAGTGGCTCAGTAGAGGCCGCAGCGACGAAAAGGCACTGGGAATTTGCCCTCAATCTTCACTCAGCTCCGCGATCCACGCATCCAGCTTCTTCTTATAAATCAGCACCACACAGCTTTTCTCCGTGGGGATGTAGTCACCGAATGGGAATATCTTGTATTTCAATCCGTCCCGGAGGGGTATCTCGCTGATTTTCAGTCCATGTGCCCGCAGATAAGCCACCGCCGCATTCAGTGTTAATGTTTCAATCATATTCACATTCCTTTCCTGCTTTTGTTGTTTATATGTTGTCCCACCCGGTGCAACATAATCCTTTTTTTAGAATTTCAACCGCAATCAACGCAGAGCAGCGCCGGGCAACTGCATTCCTGGCGCTGCTTTTTAGCGTGTCAAGCCCTTTCCGTGCCCAAATGGCACTCTTCCGCGACCTCGCGGCATTGCTCGTCACTGAGCTGTCTAACGAGCCGCATGGCTTTTTGACGAAGTTCCTCCATGCTGAGATTATCCATTTCAGCCATTATAGCACTTCCTCCTCTCCCAATGCGAGCTTGACCACCTCCACCACTTCCTGCCTTTCTTCCTTGGTCATGTCGAGCAGTGCCGCCGCCATACCCTCGCCGTCGCTCTTTTCCCATGCCTCCGAAAAAGCGAGCATCTTATGAAAGGCCGAGGGGGACATCTTCCGCATGGCCTGCTCTACAAGCACTTCATTCATACCGCTGTACCTCCTCCCGCCGCTCTTCGTTCGCTTCTTCATCAGCAAGAAGCTCCTCAACACACTTTATAACATAGTCCAGTTGCTTATCGGTGAGGGATAAAATCTCCTCTTTTAGCTGTTCTCGTATATTTTTCATGGTTTCCTCCTTGTTTTCTCAGTGGGAGGCTGGTACAATATCCATACCAACCTCCCTTTGGTGGCTGTTGGTTACGCTCTCTGTGTCGTGCTTTGGTCGGCGTGGACACAGGGAGCTTTTCTTTGCTTCCGCAGTTCCTCCGGCGGCAGCTCCCGGCACTCGCATTTTTCACCGGGGTCAAGATTCGCCCCGCAGCGGGGACAGGTATGGTAATAGGCCATCGTTTTCCTCCTTTCAGTACAGCTCTTCATAGAATCTCAATTCCCGAATTTTCCCGCTGAAAAAATGATTGATATTGTAGTCGCAATGCCGGTATTTGGTCTGAAAGTGCTTGCCTATCAAGGGCGGATAGCAAAACGGCTCAATGTCCACGCAGGCGCCGAACTTGCTTGTCTCGCTGATCCACGGCATTTCCCGGATGATCCGCACGATTTGGCTTGCCTTGATAGGCGGGTGCGGTTGCCCGGTGTGTTCCTCGTACTTCTCGAAGTAGTACTTGAACACATCCAGCGCATCATCCAGGCTGTAAGGCCCACCGGGAAACACGCTGGCGGTGATGCTGGAGAACTTTTCAAAATCAAAAAGCAAGCTGTGTCCTCCTTTCAAAATCAGTGGGGGCGGAGCGGTCACGCTCCCTTTTACAAGGGTGTGTGGTGACACACCACCCTTTTACAGTATTGCATAGTGCATAGTGCTTCTGTAAGCTACCCCATAGGGGGGCTATAGGGGGGCTATCATTCACCCCATCGCTTCTCAGCTCCACGCTTTCCGCTCTCTATAGATGCTTGAAAATCTCGCATGCTTTCGTCTATGTAGGGGCGGATAACGCAAAACACAGTGAATGCACCTGGCGTTAACCTCTCAGCAGCGATTTCCTCGCCGTCAAAATATGCAAATGCAGCTTTTAGCCCCAATCCGGCATCGGCATCCGAAACTGACGAAATCGCCGCACGCTGGTGGTAAAGCATTTTCCACCATGTGGCCCGCTTTTCTTTCTTCTTATAGCCCATCACACCACCTGGAACCGCCGGACGGTGGTTTCCTTGGTAAAGGCGGCGGCCACCTCCGGCAAAGCCTTTTTCAGCGCGCCGGTGTCGATTCTAACGCTTTTCACGGGCTTCCATGTGATTCTGTACTCCCCGGCCACAACAGCCTCAGAATCGCCCATAGCGGCCTTTATGGCATCCTTGAGGGCTTCCGCCTCCTGCTGGGCCTCCTCGATCAGCGCCTGAAGCTGGCGCAGCTCCCGCGCCTTGCACTCCATTTCGGTAATGCTCATTTTCTGTACCTCCTGTTTTAATTTAAGGGAACCCCGGCGGCAGAGGGCGTTGCGGCGTAGCGTTCTTCTCAGTGCGTCTCAATCTCCCGCATCCCGACCCGCTCTTATAGGTGTTCTTTGCATCCACCTTTGCCGGTGTCTTGGCTGTTTTCGTTTGTTCCCTTGCTATGGTCTTATTGTAATATATAGCAAGCATATATTCAATAGACAAGTGCTACAAATATATAGCAAGTATATTGTGTATTTTGTATATAGCAATCATATAATATATGGAGTATAATAAAGAGGAACAGGAGGTTAGTATGGGAGATAAATATACCGATGCACAAAAAAAGGCATCTATAAAGTATTTGAAAGAAAAAACCGACAGCATCCAAATCAGGACGCAAAAGGGCACTAAAGAGCGCTGGAAAGATGCTGCTACCGATCGAGGAAAATCGTTAAATCAATTCATCGTAGACACAATGGAAAAGGAAATCGCAAAATAGCTTGTTTGCAAAGTAGCATAACAAATAACACTATAAAATAAAACAACACAACATAAGCACACCGCTCAAACCATTTATTTATTAGGAGGTTTGCTTATGCAGTATTCACTTTCCACATTAAGAAGAAAGGCCAACGAGGCCGGTTATTCGTTCCAGAAAGGCTATCAGCGGTACAACTACGATGGTTGGGGTTATGTTCGCAGATGGGATGGTGAGCGCACCATTGGGTATCAGATTTTCGATTACCATACCAACTTTCTTGTTGGCCCGTCATGCAACGACATTCACGACCATGCTATGGGGTTTGAAGAAGCGGTGGCGCTTTTGAAAGAACTCTGCACGGAGCGTGGTGTTGCGTTTTAACCTTCACCGCCAAAGAATACTGAAAGCTATGCTATTGCAAAATAGAGGATCGGCGCTTTGAGCGGCGGCGCCGATCCCATTTTATTTACTATGACCCACAGCAAAATACATGTATCTCTTATAAGCGTGTCGAAATCATGTGAACTGTAGATTTGAAATTCTCTTGCAAAAAGCAGACGAAGCCGGGGGGCGCTATCCTTACCCCCGAAACACTCAAAAAAGCGCAGGAGGCGGCGCAAAATGCCGAGGAGACGGTTTCTGCATTTATTGGTCGGGCTGTGGACACGCAGGCACAGCGTGATAGGCTCATGCAGGCCATGCGGCAAAAAGAAAAAGCCCCGGACGAATCCGAGGCTTGACAAGGCGGGCAAGACCGCCTATAATGAACATAGAAAGGGCGCTGCGACAAGCGGTTAGCTCGACAGAGTTAGGGATTCAAAATAGAAACCGTCACTTGGCCGAGTGGCGGTTTCTGCGTTTTACGATGATCGTCACCGTGAAGGCTCCGATATGTAAAGTGATACGCATGAGCCTCACCCCCTTTCGGGTGGTGTAGCCAACCGCCTGCCGTTCGTGCAGCGCCCGAAAGCAGAATAGCACACCCGGCGACACAATGCAACACAAATTTCATCCCACACGATTTCAAGGCGTCATAAAAGGCCCGCAGGATACTTCCTGCGGGTCTTTCTTCGTACCTTATTCCCGTTCTTCCGCCTCGTCGTCTGCGCACTCTCCGGCGGAGGCCGTGACCTCGATCACATGACCGATCACTTCCTCCATGCGCTGCTTCAAAATATCATACCAACTGCCCATTTTGTCACCCCCTCTCATACTTTCAGCGGGCTTGCGCCGGTGGCTCGCACCACAGCGTTGTTTTCCCGCACAAATGTGTCAAAGAGTTTCTTGCCGTCCACGCTGTCCAGGACGATGGTCACATGGGTGCCGCCGGAGGCGTTTCCAATCTCCTCCCGGACAATTTGCCGGATCAGATCGGCGGGGGCCTCAATGTTTGTCCCGTGCCGCTGGTCGCCCAGCACTGCCAAAAACTCCCGGTTTGCGGGGATCACAGCGCCCTGGGCCAAGCGCGGGATCTGAAACTCCGTTATGGGCTTCAATTTGGGAGAGAATTCCTTGCCGCCCAGCCACGAGGGGAGCTTAATGTCAATTTTATTGATCTGCGCAATGACCCAGTTGATGGCCCGGATGACCACATTCAAAACGCTCCCAAACACCCCCGCAATGGCCGTGGCTATGCCCAGGAAGATCTTCTTGACGCCGTCCCAGGCCCGGGCCCAGTCCCCGGTAAACACGCCGCCGATGAAGTCGATGATACCCGTAAGCATCTCCTTGAGCGACGCAAACGCGGCCCCGGCCACATCCTTCACGAAGCTGAACAGCCAGCTCAATTCCTGCCGGATAAACTGGATGATCCAGTGGAATTTTCCGCCGGTCTTTTCATCCAGCCACACGAAAAATTTGTCAATGCTCTCCTGCACCCAGTTGAGCAGGTTGAAGCAAAGCTCCTGCGTATTTTTTAGGAAGGACGAAAGGGCATTGGTCATCCCGTCCAGGTCCCCCAGCAGCAGCGCGGAGATAAACGAACACGCATCCATCACCATGCCCTTGAGGGCTGCCAGCGCATTTCCAATGGGTGTCCCGGCCAGGCCCAGCTTTTCGATCACCCAGTCGATGATCCCGCCGACGGCCTCGCCCACGAAAAGGACAATGTTGGAAATAATTTCCCGCAGGTGCCCCTCCAAACTTCCCAGGGCGTCCAAAACGCCGGGAAAATCGCCCGTCAGCAGCTCATGCAGCAAGTCCTTGATGTCTCCGCCGATGCTGCCAATGATTTTCCCGATGCTCTTCAACTTTCCCGCCAGCACATCCAACAAGGGTGACGCGCTGCCTGCTCCGTCAAAGATGGGTGCCATACTGCCGCCAGCGCCGCCGGAGTTGTCCGAGGTGTCGATGGTGTTCAGCTCGTCGAAGGGCGCCAGGTACTTGTTGGCCCGCTTCGCCGCATCGCCTACGGCATTTAACGCTTTTGCGTTCTTGCTTACCTGCGCATAAGATTTCCCGAACAGCGCCGAAAGAAGCCTTGCGGCGGCGTTCACCACCCTTGCGAGTATGTTTGACAGCGCTGTAAATACCGGCAAAACTGTTTCTATGATCGGCCGGGCCAGGGTGAGCAGGGCCCCCCGCAGCCGGGCAAAAGCTGCGGAGGCCTCGTTGTTTTGTTCAATAGCCGCCGCCATGAGTTCCTTGAGTTTCCGAAAAGCAGTTACGATAACAGAAAACACCAAAACCCGCTTCGCCAGCACTTTTATGTGCTGCGCAAATTTAGCTACATAGCCGGAGGCTTTCTCCAGCACACCGGTCCCCCGCATCTGCGCCACGGTGTCCTGCGCCTCTTTTTTGACACGCTCCAGGTTCTCCGCCGCCTTTTGGGTGGCTTTGTCGATGGACTGGTACTTTTTGCCCAGCGTCGCCGCTTCCGTGTTCTGCTTTCCCTGGATGGCCTCCATATCCGCAAGGCTCGCCTTGCATTGCTCCAGCCGCTCCTTTGCGCGGATAAATTCCTCGAAGCTGAAATCCTCGGTGGATAAATTCGGGTCCAGCGCAGCTTCCAGCCCCTTCATTTCTTCGCGGTAAAACTGGATAGCTTTGGCAGTTTCTTCCAGTTCCTTGTTCTTTTGGGCCAGTTCCTTCCCAATGGTGTCCCTCTGCGCGCTTTTTTCGGAGTAGACGCCCTCCGCCTTTTTCATTTCCCGCCGCAGCCCTTCCAGTTTTTTCCTGGCATTTTTGTCGTCGAGGTCAACGGAAATTACCACGGCCCCATCCGCGCGAACTGATGTGTTCATAACCGCACCCCGCTCAGAAGCCTCTGCGATACTTCGTCAAGTACCTTTGCAGCCGGGGGTTCGACAGTGCTTTTTGTCGCTGATAGGCTCCGTTACAGTCCTCCATTAGCGCAAGCAGGAAGTTCGCCCACAGAGGGAATCCGTCTGCCAGCGCAAAAGTGCTGACCGTGCCGAAAACCTTTGCCGAAACCCCTTCGCCCAAAAGCCCGTCAATAATTTCCCGCGTCTTTTTGTCCATTTCTTCCATTCTGTCGATAACGATTTTGAAATCGTTGCTGTTCTCGATACCGTCCCCGCGACTGTCCCACAGCGCCCGCAGCGCATCAAAAGCATCCGAAAGCCGTGCAATAAAGCCCGTGTCGGTGGGGTTGATGCAGAACACATTCTCCTCGCCGTTCACGCAGTACGGTTGCAGCCCCTTGTCAAAATCAAGTTCACAATTGCTCATTTCCACGCTCTCCTTCTTTAATCATTTACCGCCGCCGAAAACCCGGCGGGATCGGTCGCAAGGGCCATAATGCGCATACACTCGACCTCATTGGCGGGGTCTGTATCGATTTGGAACAAGTCAAGGTTGTCCGATAGAAGTCCGTTGGCATGTTTCCGCCGGTCGTCCACTTTGTTCAGGCTCAACATCTGCGCCGTTCGTTTGTTCAGCGTTTCCAAGTTCTCCGAAACGGTATCGTTCTCCTGGGGAATGCCGGTGGGCACACCCAGGTTTTTACCAATTTCCCGCAGCCCCTCCAGCGCAGCAGGGCAGTCCCCCAAGGTGATCGCCGCCCGGCGCAGCTCGTCGCGGCTTATGGAAGTGCGGAGCTTCAGCGCCTGCAAAAGATTAAGCTGCTCCGTAGTCGGGGCCCGCATGGGCTTGCTGGCATAAACCTTTTCCATGTCTGTGATAATAGCCCGAAGCCGCGGACCGTACTCCTTCCGGGCCGCCTCCACTCCATCAGCACGGGCCTGCTCAAACTCTCTGCGCGCATTTTCGTAGCCAATCGAGCCCCGATACTTTTCGTACTCCGCCAGCTTTTCCTGGTAGTTCTTTTCAATCTCGCGCATAGCATTGCGCCACTCCATGAGGTTTTGGAAATATCTCTCTGTATTTCTCATTATGTTACCTTATGTTACCTTTCTGCGGTCTCTCCCGCCGTATAATTCAAACTGAACAGCGGCGCATTATACCCGCTGTGGTCTTTGACAAGTTCTCGGTTTGCGTCTTCCATTCCCGCAAAGGCCGGGATGATCTGTCTCTCCCAAGTCTGCCGGTCAATGCTATTGAAGCAATGCGGACATTGTCGCGCCGTATCCGATTTCCAATTGTCCCGGCCATAAACCTCCCATGTGCCGCCGCAATTGTGGCAATGAATTTTTAAGTAACCCATGTATTTTTCTCCTTTCATCACGCCGTCTGTCCCCGCGTGTAGATTTCTCTGTTCAGCGCATAAGCCAGCGCATCGATGCTGTGGTTGTCACGGTCTGGCAGGCGGCTTAAAATGTTCCCGTCCTTATCCTTTTCATACTCATAGTTTGTAAATTCCCGCGCTGCATTGGGCGTTCGTGCGGGGTCAATCACAATGCGTCGGTGCTGCATCCACTTGATCCGATACTCGACGCACCCAGGTGCCTTGTGGCAGGCCCGGGCCCAATCCAAGCCGCAGTCCCGTAAATCCATAATGCTTTTTGGCTCGGCGCTGTCGCAAAAGATTTCAATCGAGGCAGACCCCACCAAAGGCTTTATTTTCTCCGCTAACTGCCTGTTAGACATCCCCCGCCCATAAATCTCCCGCAGCAAATAGACCGTCTCGTGCTTGCGGTCGTAACTGCAAAGAATGAAACAAGCTGGGTCACTGGCAAACCCGAAATCCAAGCCAGCGAAAAAATATTGCATGTGCTGTATTTCATCCTCTGTGATATCCCGAACCTCCAGCGCCGGAAAAACTTCGGCGCCCGTACCAGTAGCAATGCCCAGATATTCGTGTCGGTAGGCTCGTTCGTTCAAGGCTTTCAGCCGCTCGGCCTCCAGCAGGAACGCCTCGCCCAGCCAGTCCGGGGGGATCATGGTATAGTCTGTCAGCAGCGTAACGGCCTTTTCGTCCGGCTCCCGTATAAACACATTCGCCCAGTTGTTGGCAGAGATCGGCGGGTTAAAGGTTCGGAACACGGTAGCCACCGGCCCCTGTCCTCTAAGTACCGATTGCATAACATTTCGCGTGAAGTTCGGCCCGCTCCGCTCAATTCGCTAAATTCTTCAAACCACACATAGCGAAACACACCGCGCCGGGGCTTGATGGATTTTAGCTTGCTCGCATCGTCCAGCCCTCGGAAAAGGATCTGCGCGCCGGTAGGTCGGTATTCATACATCATCGGCGAGACGGTGGCTTTCCAAAGATGTGTCGTGCCCAGCATATCAATTGCCCATGCAATTTGTGAAAAGACGCTGTCCCGCATGGTGTTTGCAGTCCGGCGGAACACTATAGCGTTACTTTGTCCCGTGGGGTCACGCTGCACACCGTCCACGATTTCCAGCGACACAAAAGAGCTTTTGCAGGAGCCGCGCCCACCGGGGAGGTTGTAAAACCGATGTTTTTCGGCCTTTATATCCTCGTGCAAGGATAGGTAACATGGGGCAATAAGGCACTTCACATCTGCGGTAATGCCCGCACTGTCCCGACGCTGCTTCTCAGCTATTTCCAGGGCCGCTATGCGCTGTTCCAGCTTCTCCCGTGTTATCATTGCCGCATTACCTCCAGCGCCGTGAGCCTCTCCGCAAGGTCATTTTGCGCGGTCATGCGCACGGCATAGTCAAGGGCAATTTTGGCCGCATTCACTCGGGCCTGCGCCGGTATGCCCTCGTCCTCCATCACTGTTCGTAATGTGGACAATGCAGGGTCAAGTAGTTGTTGAGCTTGACGGACAGCGTCCTGCACCACCCCGGCAAATGCTTCGCGGTATCGCTGGCAAAATTCGGGATTTTCAAAATAGTGCCGCAGGGTGCGGTCGGTGATCCCGGCCTTCTCCGCCGCCTCCAGCTTTGTTTTCGAGGTCAAAAGCGCAGATAAGGCGCGTTCTTCATTTGGTGTCATAGACCGAGACCCTTTCCGATTTCTTCCGATAAAATCCGCATCACACCATCCCCAAAGCCGCACCGGCCTCCGTGACATCTTCGATAAATTCGCAGTTGGTCAGCCCCATTGCATGAATTTCCCTCTCGCCGTTGTCACACTCGACAAGCGCCAGGCAGACAACGGGAGATTCTGCACACCCGTCAAACCCATAGCGCATGCCGACCGGCGCGGGGATGATTTGAATGATTTTACTCATAATTTTTTCCTTTCGTTTTGATCTGTCCATTTTGGAGCAGGTCTCATTTGTTGTTTTTTATAGTAAGTTGGAAAACCGGCCCGGCTATTCCAACATCTGCCTCGCGATCTCCTTGCGCTTCTCCGCGATTGCCCTCCGGCGGCTCTCCCCTCGGAATGCGATGGGCGTACACTGCTCCAAAATCCGCTCATAAATTCGTTGCTGGGTCATGCTCTGCGGCTCCTTCAGCTCGGCAAGGGTCAAGTTTGTGGTGACTATAAGCGGCTTGCCGGATTTATACCTTTCATCCACCACGGAATAAACCGTTTCCAGGGCGAAGTCAGTCGCCCGCTCAGTGCCAAAATCATCCAGTACCAGCAGCGGATACCGCCGTACGTCTTCCATGATTTGGGGCCGTTCCTCGAACTTCGCGCCGATGATCCGCGGGAAACTCGTGATCATGGCCGGTACCCCTCGATCAATGAGGCTGTTTGCGATACAAGCGGCGGCAAAGGTCTTACCATTGCCTGTTCCACCCCACAGAAGTAGCCCAATCCCCTGCGCCTTGGCGGTCTCCCAGTTTTCAGCATACCGGCGGCATTTTGTCAGCTCCGAGGTTTCTTCCGCCCCATCAAACCGGCAAGCGGCAAGGGACTTGTCCCGCACGCCGTCGGTCCGCAGTCCGTCAACCCGCATACGCTGCTGTCGGTCCGCCTCCGCCTGGCGCTCTGCTATGTACCGTCGCTCCGCGCAAGCACATTGACAAGGGAGGACCATCACACCGAAATCAAAAGAAATTCGGCATTGTTTTGGTGTCCGGCAGCGGTGGCAATATAAAAGGCCATCCTGCATATAGTCCCCAGGCTCGGGAGCGGAAACGGCTGCCGCCTTTGCGGCCAGTACGGAAATAATTCCATATTCCACTTATAAGCTGCCCTCCATATCTCCATATGAATAAATGAATAGTTTCTTTTCCTCGGTCTTGTTTCTTTCTCGCCTCTCCCAGGTTCGTACAGTTGCCCGCCAATCTTTGATGGGTTTGCCTTTCCCTTGTACCCACCCGTTGGCCGCGTAGTAATCGCAGAACCTCTCTGCGTCCACACTGTTCCCTCTTTCCACACAGTAATCCCGAACATCTTCTACAGAAGGAGGAGAAAAGCGCGTGCACGGCGGCTTCGCCGCCCTATTCTCTTTGCTCTGCTTGGTTGTGTTTAGTTTAGTTTTGTTTGGTTGAGGTTCCGAAATGGATCCAAAGCGGTTCCAAGATGGTTCCAAACCGGAGCCAAGCCTAAACCGCCCGTTGGCATCTGCTGTCAGCATAGCCTTTTCCTCGGCGTAGATTGTCGGATGATAGCGATCGTTTTTAAGGGTGTTGTTGACGCTCCAATCCGTGATGACCACGACGCCACTTTCAAAGGGGATGATATATCCCTTTGAAGCAAGGAGCCTCAAATCATCGTCGTTGCATCCAGCAGCACGGGCAATTTTCCGAGGAGAACACACAAAACCATCGTCATCGCCATGCATTCCCAAATGAAAATACAGCGCCTGAGCACTTGCGGACATGTCCAAAAACTTATCCGTGTCCGTGACCAGCAACGAAAACATGCGCTTCTGCGCCATCAGCTCCGCACCCCCTGCCATTTTCGGCTTTCTCTATCTAAGTACTCCTTTAGCGCTTCCACATGCACAAGAAAGCGCGTCCCCGAATAAATCCCCGGGCAAATCCCCTCTGCCACCATGCAGCGAATAAGATGTTCGGGAACATCGAGCGTGCGGGAAACCTGCCGAATCGTTTGGAACATGTTCTATCACCTCACTTTAAAATTGGACTTGACGCGTCGTTCCGTATCTGCTAATATTGTAAAATAAAAGCGTAAATTTATCAAACAGTCTTTATGATTAAAGCGTATTAATCGAGAGGATATAAATGGCAAGAAAAAAGCATCAAATCAATCCCGAAAGCGGGAAACGGTTGAAAAAGTGGATGGATTACATCGGAATTACCTCACAATCACTTTGCGTGGCAATCAACTATACTCCACAATATATAAGTGACATCGTAACCGGCAAAAAACGCTTAACGCCAGATTTAGCAATACTAATTTCAAATGTATCTTGTACTTTTATTCATAAAAAGACCGGCGAGGAAATTGCACTCGGAATATGTAACAGAGTGAGAGCGGAGTATCTATTATTAGAAGATAATTACATGACAGAGGGTGACCGTATTGACTCCAAATTTGAAAACCAAGTCGGGAGGAGGGAACTGCTTGAAAGCCTATTAAGATTACATTTCTATGAAATAAAGGATATAACTGACACAATGCCTGTTGAATATACCGATGACGGACGAGAATTTCAACAGCAAACCTTTGCTCTGATTTCTCCACGCGGTTCGATCCGCACTTTTTCAAGTGTCCAATTATCAGAGTTTTTTTCAAAGCTCGATGATAATATCGAAATGCAGTGCGCATTCCAATTCAGAAAATTACGGGATGGTGTTAGAAATATTTATGATTGGGAGGTTTGAACATGGCTAACATCCAAGCCCGCCGGGACAAGTCCGGCAAGCTGATCTCCTACTCCATCCGCGTCCACCGTGGCCGTGGCCCCAACGGCAAGCAGCTCAAGCCGTGGACGGCCACCTTTGAGGTTTCCCCCACATGGACAGAAAAGAGCGCAAGAAAAAAGGCCGAGGCATTCGCCGCGACCTTTGAAAAAGAGTGCCGGGAGGGCGTCACCTCCGACAGTCGTTTGAAGTTTTCCGAATATTGCGCCTATGTGCTGGAGCTTAAATCTCAGCGCGGAGCAAAGCATTCCACCATTGTCCGTTATAAGGAGCTGACGCGGCGCATATATCCCGCCATCGGCCATATCAAGCTGAAAGATCTCCGGGCGGATCACCTAAACCCCCTCTATACCGACCTTGCCAAGCCCGGTCAAAACAAGCGCACAGGTGATGGATTATCCGCAAAGACCATTTTAGAGCATCACCGGCTGATCTCCACCGTATTGGATCAAGCCGAAAAAGAGGGCCTTGTACCGTTCAATGTGGCGGCAAAGGCCACCCTGCCAAAAATCGCCCGAAAAGAGGTCAATTACTTTCAGCCGGAACAAGTGGCCGCGATCCGTGATGCCCTGGGCACTGAGCCAATAAAGTGGAAAACCCTCGTCCACCTTCTCCTCATTACAGGCGCACGGCGGGGTGAGGTGCTGGGGCTGAAGTGGAGCGCCGTGGACTTTGCAGGAAACCGCCTCCACATCTGCAACAATATTCTTTATTCGCCGGATGTAGGCATTTATGAGGACACGCCCAAGACCGCCACCTCTGACCGCTGGGTCTCACTGCCCGCCGAAACGACGCAGCTTCTCCGGCAATATCGGGCATGGCAAAACGCAGAGCGCCTGCGCCTGGGGGAATACTACCGGGACCAGGGTTATGTCTTTACCCAGGACACCGGCAGCCCCATGCACCCGGACAGCGTAACGGATTGGCTTGCCAAATTCAGCAAGCGCCACGGCCTGCCCCACATCAACCCCCACGCCTTCCGCCACACAATGGCCTCCATGCTGTACTTCAACGGCGTGGACAGCGTGTCCATCTCCAAGCGATTGGGCCATGCACAGGTCAGCACCACCGCAAATGTTTATGCCCATGTGATGGCGGCCGCCGACCAAAGGAACGCCGACATTTTAGCTGATGTATTTTTGAAAAAGGCTTGAATTTTGAAAGCAAGTTGAACTAAAGTTGAATTTTTCGGGGTGTCCAAAAATCTAACTTGCTTAAAAAGTTAGAAAAACCACCGTTTTCACTTGGAAAACGGTGGTTTTGTTGGTTGCGGAGGGAGGACTTGAACCTCCGACCTCCGGGTTATGAGCCCGACGAG
>CAVHCH010000143.1:0-16394 GCA_963634265.1 Bacteroidaceae bacterium | reverse complement strand
TCATGCTGATCTGTCCTCCTTCAAAGTGTTCGGTGAAGATGCGCTCCACATATTCCGCCAGTGTGTTCAGCTCCAGCTGTTCTTTTTCTGCCATGATTTTTGCATGGAGACCGGTAGATATCATGGCACAGAGGTTCTTTTTTCCCTCCATCGGTTCTGCTCCTTTCCTTGATTTTGCAAGCAAAGCATACCGGAAGAAGGCGTGGAAAGCTATTCACCAAGTCTAACGAAGAAGCATGGCAAAACAGAAGCGATACCACCAAAGCGGTTATGCCGTCCGCAGCCAACAGGAAAGGGAATGAAAGGATCAGCCGCCCTGCGATTCGCAAAGCGGCTGATCCATTGCTCTTACGCTGTATTTGCATTACAGTTCCATTTTCGGCGCGTAATCCGCGGCAACTTCTTCTCGGACATCGTCCTCGGTGGTATCGAGCTGCCGTGGCGTCTGCGTCATCGCAAGCTCCTGCAGATGACCGATCCGGCGCTGCACGCTTTCCGTGATCGCATGGATACGTCCCTCATCGATATAGTCGGCAGCTTCCTCGCAAGACAGTACGCTGGAGATCAGCTCGTCTACATCGGAGAGGCGATCAAAGTCGATCCAATCAAAATCGGTCACCAGCTTCAGCTGCTCGGCGTGGTGGTTTTTGAAGGGCTTGCAGACCACATCCTTTTCCGAGCGCATCTGACCGGGCATCTTATCATAGCCAAGGGAGGAGCCGCTGTCATAGATCGGAGCCATACCGAGCCATTCCAGCGTTTCCGCGTTTCGCAGTGCCCCAAAGTTATTGAAGTGGCGATCCTCGTTTGCGATGATATAGTCCAGCACCAGCATCCGGTCTAAAAACGGCGTAATGTTCCCGATGCCGAGCAGCTCGCAGCACTCCAATAGATGCCGGTATCGGGAGGTGCTGTTCTTCTGCTTTTTCGCCTGCAGCAGCCTCCACGCCGGGATCAACTCCGTATTCTCCGTAACAAAATCCTCACAGACCGAGTAGGGTGCATCCTTGCTCCAGATGACTGTATACGATACATGAGGAATGCCGAGCCGCTCCATGATGCCAGAGGCGATCACCTCGTTGAACGGCTGCTGCCGGAACGGGTTGCTGCCGCCCTTGATCAGGCATCGCTTCCCGTCGATGATCTTCCACCGCTTTTTCAGATTGCCGTCCGATGTGCTGTCGGGGGAGCTGAAATTGAGTGCGTCCTTCTTCTTTCTTTCTCCGAACAGCACATCTCCGATGTCCTCCGAGAAATCATTTTGGAAAAAGTTGATATCCTCCCACCGAAGCTCCGCGCCTTCCGGACAGATCCAGTACTGATCCGAGAGGCTCAGCCCGTAGCAGCGGACGAGCAGCATTTTGGTGTCTGCCACCCCCAACGATTCCAGTGCTTCCCGCACACCGCTGCGGCTTGCCGGAATAGAGCGATCCCGCCACCAGTCGTTAAACGCCGCACGGTCGGCGATCTCGTTTCGCACAGGGATGCCGATAGGCAGATGCTCCGGTGCGTAGACACTGCCAATTTTTTGTATAAAGCCGGTCACATCGTCCAGCTCGAGCTCTGCCACGGGGGTTCGTTTATGCATAAAGGTGCATTTCATACCTGTCGCCTCATTTCGTCTGCTTTTCTGTGATTTCAGCATGCGCAGCTGCGCCTGCAGTTCCTTGCGCTTTTCGATTTTATCTGCCAGCGGCGCGATCTCACTGTCGTGCAGATAGCGGCTCTGCTTGACGCCGTTTTCCGACCACTGGTGATAGTAATAGACCTTTCCGCCGATGGTTTTTTTGGAAAGATACCCCTTCGGCAGTCCGGCGATCTGCTCGGTCAGTTCCGTGATGCGCCTTAGCTGCTCCCTGTTATCCATGTCTGTCACCTCGTCTTTCAGGGATATTATACCCCGACTTAACCCCTGTTGTCAACGCTGTGCTTCATAAAAGCGCGGCAGCGATGCGCGACATGATAAACTCCACGCAGGGTATCGCCACACTGTTGCCCAACGCTTTATAACGGGCGCTGTCCGAAGCACCGGGTATATCCGTCCAGCCGTCCGGGAAGCCCTGCAGTCTTTCACACTCCAGCGGAGTAAGACGACGGATGAGATGGGCACAGGCTTCTGCCTGTTGGCAAATCAGGTCGGTTGCGTCCTTGTACTGACGGGCACTCTGGGTACTTGCCACATCATTATGCCGAAAGTCATCCACACGCTGACGGCTGTAGACCGCGTGGCGATCTGTGGCGGTCAAAGTATACGCCAAGTCATCCTGACAGCCAAGACCGTTGCCGCCGTTCTGCGGCTGCCGGTCGACCGTATTGCCTGCAATGCAGATGGCATCTGCCTCCTGCTCGACCAGCGGCACGTTGTTGCCGCCCGTGCCGTATCGTGCGGACATGGTAGGGGCTACCTTGTGCGGGCCGGTGTAGCGGCTGTCAATGCCGTGATTTTCATAAACAAGAGGCTGATGTCCGTGCTCCTGCGCCCGCAGGGTGCCGGATATATTTTCAGAGCAATTCATCACGCTGCCGCCCTGGTCGTTGAGGCACAAAACCGACGGCATACAGTTCCCTCCGGGGCTGCCCTTGAGTGTGGGAGCAACCGATTCGTTGTATCCAATGCCGCCCGCGCTGGAACCTGCCCCGGCAGAAAAACCAGCCACGAAGGTCTGCTGTTTCATTCCCGGCTGTGCGCCCAGCGCGCCAGCCAAATCGTGCAGATCCCGCACCTCGTCCCGTTGATTGGCGGCAAAGGCCATGACGCCATTCCTGCCGGTGGACATCCCACAGTTGACGCCGAGCGTGGCCGCTACATCGCCGGTCAGGTCGCCGTTGAAGCCGTCAAAACCCTCCACAGCATCGTCCGGCTGCGTCACGAAGGTCTGCATCTGCATATTCGTCGTTGCCAACAATGCGCCGGACACGCCGTGCAGGTCGATGCCCTCATCCCGCTGGTTGATGTGGTACGCTTCTAATCCTGTGGGCTGTCCGTCCGGCCGCATGAGCCCCGCCTGGATCTTTAGGGCACGCTCCAGCTTCTTCGGCAGCTCCTTGCCGCGCTCAAGGGCCCGGCGCAGGATGCCAATGCAGGCGACTTTCGACAGATAATACTTATGCGCCGGGTTTGCCTCCAGTATACCGGAGAGCGGGACTCGGATCGGACAACGGGGCGCAGCCCCGGTATTGAGGGGGCGTTTAACTTTGCGCCATGGAGATCGGAGATCCCAGTGACGCTGCCCGAAGAGGTCGACAGAACCGGATACCAGATCCAAGTGGAAATACGGGATCGAAACCAGTTCGGAGTCCGGCCTGCCCGGTCTGCGCTTGGGCGGAGCCCCGGTCCCTTCGGCTGCTTCCAATTCAAGCATCGTCAGCTGCCCGTTTGCATCGAATCGGTACATCTATGTGACCTCCTTCCCGCGGTTTTCCGTTTCGTCAAATACATCAAATAATAGCTGCGGCGCAAGCGGCCCGGCGAAGTCAGCAAGGAGAAAAATGCGCTTGCGACGCTGTGCGACGCCCCAAAATTGAGCATCCAGACAGCGCCATGCAAGAGAAAACGCACCGCCCGCCGTGAGCTCACCGGCGTCGGGCCATGCGTAAGGATAGGGGCTTGGGATAAGCTCATTGGGAAAGCAGATCCGCACGATCTCCTCCAGCACGATCCGAAAATCCTCGTACTTCGGGGTTCCGCTCGAAAAGGCACCCGGCACATTCTCCCAACACATCCAGCGCGGCCGTATGTTGACGCTCTCCCGGCCACGGGCTTTCTCTGCCAACCGCATTTCGCGCACGATGCGCATCTGCTCCATAAAAAGGCCGGAACGCGCCCCCGCAAGGCCTGCCCTTGCGCCGGCAACAGACAGATCCTGGCACGGGCTGCCCCCGCAGATAATGTCCACAGGCGGCAGCTCCGCACCATTCAGCTTTGTGATGTCGCCCACATGGAGCATATCGGGGAAGCGCAGCTTTGTCACCTCAATGGGAAAGACTTCGATCTCCGACGCCCACACCGGCGTGATGCCACTGCGGATCGCGGCCAAAGGGAAGCCACCGATGCCATCGAACAAGCTGCCCATTGTCAGTCTGCTCATTTCGCCACCGCCTGTACGACCGTGCGCGTGGTGTTGACGGCGGCCTGCGCGGTATAGACAGCACTCATGAGGTTTGCCTTGGTGGAGGTATCCAGTCCGAAGGCTCCGGCGATACGGGGGATCTCGCCGGCAGAGAGCATGAGTCCAAGCCCTAACAGGGCATGATCCTTGAACACCATAAGTCCGGCGACAAGGATCGTCGCCTGCAAGAACGCCGACAGGCATAGGCCGATGATCTGCTTGCACCATTGGATAAAGCCATCCGTATATCCGCGAGGGACGCTGAACATATAAAGGCTTCCCACGGCTATCTGGATGAGCAGGATGCCGCCGCGCTTCAGATTGGCGAAGAAGACCTTGACGACGGCATAAGCCATGAGGATAAGGCAGAACAGGATCATGATCCCGCTGGTGATGCTGCCGAAGCCCAGCAGCGGCCCTGCCGCCAGATCGGATATCGATTCCACGGCGTTGAACTCCTGCATGACCTCTCCGGCCACATCCCCGATGGAAGTCCCATAGCCGGTGAGTGCCGCAGTGAAGGTCCCCTGCAGAGAAATGCACAGCTCATAAAGCCGGACCGGAACAACGGTGAAGAGGCTGACAGCCATAAAGCCCTTGATGGCATTGAGGGCGGTCTCACGGATATTGCCGCGGCCGCTGGAATACTCCACGCCGGTTTCAAAGCAGGCCACCACCAGCCCTGTGCCGTAGAGTGCCCATGCCAAATAGGAGAAGAACAGCACGATGCTCTGCACCCAATCCATGGTGAAGAGCTCCGCGCCCATGTTTCCCATCTCCGAAAAGAAGTTGCCAAGAAAGCCTACGATCTGACTGTAGAACCAGTCCACGATCTGGCCTAACACCTTGGCGGCAACAAAATCCCAAATGAACATTGATCGGTTTCACCTCACTTCCGGGTGAGGCCGCACCAGTTGCTTTGGGATATGGCAAAGGCCGTCCAGCTGGTACGGCCTTCAAATCACACTTTTGTTACATTGTCTGTTCCCACGCCCGGTCAGCGGACTGGCTCATATCCTGAAATACCTCCAGATAGTCTGACACTGCATCGGACAACGCTTCATAGTCCTGCCGGGTGGGGTGATACACATACCAGCTCACCTTTCCATAGTCATCCCAAATGTGCGGCTCCACGCCGTTTCGGAAATTGGGATTTGAGGTCATCTTTGTCCCCAGCAGATCCGAGAAGCGCAGGCGCAGGGCATCCACCTGTCCCTCGCTGCGGTTGAGGATCGTCAGCTGCAGGGCATTGTACTGATTGGCGACGATTCCAGTGACAAATTGGATCTTTGCCCGGTTCATGTCGCTTAAACGCACATAGCAGGCTCTGCCCACATAAGTGGCGTCGGGGTACCGTTCTCCGACGATCTTCCGAAGCTCCTGTTCGTAAAATGTCATCGGCTTCACCTCAGATCCCGATGATCTGCCAGATGTACAGCGGAGCTGTCAAGGTGAACACCAGGCAGGCGAACAGGATGGCGGGAGCCGTCCATTCAAACTGACCGCTTTTCCGAAAGTCGAAATAGGCTGTCCCCAACTTGGCGAAGAAGAATACCGCCAGGATCAGGTCGATGGCGGGAAAGACCACATTGTTCACCACGGTCTTGATCTGACCGGATGCCGTCTGCCATGTGCTTTCCACCGCTCCGGCCACATCGCCGGTACCGGCAGCGAAGGCCGTGGTACCCATCACGCAGACCAACAGCAGGGACAGCACCAGTGCCGCACAAAGGCGATTGCGTTTTGTGTTGTTCATAGATTCCTCCGTTTCTATCGTTGTTTTGCGGGAGCAATATGCCACTCCTCCCAAAGATTCCCCCGGATGGTGACGCGGTCCGTCAGGTTCATGGAGAGCATTCCTGCCGGCGTCCAGCAATCCAGAAGCCATGTGTAGGGTGTATAGCTGCCGTCCGGATACCAAATGGGCGTGAAGTGGGTGCGGCGGTTGTAGGTGCTGTAGGGGTTGGCTTTGAACTGGAAGGTCGTGCTTCGCCCGGAGATTTCTGCCTCCAGCAGCCGCCAATAGTTCTCATAGCCAAACTCCGGGAAATAGGTCACAGCGTTCTGCGCCGCCGTCACCGCCGCACTCTGATTTGTGGTGACTTTTGCGGTCACCTTCTCCTGAACGCCATAGCCGCTTTTCAGCGTGGATGCGGTCGCCGTGGGGCTTTTCTCATCCGGCGTGATGCGCATGGATGCAGTCAGGCTTGCGGAGTAGCCGTTATAGTCAAACTCCCGCCAACCATGATCCTCCCACCAGCCGTTGTCCACCCAATGGTGCCAGCGGTCCCTGTGGGTCTTGCCGTCCGCATCCGTCCAGCGGTCTGTGTGCCAGCATTTCTGCCAGTTTTCTACCCACTCCCAATTCTCCTGCCACCACGGTGACCAGATGCCCCAGGACGCCGAGGTCACCTGCTCCTTTTGAGGAACAGACGCCGGCCTGAAGCCGTTGTTGCGGTCATCTGCCAGGGGATTGGGCGGGTCATTGCCGGCCAGATCCACGATATTGCAGGTGATGGTGCCCTGCGCCGAGCCGCCGCCGTACACGCTGACGGAAATCGTTATGACGCAGGGTTCCGCGGGAGTACGCCAGCGCACCCATGCCAGCTGGCTGTCGCCGTCCGGGTAGTAGACATTGCTGACAGTGTAAGTCCTGCCCTGAATGTTAAAGCGTACCGATACGGGGTTGTCCGGGTCGGACTGCCCGCCGCGCACCTCCACGGAGGTGATGACTTCTGTGTTGACGCGGTATTCGTAGTCATATTCGCCGGGTTCGGGCGGCGTGGTCACCTCATTGAAACGGACGATGCCGATACCGAGGGAGGCGAGAATATCGCTGTTAGATGCCTTATCCGTGCGGCTGCCGGACCATGCGGCGTAGCCGAGATCCGCTTCCTCCAGAAAAATCGCCAGCGGCAGATTTTTGTGGGTAAGAGAGCCGAGCTTCACTCGAAGGTTGCCGTTGACGATCTGGTCATACAGAGCCGCTTCCGTAGCGGTCATGGCAAACTGCTGACCGTTGTAGCAGAGATAGGCCAGCGGCTCCACTACCAGCTTGTAGTCTCCGCCAATGAGCGTATCGAAGTCCATTCCTGCGTATCCAGCAATGGAACGGATGACCTGTTCATCGGTAAAATAGCTTCGGATGGCAGCAATGCTGGCTTTGCTGCTGCTCGTAGAGATGATCTTGGGCAGGCTCTGACTTGGGTTTCGATAGGAATATCCGCTGACCGATACGGACAATCCTCGTCCTGCATTGTAAGACAACTTGGACACCTTTCCGAAGTGAGCAATATTTGCTATAGGAACCTTGTTGGTTAAGTCAATAGGGGTTCGCACCACAGAATGGGAACCCACATCCACGATAGACACTCTCACGCCGTCCATGCCGGGATTCCAGTAGTTGGTCTTGGTACCGTCCCCCATACTGCCTCCACCGCCATCAAAGTTGCCATCTCCTGTGGCATAGGCGGGAACGGCGGCGGATATCGCTATCACCAATGCCAGCAGCAGGGATATGATCCTTTTCATACGCATTCCTCCAGTCGTGAAGATAAAAAGAGACACGGCCGTTTCTCAGCCGTGTCTCTCTTGGGAGGGCGAGGTTAGCCGCCCATGATACCGATCTTGTTGCCGTTCTCATACATATCATTCAGTGTTCCGCCATCGTTGGGACCGCTGGGCGTCACATAGCCGAAGCCGGGGACATATACCTGTCCGGCATCATTGGTGCTGCCGCCCGCAGGCTCTGTGGGCTGGGGCTTTACCTCAGTCTGCTCCGGCTTGTAGGTGGGCGGCGTTTCCTTGTTGCGGTCCGCTTCCGGCACATCATCCGCCGCATGGTCCTTTTCCGTCTTGCCGGGATGCTCCGGTGCATCCGGCTTGGTGGGCGTGCCCTGAATGGTCTGCTCTGTGCCGGAGCTGTCAGCATCCCTGCCGGGATCATGCTGTTTACCATCCGTCTTGCTATCCCCCTTTACCTCTGGATCGCTGATATTCACAACCGGATCTTTCGTGTTGGGTGTATCGTCCGGGATGGCGGGGTCGATGGGCATGGGTACCGCCGCAAGGCGGCTGACGATCCCCACCACCAGTGCCGCGCAGAGCAGGACGCCTGCCGCAATGAGGATGATGCGTTTTGTTTTGTCTGTCATAGGTCGAACTCCTCCTTTGTAGGGGTCAGTGATTTTTCTTCTTATCCCGAACATACCACAGCTTTCTTCGGAAGTCTACTGCAAGAAGTGAAAAGAACTAAAACTTCGGGATATACTTGGCCTGCACCTGCAGATTTAGGCTCACGGGCGGCAGCACACGTCCGGCAAAGCGGGTGGGGACCTCCAGATGGAGGGTGGCGGTTGCGAGATACCCCTCGCTCCGGCCTGAGGCGATGGCGTTGTTGGAGATGTGAACGGACAGGTCCGAGAGGGTGTATTCCAATGCGCCTCCGGCGTATTTCATATAATCCTCGCCATCTGTGGTAAGGCCGAGGATATAGGACAGGTTGCCGTAGATGTCACCGGCGTCGATGGACTCGAACCACTCGCCGTCCCCCTCCGGAAACCAACCTGCGGCATAGCCCTCCCGCACAGAGTGGTACACATCGTCATAGTTCTCGTTGACCGTGGCAATGACCGCCTGCTGCACCGCGTCCCGCACACCCTGCACGATGATGTTCACCCGGAAGTATTCCGCTATGACCATAAAGAGCATGAGCAGGCAGAGGGTCACGGCAATGACCATGGGATAGCCCTCACCGGAGCGAGAGCGCAAGAGCCGTTTTCTCACTTCCAGTACACCTCCGATCTGCCGCTGGCCTGTGCCGTCAGCTCAATGGGGAAGCTGCCAAGCCCACCGAAGCCGATGTCCACATCCATGGTGAGCGTCACCGTCACCTCCTCATTGAGCTGGATGCGGCCGGTACGGGACCAGCGGATGTCCGGGTCGATCTCCAACCGCTCAGACAACACCTGCGCGCGGGAGGTCGTTTCGCTGCCGACTCTGCCGGTGATCTCGGCTTCCCGCACCAGCTCGGCGGCGAAGGTGTCGAGCTGCTGCTTGGCAACATACACCGGCAGGACCTTCACCGCCAGTGCGATCACCAGCATGGCGCAGAGGACGAGGACGCAGGTATCGATGTAGCCCTCGCCGGAGCGTTTCTTCCATTTGTGCTTCATCAGAACAGCCCTCCCATCGAGGTGAGGATCTGCATGAGGATGACCACAATGTAGATGAGCATAAAGCAGACCAGCATGGTAAAGGAATATACACGGATCTTGGGCGGGATCTTGGCCGCCTGCGCCTTGAGCCGCTGAAGCTCCAGCTGTTTCATATCGTGGGAGAGCATCTGGAAATAGATGCGCCCATCATCGCCGCGCAGGACACCGATGAGCCCGCGCACGATGTCCGAGAGCATGGGTGACGCCAGCCTGCCCTCGAAGCGCACCAGCGCTGCCTCATAGGAGGACGAGCGCATATCCGCCGTCAGCACATCCAGCTCACGGGCAAAGTCGGGACCGGCGTGCCGCTTGTAATTTTCCAAGATCGTCAGCACATCGCGGCTGGCTCCCAGCTCCTGCTCCACTGTGGCAACAAAGCGGGGCAGCTCTCCCTCGATCTTCTCGCGGCGTTCGGTGACCTTTTCCTCCGCCTTGTGGCTCTCCTTGAAGTAAAGCAATATCGACAGCAGCACCACGATGGGCGAGAGCAGAGGAAAAATCAGCAGACACGGAATGACCGCCAGCAGCGCGGCGGCAGGCTTGAGGATGGTATAGGCAAAATAGACCTCCGGCGTCATATCCATGCCGGCAGCACTCAGCGTGCGCTCCATGCGATGATGCTTGTACTCATCCATGCGGATAAACTTGGAGAGCTTGATGGCCCAGCCAAGGAAGATCGCGTCCAGCGACTTCATCCGCTTTTTCTCGGCTCGCCCTGCGGACAGAAGTGCCTTCTCCGTGGAGAGGCGGGGCAGCTTCAGAATGTCTGCCAGAATGAAGAACAGTCCCGCGGCAACGGCCACGCCGAAAAGGAACAGTAAGATCGTCATGTCCGTCACCTCCGATACTCGATTGGCTGGGTCAGCTTGACCACTCTGGCAAAGGAGAGAAAGATAGCGGCGGCACAGACCGCCAGCACAGCCTTGCCGGGTACGGTGGTCATCAAGGTTGCATACCAATCCTTATTGAGAAAGTACAGCAGCGGGATATTCAGCACCACCAGCGCCGCCATGGAGATGAATTCCTTGCGGGGCGCGAACACGAGATTTTCCAGTTCCCCATTGATGATGCGCATATCCGAGAGTTTTCCCACAATGGGGGTGAGGGTGCTTTTTAGGCTGTGGTCGTACTGACAGGCAGCGAGAGCCTCACACCACTCCCGCCACACCTCATTGTCAATGGCAGACTTCAGCTCCGCCAACGCCGCATTCATATCCGGGTCGATGTGCTTGATGCGGGTGAGGAAGCTGCGGAACACGCCTTGCACGGGCGGGTTCAGGTAGTTGATGTTCTCCTCCACGGCGGTCTGCAGATCCTCACTGCGGAGGTAGGCCGTGGTGATGATGGAGAGCGCCGTTTCCAGCTCGGCGGTAACAGCTTTCCTGTAGTGTCCGGCCGTGAGCTTGATGTACCAAAAGGGCAGGAACATCATGCCGGCCGCCAGCACCGGCACCAGCAAGAGGTTATTCATGATGATGGCGATGCCCGCACCCACGGCAAAGAGCAGCAGGGATGCCGCGCAAAGCACGGGAAAGCGTTCCTCCTTGCCGGTGGCTTGCAGGACCGTCTGCGCTTCCGATATCTCACGGCGGAAGAGGCCGGGCTTTTTGCGATGGGTGGTCTCGTTGATGTCATCCCGGATGCTTTTGGGCCCGGCGGTCAACCGGCGGAACACACCCAGCGTGAAGTCCATGGGCGAGACGCGAAAGATAAGAAATGCGCCGGTGATCATGCCGACGCACGCAGTCAGCAGCAGGGCTGTCAAGTGGCGTTCACCTCCTTCTTGGGAGTCAAAAGAGCCTGCAGTTCCTCATTGGGCATACCGTTTTCCAGCAGGCGTTTGCGCAGACTCACGGAGATCTCATTCACCTGCGTGTGATGTCCTTCGATGACGAATTTGCCGTCTTCCATGTGGTTTTCCGTGATAACATAGCGGAACAGCGTGTTGTAGCGGCGATCCCCATTGGGCAGGATCTCGCACTCCATGATCTCCATCATGCGGCGCTGCTTGTTCTCCAGCTGCTTGCAGAAGACCACGATGGGGTACGCCTCCGTCACATAGCTGAGAAGCGTTTCATCCGACATATCCACGGCTCGCTTGCAAAGTGACACCATGCGGCGGTAGGTCGCTTCGCAGGAGTTGGAGTGGATGGTGGTCAGCACCGCCACACCCACGCGGGCGGCTTCCTGCGCGGCGTTGGCCTCGGCGCCGCGCATTTCGCCTACGACCAGAATGTCCGGGTTGAAGCGCAGGCAGATATCCACCAACGCGATCTGATCGATCCGCTGACGCTCATTTTCACTGTCGCGGGTCAGGGTGTGGACCACCGAGTTTACCACTTTGCCGTTTTCCTCCCGCACCAGCTCCAGTTCGCGGGAGCCGTTCTCAATGGTGAAGATGCGTTTGCTGTCGGGTATGGTGGTCAGCAGCCAGCCCGCCGCCGTGGTCTTGCCGGAGGAGGTGGCGCCAGCCACACAGATGGAGATCCCATAACGCAAAAATACAGAAAGCCAGTCCAGCATTTCCTCTGTGGCCGTGCCGCTGCGGAGCAGATCCTCACGGCTGAGATTGTGGCGGTTGACGATTCGGATGGAGGCGGCAACGCCCACATCCTCATCCACCACGGGGGACTTCATAGCGGCAATACGGGTGTTGCGGGTCAGATGCCCCGTGACCAGAGGGCTGGCGTTGTCCAGCACCATGCCGGAGGCGTGGAGCATTCGCCGGATGACGGCGAGGGCGTGTTCCGGCGAATCGAAGTGTTCCGTGAGCTTTTCGCTTCGACCGTCCGAATACTGCACCTCGATATCCCGCCACGAGTTGATGTTGATCTCCTCAATGCCGTCGGCGTAAATATAGCGGGTCAGGAAGCCGAACTCCGCCATCTCGGAATAGATGGCGTCCACCAGCTCCGTCTGGGTCATGCCTGCTACGGCGATACGCTTGTCCTGCAGGTATTTCGTGATATAGCGCTGGAGCTGCTCCTTGGAGTCCTCGCCGCCCCCGGTGATGAGTGCGGCGTAGGCGCCGGAGATATATTCCTGCACCTCCTGCAGCACGGAATTGAAGTCCCTGCCCTCTGCCGACGGGGTAAAGAACAGGTTGTGCGCCCGTCCGAGGGTGCCAATGTCGGTGTTCAGAGTCCGCTGCGGCGTGTCGTCCACCACTACAGGGACGACCTCCGGCTCCGAGGTGACCTGATATTCCGCCGCATCCCGCCGCTGTGCAGCTGTGGCAAAGACCGAACCGTTTCGCTTTTCGCCAAGAGCCATATTAAAACACCTCCGCGATGATGCGCTCTAACTCCTTGCGGAAGGGGCGGCTGTCCTTGAGGACGAGGTCGGCAAGCAGGTTGCCCGCCAGATACTGCTCCTCCAGCTCCTGCGAATAGGGCAGCACGAAGGCCGTGTCGCCCAGCACCTTGCCGATGTGGTCCGCTGCCTGGTAGGGCTTCACGTTGGACGCCACCTTATACTGCTTGTCCATGTCCCACTCGAGTCCGTCCAGCAGAGGGAGCTGACTTGCAAAGTAGTTGACGCTTTTGGGGTCGCAGTTGGCAAGGCGCAGGCTACTGTCCGCCTCCATCAGCGCAACGGCGGAGAGAATATCGTTGGCAATGTAGCTGCCGCAGTCCACGATGACATAGGGCGCGATCTGACGCAGGCCGTCCAGCAGTTCTACCACCTGCTTCTGCGTAAAGGGCGGGGTGCTGTATTCGTTCTGCCGTTCGAGCAGCCCCAATACCGCAAGGCAGCTGTTGCGCTTAAAGGTGACAAGGTTATGCTTGATGAGGTTCTCGCTGATGCGGGCGGCTGCCAGGACACCGGCAAGAGAGCCATTGCTCTCCAGAGCGTCCGCGGGGCAGATGCACGGCAGCATGGGTGCGGCCATGTCACAGAGCAGAAGGATGACATTTTTCTTTCTGGCGGAGAGCATTTTTGCGATTTTCACTGCCGTTATTGTCTTTCCGCTGCCGGGGCTGCCCCAGACCGCCAGCATACCGCCGCTGTCATTCTGCTCCTCCGGTTTCTCTGTGTCGCGCTGAAAGATGCTGGCCTTTCTGAAATTCATCCTGTCACCTCACTCTCCGGCGTGGCTGCGGCGGGATCGGCAGCTTCGCCCTCCTCAATGGGATCTTCCTCCGGCTCTGCGTACAGCTCCTCAACGAGCGCGTCCTGCGCCTCGATGAACTGCCTTGCGCCATCTGTTGTGCCGCGGTAGACGAGCGCCAAATGGAGCTTGGCGACCTGCTCCAGCTCCGCCAGCACCTTGGCCTGCTCCGGCAAAACGAGGAAGGTCACGGTAGAGGGCAGCTCCTTCTCGTCACCCTTTGCTTCACCGGTATTGGCGTCATAGCCGGTGCTGGCGGTAACAGAGATGATCTCCACGTACTGCAGCTCGGCGGGGATGGTGGTTTCGCCGTCCTCCGGGTAGTCCGCCACGATGACCGATACGATGTCGCCGCTCTGGAGCTTGCCTGACAGTCCGGTGGCGAAGCTCTTGATGGTGACGGAGATGGCCTGCTTCGTGCCATCCAGATTATAGAGATAAGCATTCTCGGCGGCAGGCGCATCCGAGAGCTTGGCAGCGAGAATATAATCGCCAACGGCAAGGTCCGCCTTGGCGTATTTGCCCACTACATTGTCTTTCGCGGTCATAAGGCCGGAGGGGAGATTGTAGGAGCCGACCTCGGCCGTGGTGACCATGTCCCTGGTGATGAGCTCGCCGGCGTGAATGTCCTTCGTCACACGGACGATCTCCGCCTTCTGGCTGATGCTCTGATTGAACAGCGGCGTGATGCCGAAACAGATCACCAACGCCAGCAGAATGCAGATGACGCCGATGACCGTGCGGTTTTTGAAAATACTCATGGAGCAAGTCCTCCTTGTTCTTAGATGATATATGCGGTAAAGAAGCCCACTGCAAGAAATGGCGCGAATGGATAGCTCTCCGGTGGACGCTCTTGCCTGCGGATCTTGTGCAGGGCGGCTATTGCAAGGTAGAAAAGGCAGTACAGCACCAGTGCCAGCACCAGTCCGGCGACTCCGCGCAGAAAGCCCAGCAGAAAACCGGAGGCGGCGATGAGGAACGCATCTCCCATGCCGCCGCGTCCTCTCCGGCTTGCCAGCCAAAATGGGACGGCCAGCGCCAGGCCGAGAAGCCGGGCGGGGCTGAAGGAAATCAGCCCCGCCCCTGCGATGACGATACCGGAAAGGTCATAGATCTGCCTGCGCCGGAGATCCGTCCATGCCGCGCTCATAAGTCCGATGAGGAACAGCGTCCCCTGCAGGACGGATGCCACGGATCAGCCGCCCAGCGCACCGGCGTAGTTGAACATATCCTTGATGCGCTGGTTCAGCGTGGGCATGACCACATCGCCGAACAAAGCGTAGAGGCCCACCAGCAGCAGAGCACCCAGCACCACGGCGATGAGGATCTTGACGGCGGTGTCGATGTAGCCCTCACCGGAGCGGCGGGTGGCGGCAAGGCGGATGGCCTTGGCGCGGATGGAATTGGCGGTGTTCTTGATAAACTTCTTCATGTGATAATTTCCTCCTACAAGTTATATGTTTTGTGTTGTGGGTGACTTACATGACCTGCTCCGCGGCGGGAGCATTGTCCGGCTGCTGGGCCTGCCGGAGCGACTGCTCGTAGGCGTTCAGCACCGCGTCGTTGAACTGCTGGCGGGCCTCCTTTGTGCAGGGGAAGCAGATGTCGTGATAGTCCCCATGGCTGTCCTTGTACTGCGGCATGGCGACAAAGGGGCCTTTCTCGCCGCGGATGACCTTCACGCCGCGAATGGCGAATACGCCGTTGATATCCACATTGGCGTTGGCAAGGGTGTACTTGCTGTCCTTCACGGGATAGACTCGGACATCGAAGGACACGGGGGACCGGCTTTCCTGCGCCGGGACGGGAGTGCTTGCTTTGGTCTGGTTCTTGGGCATTTTCCTTTCCTCCATTTCTGATGTTGATATGAAAAAAGCACCCGGCCAGGTGCTCATTTCACAGGCCCATATCCATTTCCTGCCGCGGCGCAAACTCGATCTGCCGGAAGCCGACACGGTCACAGTAGTAGAACTCGCTGCTGTCGGCGTCGTACAGCTCCAGCACATCCGAGATGCCGATGGGTCTGCCGTCGTAGCCGGGAACCGGGTCGCGGAAGAGCGTGTAGATCTCCTCCGGGTCATTGGTCCCGACCAGACCGTCATAGACTGCTTCGTAGTGCTTACGGTCAGGCTGTCCGAAACGTTCCAGCAGGGCTTCATACGGGATGAAGCGCATATTGATGGGGCTGTCCCGCGTGAGCTGCCACACACGGCAGCTTTTCAGGGGCGGAGCCTCCGGGTCGAAGCGGCCGCCCCGCTGCCCCAGCAGGAGGCGGTCATAGACACCGTCCTCCCAGCGGATGGTGAGCGACTGCTTTTGCAGAAAACGCTCCAGCTCCTGCGTTTGGAACATGGTGTCCACCACCGCCTCCTTTTCCGCAATGTATCCGGCAGGATTGCTGTAATAGAGGATGCGGTCATGGTTATCAATGAAGATGCGCTGCACTTATTTCGCCTCCGATCATTCCAGCTTCATCTCACCTGCGGCCGGTTCCTCCTGCCGGGGTGCGGTCAGCTCCATGAGCTTCTCCCGCGCCCAGTCCGGCAGATATTTTTCGTCCAGCACACCGATGAACTCGTGTCGATTCCAGCGGGTCATCTCGCCGTCACCCAGGCAGGTGCAGCGCACCGAGCGGCCAATGGCATGGGGGCTGCAGCCGAAGCCATCATGGGCATACCAGAGTTGGTTTTCCTTACTCCAACAGGATTCCTTGAGCGTATCTGGCGACAGCACCAGAACCTTGCCGGTGAAGTCCTGCTCGGCGCGGTCACCAACGCAATGCTCTGCTCCGAACAGATTCAGTGCCTGCACTGCCTTGCGATAAAAAGTTACGAAGCCATCCAGAACAGCCGGATGGCTTCGGACAGTGATCTCGGCATTGTGACGCTCATCCTGCGGAATGTAGCGCCGCTCAGCCCACTGCTTATTGGCGGGGCTGAAACGCCCGTCCCACTTGAG
>CAVHCH010000142.1:0-29923 GCA_963634265.1 Bacteroidaceae bacterium | reverse complement strand
TGTCAAAGTCCTGGGAGGGTTTTACTTTGCCTGGGACGGTGGCGGTGGCGATGGGGACCTCTTTCGGCTTGGCGGAGGTACCGGAGTCCACATATTCCCCTTTGGACTGATCCCAAATATACCAGTTACCATTAGCTCCGATCGTGGGCGGGTGCGTGTTTACTGCCAGGACGGAGGCGATCTCCGCCGTGAGCACATTGTAGTAATCGCTGGAGATGATTTCCGCGTCCGGGTATACGCTGGGTGCCACCTCTACCAGAAACGCAAAGGAGGCCAGTTTCTGAGCCGATGCGTCGTCCTCACCAGCGGCGTAGATGTCCACCTCGGCCATAACCACGCCCGCCACAGTCAGCATCTGCGTGGCTACCGGGGCGGTGACAGTGCTGCCGGAAGCCGTGACGCTCTGGCCGCCTTCTGTTTTGTCGTAGAGCCCCCCGGTGCCGTCCGGCTTGCGAAATCGCACCATGACGGCGGCCCCCGTGGGGATGGTGTAGGGGGTTGCCCCGTCCCAAAGCTGCGCCTGGATGATGCGGGTGTTGCTGTCCCCCTGCACCATGCAGAGCTTGGGAGGGATGCCGCGGAAGGACAGGTTGAGATCAATCGCTTGTGTGATTTCCATTGCGTCCCTCCTTAAAAGTTGTAAATCGGCGTGGTGGAGACGATAGTGCCGGTGCCGCCGGACTTGCTAAAGATGACTTGCCCGCCCGTCACATCAACATCAAATGCGCAATACCAATCGTTGGAAGCGCATTGATATTTTGTGTAAAGGATGGGAAAAGGCACAAAGCAGGTTGCACGGTTGCCGCTGCCGCCGTCGGCCTCCACCACATAGCCGAGAATCTTCCGGGTGACGGCGTTTTCCCCCAGAGTCAGCTCGTCAAAAAAGCCGACTTCGCCTTGGATTGTGCTTACCACAACCCGAGGGTACCCTACATAAAAAACTATCGCTTCTCGGGTTGTCCCGGTAGTGTGATCCTCAAACTCGCGATAGACTTTCACCAACTGCTCGCCGTTGGTCGGATCGACTTTGTAGGCCCACTTGGATGTAAAGTTGACTTCGCGTGTTCCTGCAATAATCATGCGGACGATTACGCCGTCACCTGCGTCAATCTTCCCGTTATTGTTGAGATCGAGCTTTTGGTAGTCCGCCAGGGTCGGCGTAGCCTGGTGCAGCAGGATTTCCGTTATCCGATCTACATCATCCTGGGAATAGTCGGCGCTGGTGTAGGTGTTCCCGGCTGCCAGCGTCTGAATTTTGGTGTTGTACAAATCCATTTCCCCGGTGCTCATGTTCCACTTGCTTTTGCCGTCCAGGGACTGGATGGTAATGGCCGAGAGTGTACCCACCGTCACAAAGTCGGCCACAAAGCTGCCGTCCTGGGTGATGGCCAGTTTATAGGGGCCATTGATTCCATTCGAGGAAAAGCCCAGGCCGCCCAGGTTCCATCGCCATATATTCTTGGCCGCCTGGAGGTCCAGGGAGTCGGAGATAAACTGCTCCACCAGTTGCCCGGCGTCGTTGCGCCGGAAAATAACATAGCCGCCGTTATCGCCGGTGAGCCAGCCGGTGGCATTGAGTACCGCCTGCTGGATCGTCTGCGGCAGGGCGCTGATGGTCTCCGCCTGCCCGGCGATGGTCTCTGAGATGCTGGCACGCATGTCGCCGATCTCCACAGAGCTGTAACGGTCCTCCAGCACATCAAAAACGGTTTTGATCACCTTGGCGGTGGTGTTGACGCCCATCGCCGCAAAGGTTACCGTCAGCGTGTCGCACAGGTCCACCTTCTCCCCATCGAGCTGGGTGTAGGCCAGGCTCAGGGACACCCGGGGCACGCCCACATTATTGTCGGAAATGTAATACTGCGCGGAGGTGCGCAGTTGGTCCGGCGTGGGCTGGCCCTCAAATGCAGAGGTGAGGTCCAGGGGCAGGATGCGCACAAAGTCGTAGGTGCCAGGGGCCTCCACGATCTTCTCCGGCAGCTCTACGGTCACATCCTCACTCGTCCAATAGGGGTAGACGGCGGTATAGACGGAGGCGCAGTTGGCGTCCTGTTCCATGGCCGTGAGGTTTTTGCCATAACGAATGGTAACGCCCCGGTCCTCCCCTCGGCGGCGCCAGAGCTTGACTGTAAAGCGGTCAAACTCATACTCACCCCCGAAAACATCCAGGATGCTGCCCCGGATGCCGCCAAGGAGGGAGCGGACCGAATTGGGAACCGTGGTGGCTACGCCTGAGGTGCTGGTTTTATCTGTCCAAAAGGTAAAGCCGCTATCCTGGGGGATGGCCTTTTCGGCGATGGCGTCAAACACGCCTTCCACGCCCATGGCGGAGAAAGGCGGCACCACCACGCCCGAGAGATCGTAGCTGATATGGCGGGCGTAGATCGTCACCATGCCGCCCAGGGGGCGCGAGATGCGGTAGACTCGGAAGGGCTGCGGCTCGCCGTCCGGCTTAGACTTGGCCAGGATCAGCGATCTATAGGTGATGCTGGCATAGTGCAGGCCCATGACGGGGTACTGCATCTCCAGCTCGTAGGAGCCGTTCCGCTCCTCCGTTACGATGCAGGAGGCTGCGTCGGCCAGAATGCCGATGCCGTTGGTGTCAAACTCGCGCTCGGTTGCTGCATATAGGATTGGTTTCATAATGTCCACCACCTCGGTTTGATTTTCACGGCGTTGATGCCGCCGGTCCACTTGATTTCCATCTTCCCCTCCAGCTCCGGGAACTCCGGGGCGGATATTGTTCCGTTACGGTTGGTTCCGTCCGGGCTATAAGCGTTCTGAGCCTCGCAGTCCAGGATCACCGTGGGCTCCAGGAAGCTCTTGATCTCCACTTCCCTGCTTCCCACGGTCAGCACGCCCGGGCCGGTGCCGGTGACGGTAATCATCGGCTTTGCGGCAAAGGGCGTTGGATTGTTGAGCACCTGGCCGCTCAACAGTTGGATTTCTGCGTCCCCGGAGCGGAGGAACCGCTGGGGCTTGCAGTTAAATTCAATGGTCGCCCGGCCAAAGCGGTGCAGGATGCTGTCCACATCCAGGGGCCCGGTATAATAGGCTTCCCGGTAGGTGTCGAGGTCGTAGGTGTCGGCCAGGGTCTGGTAGCCCCGGGGGCCGCAGAGCCACGCAGCCACGCCGCGCATGGCGGCTGGCAACCGCATTTTCTCGGCGCTCACATACACCTCGTAACGCTGCACATAGTTGTCAAAGGCCGTCTGCGGGAAGATGATGTCACCATTCCGCCCGGGGACGGCCTGGGTTGTCATCTTCCGGGCCGCCAGGGTAGCGGAGGGATATTTTTCCACGATGACGCGGAAGTCGTCGGAAGATCTTCCGGCCCACTCGATCATGCAAACACCGCCTCTCTGCTCTCCACCGCGCTCTGCATCTTGTACATGATCACATCGGCCAGCGCGTTCACATCCTGCCCCTGGGCGCCGTAAACGGTGATGCTGACGCCGCCCATGTGGGTGGTGTTGGTAACACTGCCGGGGATGGGAATATCGGAGAGAGCGCTCAGCTCCTGGCCCATATCCCGCAGGGCCCGGGGCATGGCCTTCTCCACGCCCACGGTGATGCCGGGCGGGATAAATTTACCGATCTCATCGGCAAAAACCTTCGAGGGGGAATGGATGCCAAACAAGCTCTTTACCCAGCCGAGAACATCATCCACCCATCCGCTCAGTTTGTTGTAGAGCCAGGTTCCAGCATTAACTATGCCGTCAAACAGGCCTTTGATCAGCTGCTCGCCCACATAACCGATGCTCGCGAGCCCCTTGAGCAACCCGGCGGCAATCGCGATAATGATCTCCGGCAGCCTGTAGAGCAGATGCGGCAGGGCCTCAAAGAGCCCCTGGATCAGGCCGCCGATCAGGTCGCCAGCGGCCATGACGATCTCGTCCACATTGGCCACCAGGGTGCTGGCCAACTCGATAATGGCATCCACCGCCGCCGGGATCAGCGCCGGGAGGTTTTCGCCGATGCCGGACACCAGGGCGGAGATGATCTCCACGCCGGAGGCAGTGATCTGCGGCAGCAGCGTCACCAGCTGCTCCACGATCATGGGGATCACATCGGAAATGGCGCTGACTACCGCCGGCAGCGCCTGCACAATGCCGGACACCAGGGCGCTTATGCCCTGGACCACAACCGGGAGCAGCATTTGGAGCGCCGGCGCGATATATGGGGTCATGGCGCCGATGAGCTTGTTTAGCGCTTCCACCATACGCGGCACCATGATTTGGATGCGCGGAATCAGGTTATCATCCAAAAAGGTTTGGATGCTCTCCACGAAATTCGCCACCAGGGCCGAGAGGTCCAAGTTTTCGTTGGCCATGCCCGTTACAAGGTTTTTCCAGGCGGATTTCATGGCTTTGGCGCTGCCCTCGATAGTTTTCTCGGCCTCGTCCGCCGTTGTCCCCGCAATGCCCAGATGCTCCTGCACCACAGAGATCGCGTTGACAATATTGCCAAAGGAGAGGTCCCCGGCATTAACTGCGACATTCAGCTTCTCCTGCTCCTCCGTCATAGCCGCAGCTTCAGCTACAAGCCGCTCCATTTCGGTCTTTGTTCCACCATAGCCCAACTTGCAATGTGTTAGCTCCGCTTTAGATTCTCGGCATATAGCGGATGTTCAGACTGTCGCATCTCCCCGTCGGGAGCCGCCTCGCTCAGTCGTTCACGCTGGCATTACCCTTGCGCCCTGTCTCCCCGCCGTGGGGATTCCAAGTCGATCAGAGGCGGTTCGCATCGCGCCCTTCATTTATACGGCGCGTGCCCCCATTTTGTTAAGGTTATCGAGCATGGTGTAATTTTGCTTTGCAAAGCCCTGATAGGCGTATTGGATAGACTGCATATCAGTGCCCATCTTGTTGGCGTTATCGCTCATGTCGGTCACGGCGCGGTTGGCGTACTCCGCCGCTTTGGCCGTGTCCCCACCCAAAGACTGGAGCAGAGACGCCGAGAAGCTGGTGACCGTCTCCATGTACTCGTTGGCGCTAAGGCCCGCGTTTTTGTAGGCCTCGTTGGCATACTGCTGCACCTGTTTGGAACTCTCCTTAAACAGCGTGTCCACGCCGCCGATGAGCTGTTCTTGCTCCGCGAAGCCCTGGATCGCCTGCTTGCTCAGGTCCACCAGCGCCTCGGTGGCTTTTTTGATGGCGGAGGCCATGAGCTTCACGCCGCCGATGATGGCCTCAGAGGCCAGGTTCGACTTTACAAGATCCCCGAAGGATATTGCCTTTTGACCGCCCGCCTCCATACCATTCCCCAGGTCATCGACACCGCGCTCGGTATCCTTGAGGGCGTGCTGCATGTCTACGAGCTTGGCTCGGGCCTTGTTCAGCCGTTCCTCGTACCTTTGCGCCTGTACGCTGTTGGAGCCGTAGGTGGCCGCCGCCTTGCCAGCCTGGGCCGCCAGGGCGGCTATATACTGCCGCTGCGCGGCGATCTGCTTATTGAGCACCGCCGCCGTCTTGGCGTTTTTCTCTTCGGCGGAGGTGGCCGAGGTAAAGGACGCGGACACCAGCTTCATTTCGCTGGCAAGGGTCTTGCTCTGCTGGATGATCTGGCTGATCTGCTGCCGATATTCTTTCTCGCCGTCTACGCCGATTTTGGGGCCGATATTGGTTGCCATGGCTTCACCTCACTTTCATAGCTTCATCAAATGTCCAGTTTTTCTGTTTTTTCTTGGGCGTTGCCCCGTTATAAATGGCAAGGCAGGCGATCATATCAAGCATTTCTCCGTATCTGGTGCTCATGATCTCCTGCCTCCCCATATTCAGCTTTCGCCCGTAAAAGAGGAGCCAGGCAAGGTTTAGCTGGACTCTTCGTCCTTGCCGCTGTCTTTTTTTTCGGGTTCCACCTCCACCGTGGTCTCCTTGTCCGCCGCCCAGGCGGCCATGGCAGCCTTTTGCAGCTCCATAAACTCCGCCGGGCGCAGGGACATCACTTCCTCCACGGTCAGGGGCCGGGGTTTATAGCCCGGGTCCTCAAACCGCCGCGCCTGCTCGTCGCCCTCGCTCAGGGCAACGATAATGGCCGCCGTGTCCCGGGAAACCTGCCCATAGGCACCGTCCAGCAGCTCGCCCAGGCGCTGGATGTCGCCCTCCGGGCACAGGTCGGAGATTTGCGCCGAAGCACCCACCGTAAAGCGGAAACCTACCTCTCTGCCGTAAACCTGCATAGCATCCTCCTTACGCCGCGCCGCCCAGGAGCGCCTGCAGCACCGCCACGGCAGCATCCTCGGTGGCCTGGTCTGCACCCACCAGCTTCCAGTCGTGGTTGGTGGTGTCGTCGCGCATGAGCTGGGCCGTCAGCTCCTGGGTCTGCCAGTCGATGCTGTCCTCCTGGGTGGAAGCGTCCAGGCCCGGCTGCTGGAAGCGCGTCTTTGTGAGCACCACAGGGGCGTAGGTAACAGCGCCTGCGCTCTGGTAGCGCACCACAAAGCCAATGCCCACATAGGGGACTTCCATGCCGTCGCCATAGTGGGCCACATCTACCTGGCTGCCTCCGGCCTCCACCTTGGTGGTCTCGGGCAGGCCCAGGATAAACTTTTCGGCCTCGGCCAGCAGGCCGTCCACCGTCAGGGTGGCGGTGCCGCTGGTAAACACCGCCGCCGCAGTCTCGGCCACGATGTTGTCGGCGTAGAAGTTGTTGTCGTCAGTGGTATCCAGGGAGAGGGCCACGCTGACACCTCTGGCAAGCTGCATGCAGCCGGTATAGCTGACTACGCCGCCGGTGTTGGAATATTTGGCTACATAGGGCTTACTAAACCCCGTGCAAACCTTTCCTGCTGCTGCCATAGCAGCACCTCCTTTTTATTTCATAATTTTCTCAATTTCGCGGTTACAGGTCTCATCCATGGCCTTCTCCGCGGCCTTTCTGCTGGACGAGACGGCCTTGTCCACAAAGCGGGTCTTCTTGCGGAAGGTCGTGCCGCTGTTCACGGCACGGGCGATCAGCACATTCGGCTGCCCCTTGGGGTAGTTCTTCGTGCGGGTGCCGTTGTAGCCGTCAAAGCCCAGCTTCACATTCAAAAACCCGTCATCGTCCTGGAGCGGGCTGACGCCGAAGCCGTCCAGCAGACCGCGCTTCTGCGTCGGGGTCACGGTGTCGATGAGCTCGCCGTCCTTGGCGGTGCCGGGGCCCACCGGCAGGGCCTCTATGGACTTACGCACAGCGTCCGCCACCACGGCGGCCCCGGCATACACCGTCTTGCCGATGATGTCGCTCTTGTCCCCGGCCTGGAGGGCGTTTAGCTTTTTGATATAAGCCTCCACGCTCTTAAATTGGAAAGTTGCCATTACGCAAACACCTCCCAGGTCCATTCGTAGTGCCAAAAGCCGGTGTCCTCCTCGTACTGCACGCTGTTCAGCCGCCAGACGAGGAGCGAGGCATCAAAGGATGCTTCCAGCTCCTGCCGCCAGGGGTCAAACTCCTGCTTGGTAAACAGGTCGGTGGTGCCGGTGACGGCCTTCTCGGCGTGGACATCGTCCGCCCGGAAGTCGTTGGCCCCGTCCTCCTGCCACACCAGGTAGCGGTCGGACTGGAGCCGCCCGCCGTGGCTTACGGCATCGGTGACGGCCAGGTGGGCCTCTATAATCCGCTGCGCCCACAGAGGCGTGGCATTTGTGCCCGAATCGGGCACCGCTCGTTTTTTACTCATTAGCTCAACTCCAAATAGCCGTCCTGCTCAGTGGCACTGTATACCTGGCGGATGACGAGATAGTCACCGTCCTCCTCCGGGTACTCCCAGGGCCCCTCCAGCTCATATTTCTGTTCGATCTTGGTCAGCGTCAGATCCATGGACGCGGGCCACACATCGGTAAGCTGCTGCACCATGTCGATGCCATACTGCACGCCGTCCTCCGTCACCGCCACGCACTGGGGGTTAACGGCGGGCCGGAGCTGGGTGCGGATGACGCGCTCAACCTCCACCTGGGCTTGCCTGCCCGAATAGTACCGCTGGAGGCCCACCCGGCGCTCCTGGTAAAACAGCGTCTCCAGGAGCGTCAGCACGGGCCGGGGCTGATAGCCGGGCTCTGCGCCGTCCGCAACGGTGTAGATACGCACAACGCCGTCCCGGTAGGATTGGGTTATGCGCCGGTCATCCGGCCGGAACGGTGTCTTCCGCATAAGCCGCCACCTTCCTTTCGTGCTGCATGGCCAGCAGGCGGTTGAGGTAGTTACCCTCAAACACATCCAGGGCATCGCTCAGGCCATAGCGCACATACTCATAGAGCAGGGTCAAGGGCTCCCCCGGGGTCGCGTAGTCCGCCGGGGTGCCCAGCTTGCCGTCAATGTAGGCCTCCCCGGAGGCGATAAGGGCGGACACCTTCGCGTCCGTGGCCTCATCGTCCCAGGTGATATTGCACCAGAGCTTGGCATTGGCCAGGAGCTCGGCGCTCACAGTGGCCGCCATGTCAGGACTTGGTGACGGTGACCGTGTAGGTCTCGGTGGTGGTGCCGTCGGGGGCGGTCACCTCGACCTTGACGGTGTTGCTGCCGCTCTGCCAGGTGGCGGCGGTGCCGTTGTCGATCTCCACATCGTTGACGGTCACCTTGATAGCTGCTGCGGCGTCAGAGGGGACGGCGGTGATGGTGTTGGTGGCATTGGTGGTGGTCGCCGTGTAGCTCTTAGTGCCGGAGGCAAAGGTGGGCGTCAGAGCCAGGGAGCCAATGGACAGCGCGCTCAGAGTGGCATCGCTGGAGGGCGTGGGCGCGGTGACCTGGGTAACCTTATAGGTGGCGGGCTGCAGCCCAGAGATGTCCAGCACCAGGAAAGCGTTGTTGTCCAGCGGCATACCGTTGGCATAGGCCTTGATGAGATAGACGCGCTCGTCCTCCAGGAAGCGGTAGTGGTCGCTGTAGTCAATGCGGCCCTCGGGAGAGGTGCCCGCCATAGCCAGGTAGCGGTAGGCGATGCCCAGGACGGCCTTGCCACGGGGCAGCGCCGCCGTCTGAATGATGTCCATGCGGTAGGGCATAACATCATTGCGGTATGTACCGTCGGAGGCCATGATGGTGGTAGCGGGCATTACCTTCTGGAAATAATCCTGGGGATTCACCAACAGGATTAGATCACGCACCTGGCGGGGCTTTCCGTTGGGGTCAGCGGCCAGGATAGAGATCAGGTTGCCCACAGTAGTAGGCTCCAGGTCGTTGACGGTCACAGCGGCCTTTTCGGGGTAGGCACCGCCGGTAACCACCACATTGTCGCCCACCTGCCGGGTCATGCCGATGGGCTTCTTGTTGCCGTCGCCGGTGACGATACCAGCCTCCAGGCCGTTGCTCAGAGCCTCGTACAGCGTCTGGCGGACGAAATCATCCAACCACTCGGGCCCCAGGTCCAGCATGGCCTTGCAAACCGGCAGGAAAGCGGACAGCTTCAGCAGCATGGTGGAGATCTTCTTGATGCCAGCGGTCAGCTCCTTCACGATGTCGTCGCACAGGTCGCCCCAGGCGGCCTCCTCGTAGCCGTTGGTGTTCACCATGATCTCCACAGCGCCGCCGGTGGCGCGGAAGTTGATGCGGCTCAGGAGGGGGTGCCGGGTCTGCAACTCCTCAAAAACGGAGTTGATAACCGTCTTGGGCAGCGCCACATCCAGGCCGGTAACCGCCTGGCGGGGGTCGGGGGCCTTCATGGCATCTGCCAGCTTCTGGTAATAGGTGCGCTCCTCAGCGGTGAGCTGATGCACGCCCCGCTGGGCCAGGATGCGGGAATCCAGCTCCTGCTGCATACCCTGGATCTTCTGGTTGGACTCCTCACGGATGTCCAGGGCGATGCGCTGCATCATTTCATCCAGGGCGCCGGTAAATGCGCCGGTGTCCTGGGACAGGGCAGCGGTCTGGAGGGCCTGCCGCAGTTCATCGCGGCTGCGAATGTCGTTGTTGGTCATTTTTGTCTCCTTTCTCAGCAAAAGAGGCTGAGGATTTTATTTTTTGCAGGGCTTTCCGCGCCCTGTCGGGGTTCGGGGTCTGCGTGGGATTCACCGGAGGGCGGAGCCACCAGCTCCCGGAGCTGGGCGGACAGCTCCTTTTGGTAGCGGAGGCGCTGCTCCAGACTGGTGTTCACCTTCTGGAGGATGGCCGAGGCGTTGCTCATGTCCGCGTCCTGGTCGGCCAGCCGGTCCGCCAGGCCGTACTCAATGCACTGCTCCGCCGTGAGCCAGGTCTCCGCGTCCATCATCTCCGCCAGCTTTTCCGCGGTGAGCTTGTCGCCCGCCTTGGCGAGGTAAGCCTGACGGCCAGCGTCGTTGATGATGTCCAGGTCGTCCGCCGCCTTGCGCAGCTCAGCGGCATTGCCGCAAGCGCAGCTCCACATATTGTGGATCATCATGAGGGTGTTCCGGGGCATCACCACTTCGTCCCCGGCCATGGCGATGACGGAGGCGATGGAGCAGGCGAAGCCGTCCACATAAACCGTCTTATGGCCCGGATGGCGCTTGAGCTGGCTGTAAATAGCGGTGCCCTCGGCCACGCTGCCACCATAACTGTTGATGTAGATACGGATTTCGGATGCGTCCGGGTACTTGGCCAGCGCCTCCCGGAAATGCTGGGCGCTGGTGTCACTGGGCACCAGGCGCATTTCGGACCAGTCAAAAGTGTCCTTTTCCACATCGCCGTAGATGTAGAGCTCCAGCACGCCGCCCTCTGCGGCCTGCTTCAGCTCCCAAAGTCTACCTTTCATTCGTTGCCTCCCTTCGCGCCGCTGACGGAAGTGCCGGACTCGCTCAGCGTCGCAATATTTTTCGTGAGATAGTGTTCGTCCGCCCAGGGCTCCGGGATAGTAGGCAGCCCGGCCGCCCGGAGGATGTCGTTGACGGTAAACACCGCCGAGCCCACCAGCTTTTCCACATTGGCCGCATTGGCAAACATATCAAAGTGACGGATGCCGCTGGTGTCGATACGGAGATAGTCGCCCCGGCGCATAGCCTCATAACCATAGCGCTTGCGGTTGATCTCCTCCTGGAGCTGGTCGCAGATAGGGGCGATGCAGCCGGTGAGGAATCTGCCCTGGGCGTCCTCCGTGCCCTGCACAGTGCCGTCGATGAGCACGGCGGGGATTTGCAGGGCCTTGGCAGTAAAGGCAAAGATGTCCTTCGCCTGGGCCTGGATGTCGGCCAGGTCCACGGAAGCCTTGCCGCCCTCGTTGGTGTAGGTGTAGCCGTCAAACTCCGGGAGGATAGCTCCATCGGAATCCAGGAAGGTCTTCACCTGCTCTTCGATCATGGCGGTAAACTTCTGCGTAAAGTCTTCTGCACCCTGGGCCATCTGCTCCACATGGACTTTCCAGTGCTGCCCCTTATCCCACGCGTACCGCTTCATAGCGGCGGAGATCAGGCGGCAGTAGGATGCATAGAGCCCATCCAGTACCGGCTTGATGTTCACATGGTTCAGCCGCAGGTGCAGCACATCATTCTCCCGGTAGGTCTTCTCGTAGCTCACATCCCCGACCTGAACATCGGTGTACTCGTTCTGCTTGCTGGGGTAGTTCCCGTTAAGCATATAGCTGTCGGCCACCACCAGGGCGTCGTAGCCCTCCCGCTGGCGGGTGCTGATGATGAGGCATTCGCCGTCCGTCAGCAGCTTGGCCACCAGCTTGTGGAGAAACGCCGTGGAGTTCTGATTCACATTTGGCTCCACATTCCACAAGTAGTGCTCTCGCTCCTGTATCTCCTGGCCGCCGCGAAAAGTGCGGAACTCGCACCGGGCCACGGCATTGGCGATCATGTTCGCGCAGGTCCAAAACGCCAGGTCCCGGAGCTGGAACTCCTGCGCCGCCGCGATCAGCTCCCGGCAGGAGACCTCCACCGTAGTGGGCGATCTCGCCTTGCCTCCGGCAAGCCATTTCCAAAAATTAAGGGCCATTTGCCACCTCCTCACAACCGAATCGCGCCGATGGGCGGCAGCTTAACCGGCTCCCCGGTGCCCAGCACCGGCTCCTCGGTCATGCTCGCCACCAGAGCCATAAACGGGTCCGTCTTTCGGCTCTTCGGCTCGATCTTGGCGTAGTAAAAATTTCCTGTATCTGTACCGGCCTTCCGGCCGCTGCGCACTCGCTTGGTATTGTTCACCGCCCAACGCAGGGGTGGGGTGTCCCCCCAGGTGAACAGGTCCCGGTCAAAGCATTCCTGGATCACCGGGTCCACCTGCATGATGTCCGAGGGCCGGACCAGCTTCACCCGGGTCTTATCCTTGGCATCAAAGCCGATGCCGCGCATGGCGTCACCCACCAGCGTCCAGCGGAAGTGATCCATTGCCAGCTTGACGATGTTGTATTTGAGCCCCATCACCCGGAGATATTCAGCCAGGAGCCGGGGGTCTATGCTCACATCGTCCACCACGGTCAAGTGCCCGGCCTCCGCCCAGGCCCGCCAGGGCGCCACCACCCGGGAGAGCGTCCGGCTCTGGAGGCATACCCAGGAATGGTTGATGTCGTAGCGCTGGGAGCCGACGCGGAAATGGAGGTTGACGCTGGCCCAGTCGCTGATTTCCGCGTAGTCGATACCGGCCACGCAGGACTTGCCCGTCAGCTCCGGCAGGGGCCGGTTGGTCGCCTTGATTTTGGCGTAGTCGGTGACGCTGATCTCCAACTGCCCCGCCCGGAGGCCCATCCGCTTGGTGAGAAAATCCCCGTTCTGCTCCGGGTTCTTGAGCCAATCGGAGTATTCGTCCGCAATCTCCTGTTGCAGGTGCGGGGAATATGCCAGGGACGGGTTAGCCATGTGCCAGTTCTCCGGGTCGTGTACCTGCTCCCGGTTTTCCAGGCAGCAGATAAACGGGAGGAAACCGCCCTCCGGCTCTGCCTCGCCCTCAAAAAGGATCCTCCGGCCCTGGGCCAGGAAGTCATCCAGGGGCCCGTCCGAGACATCACCATTAGAGGTAAACATCCCGATCCGGGGCTGTGCCACCTTGCCCAGGCCGGTGACAAAGACCTTGTAGTTGTTGTAATTCTCAAAGGCGTGGACCTCGTTGAAGATCACCTTGCCGGAGCGCATACCGTCCCGGCCCTTGGGGTTATTGGTGCGGCCCTTCATAACGCCTTTGTTTCGCACCCCCTGGACCATCTCTTTCGTGTGGTAGTAGTGCTTCCTCAGTTTCGCTTCCCACTTGGGGGACTCCAGCACATCAGATAGGTCCTTCACCGGCGTCACCGCCTGCTCTTCGTTGTTGGCGCAAACATCCACATTGTATTTTTTGACGGGATTATAGGGAGAAATGGAGCACGCTCCGTCAAAAGCGATAAAGCCGTCCTTCCCTCCCCCACGGCCTATCATGACCAGCGACTTCTTCCATCGAGGGCGCCCATCGGCGCGGTAGGTGCAGTCCCACAGCGTCAGAAGAAATTCCTGCCAGGGGAAAAGCTGCTCATATGGGAAATACTTCGCCAGGCCCAGGTAGTGCCGCTGCTGCTCCAGGTCCACATAGATGTCCTCCTCCGCGAACACGCGGCGAATGTAGGCCACCAAAGCGTGCTGCTCCGCGCAGGCCCGGGGCGTGTCCGACTCCACGGCCTCTATGTAGCGCAGCACCTGGGGCGGGATTTCACAGCTCATCGTCGTCCTCGCTTCTGCCGCCGGAGGCCAGGGCGTCCTCCTTAAAGCCCAGGGTGGAGAAGATCGCCAGCATCTGCCGGGAGACCTGAATCTCCAGGGAAACGCTGCGGTTTTCCGATAGGCGGCCCCGGTCGTCCATGACGGTCAATCCCCGCTTTGCAATGTCGTCCCGCAGCTCCTGCCGCCGGACCCAGAAGTCCATGTATTCCTGGACCTTGTCCCGGTACAGATCTTCATCAATGCCCCGGAGAGCCAGGCAGCGCAGCAGGCTTTCCCGCAAGTCCCGGTATGCTTTTGTCCGGCTGTAATCTTTGGGCTTTTCCGCGGGCTTTTCCTGCCGGGCCAAGCGGCCCTCCAGGTATCGGCTCATGGTGGGATTCCTCTTGGCGGCCACGACCTGGTCCCGCCGGAGGGCGATCCGCCCGGCCATTGTCAGCCGGTCAAAGGTCTGCGCCAGGGGCTCGCCGTACTGCTCCATACACCAGGCATCCAGGGCGGCCTCGTCACGGCCAAACCAGCCGCAAAGCTCATCCACAGAGCACTGCATACCGCACAGGCTCTCAAATTGTCTCGGCTCTAACTCTCGCCGGTGCGCCATAGTCTCTCCTCCACTCCGTCAGGCTCCGAATGGTTTATTCCAGAATTTTTCGACCTTCGCATAGGTACGCAAATATCTGCTGGGCAGCGTTTCAGCCGTGAAGCGGCCAAACAATGTGTCAACATCAAAGAAACGCTCAAGCGTGGCAATCTTAATCGCCATCGATGCCGACCAAAATTTACGCGAAGCAGCAATTTTCATAATTGCCTCCGTGTCAGAGGCCGCACCCCGATGACATATAGCCGACAGTATGACCGTTGACAGGGACTCCGTCCCCATGCTCTCAACAGCCCACAGGCTATCGCCCTGGTAGATTAGATTTCCTTTCAATCCCTTCCCCAGAACACGGCCTATCTCTCCGCGATAGTTGCGGTAGCTCATGGGTTCGCAGGCCATAGGCGTTGCTGGCATGGCACGAAACGGGGTGCAGTGAAGCACGATGGACCAGGGCTTATCTCTCAACGGCGCAGAGGCGTCAGCTTGCCGCAAAATGTCAACGATTTCAAGCCAGTCTTCGTCGGTCTCGGTAGGGTAACCGATGATGTTATATAGCTTGATCTGGTGCGCTTTTCCCTTGTAACGGAGCATTGTACCCAGGAAGTCCAAAAGCATAGCCTTCGTAATGGGTTTATTGACCATCCTGCGGAGGCGCTCGTTCATACCGTCAATGGATGTCGTGCGGAGATGGGCAAAGTCGATTTCATCGAGGTGCTGATGCATATCGATCAGTGCCCGCTCCTTGTCTGCAATGCCGCCGAACAGAGAATCATCCATGTAGTAAAAGTTGTCTGGAGACACAAATCTACGCTGCCATGTATAGCCGCAAAAGAAGCATCTGTGATTGCATCCGATAGGACCTTCTTGGAAGTTCCTGGATTTGCTCAGCGGGATCTTGTGCGGATAAGGAGCAGGAACTTGAGCGATCTTATAAATGCGTTCCGGCGAAAATGTCTTCTGCCAGGCAATACTCTCGTGCTCCCAACCACCATCCCGCTCAATGCCCTGGACAAGGGGAACGATTAGATCTTCGCCGCGGCCAAACATAAAGAAATCTCCAAACGGCAAGAACGGCGTAATATGCAGAAGCCCGGCTCCGCCGATAATTACCCTGTAGTTGCCGGGCTGCCAGCGGATACGCTCGGAAATAAAGCTCCACCAGTCGCAGTCGCTTGTGAGGGAGACCAGTACCACATCGTAGTTATGCACAGTAGCCATACCGGCATAATCCACCGCATATCCCGCACGCTCCAGACAGTCGACCACAACACGCAGGCCGACAAATTGGCGCGTTTCCATGCACTCCGTTTTATAGTTTGCCTTGGCGTAAGCCTCCTGGACATAAGCACATATCTTCATGCATCTACCTCAAATGCAAAACCGCACTTGGGACAGTAGACCAAATGCCCTGTATGGTTATCAGATCTATCATCCGCTTCATCCAGGTCGAGCGGCTCAGCATCCGGCAAACCCCACTCAAAGTCAAACCCGCTCATATCCAGCTCCGGCAGTTCCTCCGCCAGGAGGTCCAGGTCCCAGGGGCTTTCGTTGGTCTTGTTGTCCACCAGGCGCAGGGCGTTCACCTGCTCCGGGGTCAGATCATCCACGCAGACGCATGGGACTTTCTCCAGGCCCATCCGCTGGGCCGCCAAAAACCGACAATGCCCGATGACCAACACGCCCGCCGCGTCTACCACCAGGGGCTGGGTCCAGCCAAACTGGCGGATGCTCTCCGCCACATTGGCGATCTGCGTTGCGTCATGCTTCTTTGCATTGGCGGCGTAGGGGGTTATGGCATCCAGCCGCCGCATCTCGATCTTCACAAAGCGCTCCTTCCTGTGCCCGATTCGGGCACCGTGTGCTCTGCGGCTTTGCGGGACGGGTCAAAAACCCGCCCGCTCAGAAGGAAATGAAACAGGGAGCAATCTGGCACTGCCGCCCCGCAAAACCGCAGATTTGATTGATTTACCCGGCCCAGCTCGCGCCCACACGCTGCGCGGCACCGCGCAGGCCCGGAAATCGCGGGATTGTCTTGGACCCACACGAGTAGCGCCGAGGCGCTGGAGGCCGTTTTTTCGAGGGGGGGGGTGTCAGTCCCACCGCTCCGTCGTCAGAGGCGGCGCAGGCGGCTTATATTGCCGCTGGCCCTCCGGGTGCAGGGCCTCATGGCAAGGCTTGCACACGGCCTCCAACTGCCGTTTCTCGCCGTCGTAGACGGACAGGGCCAAGTCGGGCCGCTCCCGCAGGTGCTGCACATGGTGGACGATGGTAGCCTTGGTATACACGCCGCGCCGCCGGCACTCCTGGCACTCGTAGTTATCCAGGGCCAGGACAGCCCGCCGCAGATGCCGCCATTCCGTCCAGGAGTAGAACTCATGCTCCCGGCCCGCGTCCAAGAGCCCGCGAAGCTCCACCAGTCTGCCGCCTGAAATACCCATGCTTCCACCTCACCGCGGGTCCGGCCTTCCGGCTCCGGGCTATCACCTCCGGGCAAGAAAAAGCGCCGGAACCCACACCCACCCTTTCGGGTATTCCTGTGGGCTCCGGCGCTCTACGCTCTGGCCTCTTGCAATATTTTCGGACGGACACTCCCGGCAAAAAACAAAAACGCCGGACTCCGCAACGACCCTCTCGGGCTTTGTCACGGGCTCCGGCGTTCAACGCTCTGGCCTCTCTCGATATGCAGGATGATCTCCGTTTTGCAGTCCCGGCAGAAAACCGGCAGGCAATCCGCCTGGGTCTCCGGTGTTATCCGCAGCAGCCGTCTGTTTCGGCGGCACACGGGACAGGTAATCCATCCGTCCTTTGGCACCAGTGTACCACATTCATTTTTTCCTCGCAACCTTTTTCCGCCTCCTTTTTCCGTTTGTGCCTAAATAAGCCACAGCCTACAAGTATAAAGCTATCTTATAGCTTTATTCCTTATAGTTCATTTTCTAAATTAAAGCACTTATTTTTTCATCAGTTTTTCGGGGCAATAAATGTACTCCCCCGGCTTTGGCAGGGCCACCCAGCTTGCGCGGACCGCCTTGGGTGTGGAGTAGCCGTTGACAGTTTTGTAAGACTCGACATCCTCACATTTGCAAAAATAGGTTTCATCCAGGCCCGCGGAGTCCTTTCCGGTCTCCTTGGGAATCCAAGGCTTTCGGGATGACACACGCACCCTGGGCGGTGGGATCATCGCCTTCATGCCCCTGGGCACGCCCCACGGATGCTTGCCCAGCGGGATGAATTCATCCGGCTTGCAAAAATAGTCGGCCAGACCCCGGTAGCCTTTTTTCTTATGCAGCACTGGATAGTCAGCCCGACCCGGGTTCACAAAGCCATAGCGCCACAGATTTGCCGCGTCCGCCATAGGCAGCTCCCGCGCATCGGCTACGAAATGGATATGCCAGCGGCCATGCTCATGACCGGCCTCCACCGCATACACATATTTCTGCAAGGCCGAGGGCTTCCACCGCCGGGCCCGTGTAATAAAGGCCCGAAAACATCGCCTAACACCGCCGAAGCTGTCCGGGAGATCGGCGTCCCGGAAGGTGAGCACATAGTGGGCGCCGGCATAGCGGAAAAGAGCCAGGTACAGTTCCAGCTTGTCCGCGCTATCCTTCCACATATACGGCCCGGGCGGCGGACCGTCCCGGCATTGCTGCCGGGCGGCCCACGCCACCTTACCGTAGTTATCAGTGTACCAAATTTTTGTCAACGGCCCCGATTTCTGCGTTACAATGCAGTATTCAGGCATCGGCATCACCTGCCTCTGCTACCCTTGAAATTATCGCCAGAGTTTCGGGCGAACAGCCTGCCTGTGTGCCCTTTTGGGCAGCGGACTTAATGCCAGGATCAAGTCTAAAGATCAGCTCACAGAGCTCATCCACAACCTGCCTCAGCTCATCAATCTGGTCGATGTAGTTTCGTTGCAACACCGACGAGGTCACCAGCTCCCTATACTCCGAAAGCGTGATCGTCACCGTCAGCTCCCGGAGCTGACCGTTTTCCTCCACAAAGTCGTTGTTTTCAAAGATTCCGAAATCTGTTTTCAAGTGATCAGACATTTTCGGCACCTCCGCACAAAAAAGTTTCAAGCTCCGCCATGCAATCCCCGCACAGGTCCCAAAAACCCCTCATAAAACCGCCGGGTTTAGAGGGATCAGAATCTATCAACCGGACAGCATTTGCCTTGAGTTTAGGGGCTCGCTCAGTGCCCGCATAAAAATCGTAGAACTTTCCGCAGCGATCACATTTTTTTGCCTGCACGACCTGCACCTCCATCCATCTTCGCCCCACAGTTGGGGCAGTATTTGTAGCAATCGCAGAACAGGTTAAAGTAAATCATCCAACCATTGTCGCTCACATCATAGTCCTCCCCGCACTCGCTGCACGCCGCCCAAGCCCCGTCGGAAATGGGCATCCAGTACCCATGCACCACCGGGGCCACATCGGCGATGGGAGCGGAGTTCAGCTCATCCAGGCAAGCCTTCACCACTGTGGCCGCATACAACATGGCTTTGTCCGCATAAACCTCACCTTGACAAGGGGTGTGCGCCCGCGCTTTGTAGTCCTCAAACCGCGCCCGCCACTTCTCTGCGAGTTTTTCTCTCTCGATGTATTCAGCCATTTTCAACCCTCCCACTCTCCAAAGCCTTTTCCGCATCCTCGTAGCTGAGAAATACAGTTTTGCCAACATCGGCCTGCTCGAAAGATATTTGATCGGATAGCGTCGTGTAAAATATGTTTATCTCTCCGTTGCTGGCCATACCGATAAGCGCTTCGCACAGCGAATCCTCTATAATTTCTCCGTCGTCGATGATATACAGCATACTTCCGATGCTCTGTGTGAGGACTGGCAGCACAGGCAGCACCACCACCCGTCCCTCCTTCTCTGCCCGATACAGCTCAAGCAAATGGCTTAACCCATAAGGACCATCACCAAACGCGATCTGGATACTGCTGATGCGCTCAATCGCCTCCCGGATAATAGCGCAGCCATGGATGCCGCAGTTGTGCTCGTGTCCGCAGCCCAGGCAGGCGAGGCTGCCAGTCTGTACTTTCAGCCCCTGAAGGGCACTCACAAGAGTTGCAGTATCCATCAATTCCCACCTCCCCACTCCGGAATTTCCAGCCAGGCCAGGACCGGGAAATTAAATGCCTCGGCACGGGCCGACCGCTTGAAGCGGAACGCACCGCCTACCCAGTAACCTGTCTGCCTGAGCGTATTTTTTTCAGTGCCAGCATCGCTGACATCCAGCATCACCAGGCATTCGCACTCGTGGGCGGGGTTGGTGCCGCCGGGCATCCAGCAGCCCAAAGTCATCTGCCCCGGCTCCGGCAGGGCGCCGCTCACGGTTGAGCGCGGCTCATCCACCAGCCCCAGCAGGTAGTCCGTGGAGCATTGAAGCTGCGCCGCCATCGCAAGCAAAGGCATAGTCTGCCACGGCAGGAGGCTAAGTTGATAGTCAGGCATGCCATCCGGGATTCGGCCCTGAGCAATGTCTCGCAGTACGCTTAGAGCCAAGTTTGAGTATCCGCATTTTATCTTAGAATCATCGGGCAAACCCGCGGCCTCAGCGGCCCGGACAAGCCGCGAGGCCTCAGCCATGCCTTTACGCATGGCCTCATTTCGGGCGTCGGCCCGTTGCTGCTCCGCTTTAGTCTTCGCCTTCGCCTTGGCCCGCTCGTACTTATCTTTTGCTTTCCCGCACATCAACGCGCAGGCCGCATTGTATGAGCCGCCGTCGGGATCGTGCGCGCCGCCCGCGCGGCATTTCAAACAGCATTTTTTCCCATTACAGGCTTCCCAGTTCGAGCATGAAAGGTCGTGTTTGAAAAATTTGTCCAAGTGATCGCAGGGAGAACCGTCCGGGCATTGGAACGCAACCGAACAATAGTCCTGCCCGCTGGCCACCTTCCCCGCAATATTCCGAATAGCACCCCCGGATGGGGTTTTCTTGGGGCACACCCGCTTAATGCGCTCCTGCACATCCTCCGGCAAGCTGGCCAGCGCGTCCGCCGTGTCCTCGGGGAGCTCCCCGGCGTCCCACAGGGGCTTATAGCAGGGCGCGAGGTCGCGCTCGATCTTTTTGAGCCGTCCCAGCTTGCTGCGGCTGATCCGGCACGCCTCGGCCACATGATCCCGCATCCGGCCCGGAAACTCCATGCCCTGCTCCTTGAGCTCGTACAGCAAGATTTCCACCCGCTCCGCCTGTTTGGCTTTATCCGCGGCGGACATTTCGCGGGTATCATTGTTAGCGTAGATCAATCGCAGCTCCTGGAGCGCCTCCGGGGCATCCCCGGCATCAATGATACAGGCCGCCGTTTCAAACTTTGTATCTTCGGCGGCCAGAAGTTTAATCGCCGCAAAGCGCCGGTGGCCGGAGACGATGGTATAACCGTCCTCGGATTTTCGCACCCGCAAAGGATCCATAAGGCCGCAGAGCTGGATGTTGGCCGCCAGCTCCTCCACCCTGTCCACTTTGTAAAAATTCCGCTTATCCTCGTGCAGTTCGGCCAGCGGTATATACTCGATCCGCTCCGGCCCCGTTGTGCCCGAATTGGGCACCGCCTGCATGGTTTTGGCAAATTCGCCCAGGTCAAACTTCGCCATTTTCTGCTACCTCCTCTCCCAGGTACTCCTCCACCCACAGCCGGTAGTCCTGGCTGGCCGCGCTGCGGGGACTGTAATCAAAAATAGGCTTCCAAGCGACGGTGGACTCCGGCACCTTATCCGTGCGCCGGATCACCGTCTTAAACACCGGCAAGGACAGATTGCGGAGCATTTCCTCTCCCTGGCGGACCAACTCGCAGTTGCGCCATTGCGTAATCAGCACCCCGGCAATCTTAATGCCCGGATTCGCGGATCGGATGCCGCTGATCTGCTCCGCCAGATCGTGGACGCCCCACATACTAAAGCCATCCACCAGCATGGGGATCACCACTTCCCCGGCTGCCATCAGCGCCGACACCGACGCCGCCGTAAAGCCGGGGGGGCAGTCGAAGATCATATAGTCCACCTCGCCGTCCTCGACCACAGCGTCCCGGAAGTCGCAGAGCTTGGACATCCCCATGCCGCTGCCCCGCATGGCCGCGGAGTCCAGCGCGTAGAGCCCAGAGGACGCAGGCAAAAGCTGGATGTTGGTGCCCAGGATGGGCAGCACATTGTCCTCCCACACAGCCTCCGCTGTGCCCTGGAGCACATCGGCCACGGTGGCCACATTGTCCGGGTCCAGGTCGTGGAAGTAGAAGCGGGTCAGTGACATCTGGCCGTCGCAGTCCACCAGCAGGACGCGCCTACCCGCGGAGCTTAGAGCTGCGGCCAAATTGAGGGCGGTGACGGTTTTCCCCACTCCGCCCTTGAGGTTCATGATTGCGATCGTTCTCATTGGTTTGGTTCCTCCCTGATCTGATAAAAATAGATTCCCGGTAGCACAGGCCCGGCGCGATCCGGCGCTCCAGCACCATAAACCGCCGCTGCGGATGGATCCACACCACCACGCCGGGCACGGACTTGGTTTTGATGTAGCCGTGCGACTTGCAGTAGCGCAGGGCCTCCGGGACGAAGTTGATAGTATCGCCGATTTTGTACATGGCAGCCTCCTTATAGCGGCAGATTGCCCGGATCGGGAATTTCGCGGAATTGCACCTGGCCCTGGACCTGGGCATTCCGGGATTGCGCCCGGCGCTCCTCTTTCTGCCGTTTCGCGTCGTTTTTGAGCTTATTCATGTAAGATTCCGAAGCCAGCGATACAAAGGATTGGTGCGCACCGTCAAAAGCCAGGGGCCACTTGCCCAGGCGACCCTCTTTTTGCTTTGCGATTTTCAGCACCCGGGTCTTGTCCGGGTCAAAGTCGCCGCCAGGCTTGGGACGATAGAGCAGCATCACGGCATCGGCATCCTGCTCAAGCTGGCCGGTCTCCTTGAGGTCGTGCATGGTCGGTTCTTTCCAGCCACCCGCTTTTTGGGGGCGGGAAAGCTGCGCCAGCTCCACCACCAGGGTATTGCTGCTCTGCGCAAAGGTGTGCAGCGCCCGAGAGATTGCCGCCACAGCCTGGGTCACACCTGCCCGAGGGTCCCCCTCCGGCGTGACGAGTTGCACATAGTCCACGAAGATGATCTCGAAGCCGTAGGAGCGGCTGATGCTCTGAATCTGCGAGGCCGTCAGACCGGAGCTGCGGAGGAGGGTCAAACGCCGGGCAGTAAACTCACTGCCTCCGGCTGCGGCCTTTTCAAAGTCCGCCTCCTCCATCTTTTGCCGCTTGATGGTGTTAAAGTCGATGCCCAGCGCCGAGGACACAAGGCGGTCCGTCAGCTTCCGGGGGCCAGTCTCCAAGGAGAAAAAGCCCACGCGGTACTTTTTAGCCATGTGATAGGCCAGGACCAGCGCCAGGGCCGTCTTGCCCGCCGAGGGCTCGCCGCCGATGACCACCACATCGCCGCGCTCGGTGTATGTACCTTCGTCGATCTCGCGGATGCCGTAACCGATGTAGTCCCGCTTTTTCTCCGCCGCCTGGGACTCCATAAAGTGCCGGAAAGCGTCCTCCATAGTCCAGGCCTCCAGGTGCTTGCCCGTGGCAACCAGGTCCGTCAGCGCGGCGATCTTTTCCCGGGTGTCCTCCAGGTTGATGGCTTGAGCCAGTTCCTGGGCCAGCGCCTTGACCCGGGTCAGCGTGGCGCTTTCGTGCATGATCGCCGCGTATTCCCGCCAATTGGCGGCGGTGGGCGTGATCTCCATCAGTTGCACCAGTCGCTGCTCTACCTGCGGCCCCAGCTTACCCCGAATGGTCACCGGGTCCACGGGAGTGCCCTCCTGGAGCAGCGCCCGGGCCGCCTGGAAGATACGGCGGTTTTCTTTGGTTCCAAAGTCCGCCGGGTCCACTGTGGCCAGGATCGGCGCCGCCAGGCGCTCATCCAGCAGCAGGGAGCCTATGACGGCATTCTCTGCGTCCAGCCACGCCTGGATGGGGACAGTGGATTGCTCTACTCTTGCCAACCGTGAGCCTCCTCTCTCTTCCCCCTATCGGCCCCGGGAAGCTCGTCCGCCTTGAGCGGGTACACCGTGAGCCAGTTGCTCTTGGTGGCCTTATCCAGCATAAGCAGGGCCGTAGTGCGGTCGCCGCCGGAGTGCTGGAACAAATCCCGCAGGATGCCATTCATGGCCCGGAGCGTCTTCACCGGCTTTTTGAGCGCGGCCCGATTCTCCAGCAGGCCCATGAGGGCATCATGCAGCACCTGGTCCTCCCCGGCATATTCCTGCACTCGCGCCGAAACTTCACGGGGGACTATAGGGGGTTTGTTCTTTCTTTCTTTACTTCCTTCTTTATTTATTTGTGGCGGATTTTCCGGCGACGGGTTTCCCGGTGCCGTTTTTCCCGTAGCCGGATTTTCCGGCAACGGTGTAATTTTTTCATCGTAGAGGATAAATATGTTTGAATCAAATCGACCCGATTTGCTGTGCCCCTGCTCCCGCAAGAGATAACCAGATTCACGCAGATTCTTCAACGCAGCAGTGATTTTATCCCTACCGCATCCGGCCACTTTGGCAAGGCCCTTGGTGGTAAAATCCCACCCTTCGGGGAAACTTGCCATCATACAAAAGAGCCCCTTCGCTTGAAGCGTAAGCGTCTCATCCCGTAGGACTCGGTTCGGGAGGACGGTATACCCGCCCTTCCGAACCATTTTTATTTTAGATTCCATCAAATTCCCCCTTGCGAGTTCTCTTGATCTCGTGTATACTGAAGATGTTCTCATTGAGTGCCTTTCCTGGCACCGTGACCGTACTCGGCTTCCCTCCGGGTACGGTCTTTTTTTGAGCCCTCGTCCAGCCAGCAGATGATCCGCATCACCCCAGCCGAGAGCGTCCCCGCGCCGATCACAGCGCAGACCGTGCCAAACAGCTCCATCAGTCCCTCACCTCCTCGGGCGGGTCAATGGCGGCCCACAGGATGTCGGTGTAGCGGTTGCGCCACCGCGCGGGATTCTCAGTCCAGCAGCTTCGGCCATCCTGCCACCACAGCTTGACGGACGACTTGTCCCTGGGATCACGGATGAGCTGGCCGACGACATATTCAGCCTTGCTTTCGTAAAGCCGCCGCACCACGCAAAGCTGCCCCGGCTCCGGGTGTCCGTCCCTGCGGTTAAGGGAAAATTCTTTCCACTTCATGCCGCACCCTCCTTACCATACTTGAGCTGGTAGTACGCCACCACCATGCCGGTGAGCTCGTCCATGATCTCATCAAAGAGCGGCTTCTCCTCCTCGGAGATGATCCCGTCCTCGGCGATCTCCATTAGCTGCTTGGCCCTCGCATTGTCGGCGAACTTTGCCATGCGGTTCAGCAGCCGCAGGACTGTTTCGGGGATGCTGGCATAGTCGATATGCGGCAGCACATCAAGCTCTTCCGAGATTTTCACCGCGTATCGGTACACGATAGATTCGTCCCCGCTCAGGTCGGCCATTTGCCGCACCACCGGGATTGGCGGGATGCGCACATCCGTCTCGTAGCGCTTCACGCTCTCCACGCTGATGTTCAGCTTCTCCGCCCAGGCCTCCTGGGTCATGCCGGTCCGACGGCGGCACGAAGCATACAAATTAGTGCCCATTGACGCCATTGCGTCCATTCCTCCTTTGTGTTAAGTTTAACTTGCGTTAGGGGTAGATTTTTTCGCCTCGCTCTGCTCCTTGAGCCGGTAGCCATACCGGGCCAACACTCGGTTGAGCTGCGCCCGGTTCCGGGCGGCCTCCTCGGGATCGTGCGGCGGAATGTAGACCCGGTCCACGCCGCCACCGGCGTCTCCAAAGTTCCAGGCCACAGTATAGCCGTCCTCCAGCTCGGTGATCTCCTTGTTTACCAACAAAAAAGACTTGCTCATACATTCCACCTCCTTTCTCGGTTTATGAGCAAGGCAGTTTGTCCTATGCCCTCACCAGTCACATTCAAGGGTGACACCCTCGAAGTAGCTCCAGTCGACCGGCTCGCCGCACTCGAAGCACTCATCAGTGTAGGCTTCCCAAAGGTCCCACAGTTCCTCCATGTCATAGCCGGTCTTGGCTGCCAGGGCACGAAAACGCTTGTCCAGCTGCCCAATCAACATCTGCTTCATTACTCCCATTGAAATGATCCTCCTTTTCTTAATTTTGGCTCTCCGCCATCAGTTCCTGCTCCGTGCAGCCCAGAGCCTGGCACAGGGCCGCCCGGTACTTCCGCAGCGGGCGAGACTTCCCCGACTCCCACAGGCTGATGCTCGCCGGGGTGACATTGATTCTGTCGGCCAACTGCGCCTGGGTAAATCCGCGCTTTTCCCGCAAATCTTTGAGCGACAAACGGCACACCTCCTTTCATTTATTAAAATTTTAACTTGCGTTCCGACAAAAAAGGTGGTACAGTAAATTTTGAGGAAAACTATACGCACCTTTCTTGCCAGGAGAAATGAGGGTATGGGAAGGAAATGAGAGACCATCCAACTGCCCCACCACGCAAAATGCCTGTGAGGTAAAAAGGAGATTATAAGATGAATCAAGAGAAGATCAATGCCGCAGTCGACGCAGCCTTTGACGAAGCCCTAAAGGCGATCCAGCCACGGATGGAGCGGGAACTTTACCCACGCGCTTTCGCAAATGAGTACAGTTGGCTCAGTGTCAAAAATGCCATCGACCTAAACAATGCCGCTATCCGGCAAGCCGTTAAAGCGGTGCTTGCGGAGGTTCTTGCGGAGGATTGACGCCGCTGTGCCACATTAGGATGCTCGGCAGCGATGCCGTTTCCTGTGGCGTGCCTTCTCCAGCCAACACACGCTGGGCAAAGGCGATGATGTCATCCGAAAGAGCCGTGCGCAGGTCTTCCATTTTTTCACCCCCTCTCGTTCTTACCTGAGGGACAAGTTTAGTGTAAATCACTAATTCGTTATTGTCAAGCATTTAGTAACCTATCCGTGCATTTTTGGTGCTTTGAACAAATCTTGAGTTATATTGAGGAAATTTCCCGGAGTACAATTTGTGCATTTTATAAAATTTAAGGAGGGAATTGTCTATGTCTCCCCTGGCAAGAGTTCTGGTAACATTATTTCTTGGTGGCTTTGGTGTACACAAATTTATTGATGGGCAAATTGGCAAAGGAATTTTGTACCTCTTTACTGGAGGCTTATTTGGTATTGGTTGGATCGTAGATATATGTAAGGCAGTAGCAAATTTATTAAAAGATCAGAGCCCTTCGCCTTCCGTATCCGCCTCCAATGTAACGGACAATTTTGAACCTCATTCCTATTCGGATTACTTTCGAGATGACTGTAAATTCCGGCCATGTGTCCCCAATTTTATTAATGGAGCAACCTTGCAGTACAAATTTGAAATTAGCTTTACACCGATGAATGAGCAAGTTGCAGATATGCTTTGGAATTTGACCAAAGGTGACAGATTTACCCCGTATGAGCTAATTCCTCATGCTGAGGGTGAATCTATATCTCTTGCCTATTTAGGTTCAACTGTAGCAAATATTTCTTTTAAGTCGGATATGTTTAAGGACTGGGAGAAAAACAGGGAGCCGGTAAAGATTTTTCTCACAGAGGCAGACAAGGACGCTGGAATTTTCAAGGCAAGTGCGTATTTTTATCGTGATCGCCGGATAGGCTATGCCTACCGCGAGCAGTCTGTGGTCGCCCTGGTTGCATATAAGAGCCGAGATAAGCAAGAGGGCATTGCACTCCTAAGTCAAGGACAAGAAGTAGAAATTGAGGAAGCGGCAGAGACAGGGCATTCCGCCACTGTAACCTACCTGGGGGATTCTATCGGAAACCTACCAGCTGCAATATCACGCAGAGTGGTCGAAGATTCACCTGTACTTGCCGTATTTGAAAAAGCTGAGTGCGTAGGTGAAACAAAAGACGGCGATATAATTGAACAACCTTACATAAGAATTTATTGGTGACTTGGAAACAAATGAATAAAGAATTATTTTTAGAAAATGTAAAAAAGTACTGTGCGATTAATGATGTGAAACCTACTGTAGCCTGCGTCAAGAGCGGAGCAGGCCGGAATCTGCTCACTCAGCTTGCGAATAATGGGACAATCCCGTCTATTGAGCGCGTCCAACTCTTGGCCCAATATCTGGGCTGCACCGTCAGCGACCTACTGGGCGAGGATAACACACAGGCCGCCGCTCTGAAGAGCAGCGGCCCGGAGGATGAATTCGTGCGCATTTTCTCCCAGCTCACACCTGAGAATCAGACCCAGGTACTTGCTGAGATGCTAAAGCGGCAGCGAGAGCAATAAACTCCCGCTGGTCAGCCGGACTCAGCGCGGCAAACATTTCCCGCGCCAGTTCGATTCTCTCCACCCGATTCTCCGGGACTAATGCGTGCATTTTCTCCATCATTTCTCTATCCTCCAGTTATTTTTTTCGCCTACGCAACTTGTTAATTATACGATAGCCAGTCGATTTTCGAGCCATCCACCGGCAAGACTACCGTATCAAAAATATGGTTATCCGCACAAGCTCAAGAGTGGTCCGTGCGCTAAAATTTGCGGACGAGATGGAAGCCGCTGCGGATGAAAAAGGAGTCGGAAAAGGGGAAATGGAAAGAAATTTACGGGAAATTTGTGCAGAAGCCAGGAAAGAAAAACGCATAACCATCCAACAGATCATCGAAGAAACCGGCATCCCGGAGGGCACCGTAAAAAACTTTTTCGCCGCCAGCTCCAGGGAGCCGAATGTTTACAATGCAGGCCCTATCTGCGCCGTCCTTGGCGTATCGCTGGACGAATATTTCGGCATCGAACCCAGCCTTACGCCCGAGGCCAAAATGCGAAAAATGGAGCATGAGCACCAGTCAGAGGTTAAAATCGCCCGCTTAGAGGGCGGCATGGATCAGCTCTCCCGCTCAGTCAACAGACAAGCCCGGCGGGAGAAAAAGCAGCATAGCTTGCTGCTCCTACTCTCGCTGATCTGCGCCGCGCTGCTGTGCGTGGTGGTGTGGTATATATCTTTCGACTACAATATTCAAAGCAGCGGCCTCATTAAGAGCGGCGAGCTGGGCCCCGTGGCCTGGATCGTGCTGCTCCTCGTGGCCGCAGGCGTGGGTGGCATTGCCTCCGCCCTGCTCTATTCGCTAAAGCAATCTAAAAAGTGGGAATACAAATAAAGTGCCCGATTCGGGCACAGAAAAAATAGCATAAGGCCGTCCCCAGGGACGGCCTTTGCTGCAAAGGAGATCAGTTTGAAAAATCGGAACGCACTCTATTTGCGAAAATCACAAGCCGACCAACCCGATGAGAGCATCGCCGAAGTGCTGGCCAAACACCGAGCCATGCTCATGGAGCTGGCCGACAAAATGGGCGTAATCATCGCCCCAGAGGACATCTTTGAGGAGGTCGTCTCTGGCGAATCTCTCTATGCCCGACCGGAGATGCTGCGCCTGCTGGAGCAGGTGGAGGCGGGCGCCTATGACGGCGTTTTCTGCATGGACATCGACCGTCTGGGGCGCGGCTCCATGTCGGAGCAGGGCATTATCCTGGAGACTTTTCGCCTGGCCGAAACAAAAATCATCTGCCCCGGCAAAACCTACGACCTCACCAACGATGCCGACGAGGAGCTGACCGAGATGAAGGCCCTCTTTGCCCGGTTTGAGCTCAAAATGATCCGCAAGCGGATGCGCCGGGGCCTGATGCAGACCATCCAGGCCGGGGGCTATGTGGCAAACCAGCCATATGGTTACCGAAAGTGTACCGTAGGGAAGCTACCCTCCCTGGAAATCAACGAGGATCAGGCCAAATTTATCCGGCACATTTACAAGCGCTATATGGAGGGCGTAGGGGCCCAAATCATCGCCGAGGAGTTGAACGCTATGGGCAGCGTGCCCAACCGCTCCGCGAAGTGGAGCCGGAACACCGTGCGCCATGTGCTGCGGAATCCTACCTATGCCGGAAAAGTAGCTTGGAACCGTGTGAAGCGGTATAAACCGACTAAAAACAATCCTCGTCCCCGGGCAGAGCACCAGAAGATGGAGAACTGGATCATGGTGGACGGATTGCACCCGCCGATCATTCCCTGGGAGGACTGGCTGCGGGTGCAGGAGATACGCAGCCGGAAATCCATCCCCTCTCAAAACCACGGCCAAGTAGCTAATGTCATGGCGGGCCTGATCCGCTGCGGGAACTGTGGCCGGAATATGCAGAGGATGGGGCAAAACACAAAAGGCGGCGCGAGGATCCTCTGCATAGAGCGCGGGTGCATTGCCTCAACCAAATACGAGCTTGTAGAGCAGCGCCTCCTGGAAAACCTGGAGCACATACGGGATGATCTTGCAATTGAGGCGCAGCGGGCCAGCGGCCCGGACATCAGCGGCCTGCTGACGGAAAAACGCACCGTCGAAGCCAAGCTGCGAAAAGCGGCCTCCAGAGTCGATATGCTGCATGATTTGCTGGAGGACGGCACTTATGACCGAGACACATTCAAAACGCGCCTAAACAAGGCACAGGCCGAAATTGAGGCATTGAATGCCCAGATCGCCGATGTGGATATGCGAATCCAAGATGCTAAAAACCGAGATAGAACCCTGGTGCTCAATCAGCTCACCAGCGCCCTCCAGCTCTACCCTACCCTGGATAATGAGGGGAAAAATCAACTCCTAAAGGCAATCATCGACTATGTGATCTATCGGAAGCCTCCAAAATCCCGTCCTATGGACTTCACGCTGGAGATTAAATTGAAAAATATTTAAGGTTGCCAATCTTATGACAAAGACTGTGTAGAGGATCTGCGGTTCTACCCCACCCAGGCGGCGCAGGAGG
>CAVHCH010000141.1:0-31906 GCA_963634265.1 Bacteroidaceae bacterium | reverse complement strand
AAGAGATCGTAAAACATGAAAACGCGTTGGGTCTTTTGTGTTCTATACCAGGGATTGATGTAACTGCGGCAGCTGCCATCATCGCCGAAATCGGTACTGATATTTTCGTAGCAAGGTGCGGGATGTACGCTGCGCTGTCGGCTTTGAACGAAAAAGAAGTGAAAAAAAGGCGTAATTTTTCCGAAATTGATAGAACAAACCGGCGGGTCCCTGGTGTATAATAGACGAAAAGGCAGAATCCACCAAAAAGCAGGAGGACGACACGATGGGAACTTATACCAGCCTGAGTGCGCAGATACGAAAGAAAGTGCGGGCGGGAATGCCGCTGGCGCAGGCGGTGGCCGAGACACGGCAGGCGTATGACAATATGGGGCCGGTCAATGTGCCGAATCCCACGGGCGAGCAACTTCAGGAGGCACTACGCAGGGATATTGCGCCGGTGCAGCGCCTGTACAGCAACTTCAAGCCGACGCTGCTGGACAAGCCGGAGCTTATGAAGAAGCGTTTTGCCTATTCCGAGCGGTGTCGCGATGTCCTGATGAAGCTGGCCGCAGAGAACGCCGAGCGGGAGATCATCTTCGAGCAGACCGCCAAGCGGATGTTCTCCGGCACCTTCGGCGAGGATAAGGTCGGCGAGCGCATCAATGCGCGGCGGTGGATGTGGCAGCTGATCGACAGCAGCAACACGCCTGAGGCGACAGCGCACAACGAGGAGGTCGTTGCGCTGGTCATGCTGGGCGAGTCGGTGCACAATCAGGATGTTGAGCTGGCACAGCGCACCTTCCGCGAGACGCGCTATAACCACTACATCAAGGCGGGCATGACCGAGGAGCAGGCCACGAAGAAGGCGGAAGACGAGCTGGCGAACGGCACGCAGCGTCTGATGGAGCTCATGCTTCAGGTGGCGGATACGGGCGTTATCAGCAGGGAGGAGGCGGACAAGACACGGGACGCCATCCTCACCGGCGAGGCGGAAAAGCAGCCAGGCGGATTGGAGGCCGCGTACCGCAAGCTCATCAACCCCGGCAGCTCACTGAGCTGGAACATGCTCGATATTACCGAGGATTTCAAGGAGTTCGGCGCAAAGATATCCGATGAGGTGTATCAGGAGAAGTTTGCACCCTATGCGACGACGAAGTCCACAACCACCCAGAATGCCACCGTGCAGCAGGTCGCCAACCCGTTCTACGCCATTTTCGACGGCGCGGAGCTGGTAAATGCCGGCGGCTCACAGATCCTGCCGCGGCAGGGAGAGACGCCCCACTTCAGCGCCATCATGGACTTCGGTCTGGACGGCGCGACAGGCATCAGCCAGACGCGGCTGGACACCGTGTCACGCTCGCTGAACCGCTTCGCACTGAAGAAGGAGCAGGATGTCACATTGCGGAATAAGCCGAACGACATCAATGTTTATTCCAACGGGCGGGGACGCACCGTGATTTTGCTGATGGACAACATCAGCATCGACAACGGCTTCCGTATGGACATCAACGCCGATGTACCGGGGCGGCTGGTCAACGACGGCTTTGAAAAAAGGGTGAAGGAGCTTCAGGAAAAGAGCCTGAAAAACGACAAGCTGTTCCGCAGCTCTGGCAAGTACCGCGACATGAAGCGGGCGCTCAACGCCCTCGCGGAAACGAAGCTGCCCGACAATCCCACCGAGCAGCAGACAAAGGACTTTGCCGATAAGATCAAGGCAGTGCAGGAGGCGGCAAAGGCGTATAATCAACGCAAGAGGGATCAGCTCGCCGAGCGCGGCACGAAAAAGGGCAAGGACGACTACGAACAGTACCGCATCGACTTCGGCAAGGAGCTGGAGAGCTATGCCGATCAGATGGCCAAGCGCATCGGGCTGGTGCAGGAGCACATCGACACGATGAAAAAGGTCATCGCAACCGAGGAGCTGGAGAGGGATGCACTCCGGCAGGGGATGATGAATAAGCCGGATCCCAATGTCTCCCCGTTCCAGCGCAGCGTAAAGCTTGAGGACGACATCTTTGAGGCGAAGGAGCGTGCCAAGGCGGAGGAGGCGGGGCGGGCAAAGGAGGAAGCGGCGCGTAAGGAGGAGGAAGAGAAAAAGATACAGGACGCGAAGGACGCGGTTGTCGGCGAGAAAATCGATAAGGCTCTGAGCGAGGCGGAAAAGAACGCCCCGCAGATTGAGCTGCCGCAGGATATGGGCAGAACGGCGGGGCCGAAGCTGACGACCGCGCTGGACGAGGCGAAGAAGGCGTATGAGAATGCCCTCGAAAGCGGAAACGCGAAGGAGGCAGACCGTCTCGGCCGTGAACTGGTGGCTACGATGGCGGTGAACGAGATGGTCAAGTGCGGCTACGGCTGGACGATGCAGCTGGGCGACCGCTTCCGCAACCTTGCCGAGCGCGGCGGACTGAGCGTGATGACGGAGCAGATGATGCGGCACGAGAAGTTCGTCAGCCGCCTTGAGGGAAAGGACTTCTCCAACAGGCAGACCTTTATCGACAACGCCGACACCACGGCAAGCATCGTTGGCAGGCAGGCGGTCAAGGAGCTGATGGCAAAGGAGCGCAAGGACAGGGCGGCGCAGAGGAATATGCTGCGCAATGGCGGCAAAGAACCTCTGCAAAAGCAGGACAACGCGCTGCAAAACCAGAACAACGCACCTGTGCTGAAGCATCCGCAGCAGAATCAACAGCAGGCATCCATCATGGGCGGCCCGATGTAACGACACACGGCAAAAAGCACACCGGCGGTGTGCTTTTTGCCGATTTTTCCGTATCGGCAAAACGATACTTGGCGAAAAAAGGGGTGAATCTATGCGGCTATGGGTGGACAAAGCGCGAAAATTGTGATAAAATTTTCATGGGCAAAAACCTGCGCCGCGGTGGTGCATCTCGCGAAAAGATAAAATACGGAGGGAGTATTTATTATGGGTTTTTTCGCTTGTCTCAGGGATCTTTACGGGAATATCAGCAAGGCACACCCCGAAATGGCGGGGGCGCAGGTGCGCGCCGAGGCGGAACGCTATGTGCAGAATGTCTTGCAGCCCATGTTCTCCGAGGAAGAGGCATTTGCAATGCTGGAAAGCAGGGGGCGTCTGCGGGAGGGCGTGCCGCCCCAGAAGCTGCCCCGCTATTCCAGCGCCGAGCGGAATGCGCGGCGGGAGAAGGCAAAGGCCGTCCGGCAGGGCGTGTATGACTTCATCGCCTTTGACGGCGCGGGACTGGACAGATTCCGCTACAGAATAGACGAGGGCGGCCGGCACCCGGACGCGCCCGGCCTGACGGAGGAGCAGCGGCAGGAGATCAGGAACGACGCCCGCGCCTATTCCAACCGCGAGGAGCAGCGTATGTTCCGCTACATCCCGCCCACGGCCACGCCGGAGGAACGGAAAAAGCTGGAGGCATACAACAATGAGGCGGCGTTCCTGTTTGACACAAACGAGGCGCACTGGGAGAAGTATTACAGCGAGCAGGCGGCGATGCTGAAAAACAGCGGCGACCCCAGCTTTGCCAACAGAACCAACGAGGAGCTGCGGGCGGAGCTGGAAAAGCATGTGAAGGAACGGCGCGGCGAGATGATCATGGAGCGGCTGCACGAGGCGGGGGCGCTGGTCGAAAAGCTGGACGACATGAGCAACCCCAACCTGTCCGGCGAGGAGCTGGCCGCCAACTATATGCAGCTGAAGGTGGCCGCGAGCTTCTGCTGGGAGGCGGACAACTTTGCGGATCGCTTCAGGAGTGGCCGCAGCATCGTCAGTGAGGAGGATCTGAAATTTACCGAGAACCTGAAGGAGCTGCAGGGACGCTTTGCCACGGCGGCGGATCGTATCGCCGCCTACGGCAACCCCGCCTTCGAGCTGTTCGACCCGGGCATGCTGCTCGGCGTTGATACGGGGCTGGCGGCGGATGAGATAGAGTCTGAGCTGGAGGGCACGGATCGGGGGCAGAAATTCCAGAGTGACCGCGGGAAAAAGCACACGAACTGGGAAACATATGCCAAGGGCGGCAAGGTGCGCGACCATTTTGACAGCATGGTCGACGACGCGGAGAGCCTGATCTATCAGTACACGCAGACACAGCTGAGGTTTGACTTCCAGGATGTGGCGGAGGCCAACGGCTTCACTTTGGGGGAGGGCGGCGCGAGGATCACCGCGGAGTACTTCGACAAGGAGGGCAACAAGACCATCAAGGAGGCGGGGCTGGCGGATCTGCAGACAGGCCGGCCGCTGGTGTTTGAGCAGGACGGACGGGTGGCGGTGATGACGCTGAAGTATCCCGGCTCCATGACACTGGTGTGGGACAAGCCGGAGAAGCTGTTCAACTACTCCCTACAGTATGAGAACGACAAGCTGACGGAGCAGATGAAGGAGGCCGACAAGTGGTATAAGACCAGCTCCCCGGCGTTCAAGGAGATGCGCCAGAGCTTCGAGAGCCTGACCAAGCTGACGAAGGACGGTCTGACGAGCGACCCGCAGCAGCGCGCCGCGATAATGGAAAAGTACAGCGACCTGCTGCTGAAGACAAACGCCTATCTGGAAAAGAAGAAAAGAGAGGGCGTGGGCGAAGGCCACAACCCGCTGGAGCAGGGGCATATCCGCATGGCGAAGGCACTGAAGCAGTACGCATGGGATAAGCTGGGCGAGCTGGAGACGGTGGAAAAGGCGCACGACGCGCTGAAGCGGTACGCAGGTATGTCGCCGGAGGAGATCAGAAGGGCCGCCAGGCGCGACCTGTACAACGCGCAGCAGAAGGAAATCAGGGAGGACATGACGCAGTGGCTGAAGGATCAGTGCGCCGCGTTTCCCGCCGACCTGCCGCAGGGCTTCCTGATGGAGACGAAGAACCGCGCCGTCATGCTCGGTGCACTTTTGGAGGCAAACTACAACGAAGAGTGGGGAGAACCCGTCTATATGTGCAGTGAGAAAACGGAGGACTTCGCCACCTATACGGTGGGCAGTCTGGTTGCTGCGGAAATGGTGAAGAATGAGCGGGCGCAGCGTCTTGCCGAGGGCAAGCAGGGTCCCGGTGCGTTCGAGACGCGGATGCAGAACGACTACCGCGCCGTCGTGCGCGAGCTGGGCAACGCCGCCGTGAAGTACACCGTGGGTGAGCCGAATGGCGAGATGATCGAGCAGTTCGGCGAGACGAAGCAGCTGATGAGCCACGAGCAGTTCACCGAATTCCTGACCATATTCAACACGGAGGAAATGGCGCACGAAATGCCGGAGGCACAGGTGGTGCAGCAGCGTGTGGAGGCGGAGCAGCGCGAGGCGCGTGAGGCGGCAGACAAGCCGCTGCGCGAGGAGCAGGACAAGCTGAGCAAGGTGGGTCTGGGCATCTACACCTTTGCGCAGAAGGACATCGTACCCCTGATGGACAAGCTGCGGGGTTCACTTGCCGACGGAAAAACGACCTATGGCCTCCGCGACTCCGTCGATCTGCTGAGCAGCTATGTCATTCTGGGTATGATACAGCTGGAGGAGCTCGGCGGCAGCAGTAAGCTGGAACGGGCAATGCGGGACGACGAGGCGGCAAAGACGCTGCAAGTCAATTTGCAGATGACGGACGGCTTCAGAGAGATGATGAAGGAGATCGCCACGGAGGACGGAAGCGCGGCCTCCATCGAGAAGATTTCCAAGGTGCTGGCGGAGAAGAAGCCGCAGGAGCTGGCACGGCAGATACTGACGGACACGAAGTTCAAGCAGAGCATTGAGAGCCATATGAAGGAGCACAGCATTGAGCTGGGCAAGGGCTTCAAGCTGGGCGGCAAGCCGCCGGTGGCCGGACAGAACAACCCGCCTGTGATGGGACAGCACTGAGCGTTCGATTCCATATTCGTACATAACATAGCGGAAGGAGAAATTTCTATGAGTACATATGATACCATGGCTTCCCTGAGAAAGGGCATCAAGAAGGCAAATCCGCAGATGACGGAGGAGCAGGTACAGGCCGAGGCGGAACGCTATTTCACCGAGGAGCTGCCCCCCATGTACTCCGAGCGGGAGATATTCGAGATGCTGGAGGACAACGAGCTTCGCCGTCCGGGCATCCCGCACCGTCCCATGCCGCGCTATACCGGCGAGGAGCGCCGCCAGCGGCGGGAGTGCTCCCGGCGGCTGCGGCAGGCCATATATCCTGTGATGCAGGATCACGCGGAGATCACTAACAAATATACATACTATCAGGATGAGGGACGGCCGGATCCGCGCACCAACTTCGTACTGTCGGAGGAGGAGCGGCAGCGGCTGGAGGCGGACAGGCGTATCTTCAGCCGTGGCTCGCAGTGGCTGTTCTATCCCACGGTGCGGCCCGAGCAGTTCTTCCGGGAGAACCCCGAGGCGACGCAGGACGATCTGGAGGCGGCGCAGCAGCGCAATACGCTGCGGAACGAGGAGATCGCCTTCCTGTTCGACACGAACACCAATCACTGGAATGCCTACTTCGCAGAGGCCGTTCCCCAGCGGCGGGCCAGCGACCCGGAGCTGGCCAATATGAGCGACGCGGAGATCCGCGCCGAGTTGGAGGCGGAGCTGGCACGGCGGCGCACCGACATGCTGATGGTGATCATACAGGAAACGCTGGACGAAACGAAAAATGTGTATGAGATGGCCGATGGCAGTCTGCCGCCGGAGGTGCAGGGCGAGAACCTGGCCAAGATCGCCAGAGCCAACTGCCTGCTGATGGACATCGACAACGACTACCGCCAGCGGCCCGATCTGAGCCTGACGGAGCAGGAGAGGCAGCAGATGCAGGACTGGATGAAGCTGCAGGGGGCGTATAACGAGGCGTTCAAGCGCATTACAATACGCGCCAATCCGCTGTATGAGATACTCGACCCCGAGTTGCTGACGGAGCAGTATGATCTCGGCAAGCTGAAGGAGAGGTATGACGATGACCTCTACGCTGACGAAAGAGGCACGGAGTTCAGAGCCGAGCGCGAGCGAAAGTGCCCGGAGGTTAAACGGTATACACAATTGGGCGGCGGCGATGCCGCCGACGGACTGCGGAATCTGCTGGGCGACCTGGATTCCAGCGTTGCCGCGAGCCGCGATCTTGAGATAGACAAGGTGTTCCAGACCACGGTGGAGCAGTACGGCTTCACACTGGGCGGTGAGGACGGCGCAGAATGCTTCTGCGATGAGTTTGACGCGAACGGCCGACGCAGACTGAACGATGAGGCGGGCGTGAACGAGCTGAAGAGCGGCCGCCCGTTGCTGTTCCGGCAGGGCGAGCGCGTGGCGGTGCTGACGCTGAAGAACCCGATGTCCGCCGCGATGACATGGAGCAAGCCCGAGGCACTGTTCAACTACGGGCTGGCGGCCGAGAACACGGCGATGCTCAAGCAGATCGCCGACTCCGACAAGTGGTATCAGACCCGCTCCGGCAATTTCAAGCACATGCGCGAGGCGTTCGAGGCGCTGGCGGCCGAGGGTAAGACACTGGGCGACACCGAAAAGGAGCGCACGGCGCTTGTCAAGCAGTACAAGGATGTGCTGAAGCTGTGCGATACCTATCTGGATGCCAAGGAGCGCGAGGGCGTGGGCGAAGGTCACAACCCGCTGGAGCGCGGCCATATCGCCGCAGCGCGGGCACTGCGTGCGCACCTGACGACGAAGCTGGATGAGATCGAGCTCGTGGACAAGGCGCGGCAGGATTTGCGGAAATACAGCAATATGACGGCGGAGCAGGTTCGCGCCGATATTGCCCGCGAGCAGAAATACCCGATGAACGAAATCCGCCGCCAGAACATCTCCAGATGGCTGGAGGCCACGGGCCGCAGCTACAGGAACGAGATATTCCCTGCGGCGGTGGGCGCGGCCATTAAGGAGGGCAGCGCGGGTCTGATGCGCTACCTCACCATCGACCCCAAGAGCACGATGAGCGTGCGGCACAATCTCATCAACACGAATGTCTCGCAGATGAACGCCGTTGACTTCGTCGGCGGCATGATCGCTGCGGAGATGATCAAGGCGGAGCGCGAGCAGCGCACTGCGCAGCAGCTGGAGGGCGCAGGCCCCATCGAGCGCAGCTTCGAGGATGCCGAGACTGCCAGGGAGCGGATAAAGGATCTGGGCGAGGACGCCGTTGAGGAGGTCATGGGCAAAATGGCCGGTTCGCTGCTCGGCGAGGAGCTGGCGAGGTTCATTTCGACCGTTGATGCCGAGCAGCTGGCGCGTGAGATGCCTGCGGCACTGCAGCTGAAGGCGGATATCGAGCAGGACGCGCACGAGGCGGCGGAACAGGCCGACCGCGAGGCGCGTGAGGCGGTGGACAAGCCGCTGCGCGAGGAGCAGGACAAGCTGAGCAAGGTGGGTCTGGGTGTCTACACCTTTACGCAGAAGGACATCGTGCCCCTGATGGACAAGCTGCGCGGTGCGCTTGCCGGCGGGCAGACGACCTACAGCCTTCGCGACTCCGTCGATCTGCTGAGCAGCTATGTCATTCTGGGTATGATACAGATGGAGGAGCTCGGCGGCAGCAGTAAGCTGACACGGGTAATGCGCGACGACGAGGCGGCAAAGACGCTGCAAGTCAATTTGCAGATGACGAAGGGCTTTGGAGATATGCTGAAGGAAATCACTGCGGAGGACGGAAACGCGGCCTCCATCGAGAAGATTTCCAAGGTGCTGGCGGAGAAGAAGCCGCAGGAGCTGGCACGGCAGATACTGACGGACACGAAGTTCAAGCAGAGCCTTGAGAGCCATATGAAGGAGCACGGCATTGAGCTGGGCAAGGGCTTCAAGCTGGGCGCAAAGAACGAACAGAAGCCCGAGCAGCAGCCCGTGCAGCAGGTACCGAATAAATAACGGCGGTGCGCCGTCCCGCAGGGGGCGGTACACCCGAAAGGAGGCAGGTAAATGAAAACGATGCGTGTACCGGCTGAGGTAAAGCAGCTTACCGCCATCAATGAGTTTATCAGCGAGGAACTGGGAAAATACGGCTGCTCCATGGCCGTGCAGATGCAGGTGGAGCTGGCGGTGGAGGAAATCTTTGTGAATATCGCCAACTACGCCTATCACCCCGAGCTGGGCGAGGCGGAGGTCGATGTGGACGCGGGCGGCGACCCGCCCACCGTCACGATTCGCTTCCTCGACCACGGCAAGCCCTTCAACCCGCTGGAGCGAGAGGATGTGGATGTGACCGCCGCCGCCGAGTTCCGGAGCATCGGCGGGCTGGGCATCATGCTCGTCAAAAAAAGCATGGACGATGTGGAGTATTCCTATGAGGACGGCAAGAACATCCTCACCATCCGCAAAAAGCTCTGAGCGCGGGACTGCGAGGTGCTAGGGAGCGAATGCGAATGAAAAACAGGTACAAGATCCGCTTTTCGATGGGGATGAAGAGCGTTCTGAACATCATCCTCATCGCCGTGATCATCGGCGGCGCGGCGGTGCTGTTCAGCTATCACGAATACTGCGAAAATCTGGACACGCAGATGACGCAGACGGCGGAAAACCTCGCCGTGGCAACGGCGGCACTCGTCGAGCCGGAGTCCATCGACCGCTATCTTGAGCGCGGCACAACGGACGAGAACTACATCAGCGTGCAGACGCGGCTGATGGAGATCCAGCAGTATTACGGCGTGGTGGCGATATGCTGCCTCAAGCCCGCGAACGATGGCTTCTATGTGGTCTACAACACCGACATGCGCACGGATGCGCTGAAGCTGGGCGATATACAGCAGTTCACCTTCAAGGAGTTCACCGAGATACAGGATGAGCTGATGGCGGGCGAGGCTGTTCCCGCCATACGGCAGGAGAGCCGCGGCGCAGGCGCGGTGTATGCCCTGGCGCCCATACGGGACGACAGCGGCACGACCTGCGGCTATATGGCGGTCATCTTCTCCATGAAATCGACAGAGGCGGCGGAGCAGGCATTTCTGACGAAGCTCATTCGTATTCTGGTTATCATCACGGCCGTGCTCGTGGTGCTGTCCGCCATCTCCGCGCAGCTCCTGCTGGTCAGGCCACTCAACCGCCTGTCCACCATCGCGGATAACTTCATCCAGAAGCAGAAGGCGGGGCTGGTGACGCATGAGGAGAACATGCTCGCCGTGCCGCAGCTCCACCGGGGGGATGAGATGGGGCGGCTGTATCAGGCGGTGCGCGAGATGGAGCAGAGCATCTACGACTACATACAGAACCTGACCGCTATCACGGCGGAGAAGGAGCGCATCGGCGCGGAGCTGTCCATTGCCACGGAGATTCAGTCGAGTATGCTGCCGTGCATATTCCCGCCGTTCCCCAACCGCACGGAGTTCGACATCTACGCCACGATGACGCCCGCCAAGGAGGTCGGCGGCGATTTCTACGACTTCTTTCTTGTGGACGATGACCATTTGGCACTCGTTATCGCGGATGTCTCCGGCAAGGGTGTGCCCGCGGCACTGTTCATGGTCATCACCAAGGTGCTGCTCAAGAATAGCGCACAAAGCGGCAAGTCACCCAAGGCGGTGTTGGAGGAGGTCAACAGCCAGCTCTGCGCCAACAACCCCATCGACATGTTCGTCACGGTGTGGCTGGGCATTCTGGAGCTGTCCACGGGCAAGCTGACCTGCGCCAACGCGGGACACGAGTACCCTGCGCTGTGTCGCGCCGACGGTCAATACGAGCTGGTCAAGGATCCGCACGGGCTGGTGCTGGCCTGCATGGACGGCAGCAAATATAAGGAGTATACCCTGCAGCTTGCGCCGGGCGACAGACTGTTTGTCTACACCGACGGCGTGGCGGAGGCGACCGACACACACAACGAGCTTTTCGGCACGGACAGGATGCTGGCATCACTGAACAGGAACATCGATGCCGCGCCCGGCGCGCTGCTGCCCCGTCTGAAGGAGGATATTGACGCCTTCGTGGGCGAGACACCGCAGTTCGATGATATTACGATGCTCGGTGTCCGCTATTTGGGCAGTACGCCGCCCGGCGGCGATAAGCCGCAGGCGTAAGGCTCATTGGTGTATATAATAAGGAGGTTCATTACGATGAAAAAGCTTTGTTCACTCTTTCTTGCACTTGTGATGGTGCTTTCTCTCGCCGCCTGCGGCGGGGAGACGGAGCAGGACAGCTCCGGCACGGACGATGCGCAGGAGCTCGGGCTGCATGTTGAGCTGGAAGCGACGCTGACGAAGGAGGAGAGCTTTACAAACGACGACGGTGTGGTGCTGCTGACGGAGAAATACACGCTGCCGCAGCTTGCGCTGTATACGCAGAGCGGCGAGCTGTACGAGTTTGACGGCTCCATGCTCGCGGAGTGCTGCGCCAACTTCAACGAGGAGATCGTCAAGGCGGCGGAGGATCTCGATGCCGCCGCGCAGGAGTCCCTTGAGGCAGCAAAGGCTGCCTATGACGCGCTGGACGAAGAGGGAAAGAATAACTGGGCACCCTACGCCGAGGAGCTGACCTACGAGAGCAGCTATACGACCGATGGCCTGATCAGCGCGGTATGCACCGCGTACAGCAGCGGCGGCGGCACGCACCCGAACAGCGGCCTCAAGGCGTGGAATTTCAACCTGCTCAATGGTGAGTTTCTTACCTTAGACCCCCTCTCCAATAAGGAAGACCCCCTCAGCAAGAACCTGACAGGTCTGCTTGCCTCTAAAATTTCCGCGCAGATATACGACAACAATTTGAGTGAAGGCTACTTTGACGACTATCTTGACAAGGTGAACGACCTCGCCGAGAACGCCAGCTTCTACTTCACCGAAAGCGGCATGACCGTCTATTTCGATGTGTACATCCTCGCCCCCTACGCCGCCGGTGCGCAGAGCTTCGACATTCCGTACAGCGAGTTCTACTATGCCCTGAGTACGAAGGCACAGCTGCTGCTGACCGTCCCGCAGGAGGACGCGGTCGTATCCGATTACTACGCTGCCCAGACGATGTGGTCATGGTTCTATATGACCATGCCTCCGCTGGCCTCTGAGGAGCCTGCGGCCAAGGCGGACGACGGCACGGAGCTGTACGCGGTGGATATGGGCTATGTCACCACGCTGGACAACCTGCGCGGGCTGCTGTGTACCTATGTGAGCGAGAGCCTTGCCGACAAGTGGCTGGCCACGGGCAAGTTCGTGGAGAAGGACGGCGTTCTCTACACCACCATGGGTGAGCGCGGCAGCGACATCACCATCGGCAAGCTCGGCTATTCCGTTACCCTCAACGGCGAGAGCGGCGTACTAACCCAGACCGTGAGCTATCAGGACTTCGATGAAAACGGCAAGCCGTCCCTCACCTGCGAAACAGCGACCCTTGAATATCCGTTCACGCTAACCGGCGGCCACGCGGTGTTCACGACCTTCCCCTGCCCGCTGTAAGAACCGTATACAACAGACCGCACAAAGTCGGCGGGCCTGACGCGGCATTTTCTGACGAAATAACCAATCTTGCGGAAGAATTTCCTGTCTGAGCTTGATCTTTTATGTCGCTTGCATATAATAAGAGAATAAAGCAAAAATGTGTTAAGTCTGTGTTGAGACTATAAAAAATCAGGAGGTAAATTACATCATGGAGAAGCTTATCAATGGAACGACCCTGCGCAGGAGACTGATCAGGTGCTGCATCGCGGCGGCCATGCTGGTGCTGATGACCACGCCCGCGTTCGCCACGAGCTATGACACGGTGGTCAACCCCGTTATCAGCCTGATCAACAACCTGCTCGGTCCCATCCTCGGCATCGTGGGCGCGGTCGGTACGCTGTACTGCGTGCTGCTGGGCGTAAAGTTTGCTAAGGCGGAGGAGCCGCAGGAGCGCGAGAAGGCCAAGACCCATCTGAAAAACGCCATCATCGGCTTTGTGCTGATCTTTGTGCTGATCGTTATTCTGAAGATCGGCATGGGCGTGATGATCAAGTGGGTGAACCAGTCCGCCGGCACGAATATCACCAACATTCCCACCGGAAACTGATTTCCGTGCTGAGAATGCGGCGCAGCTTTAATAAAAGCGTGAGGCGGAGAGCTGCGTATGAGCTCTCCGCCTCATATGCTAAAACGGGGCGGCTATTCCCGAGGCATCGGTGACGAAAGAGGGACTGCAAACATGAAAAAGACGAATATTTTGCGGCACGGGCTTGTACTGCTGCTGGCACTGACGCTTCTAATACAGCTTGGCACTGTCCCCGCCTCGGCGGATACGCCCGTGGCCGGCGCGGACGGAACGGTGGAGATCTGGCGTTGGGAGCGCGTGGACAGTCAGGACGACCTGCCGCGCCGCGACAGCGCAGGCTACCGCCACCCCGTGCTGCTGCTCTACGAGTGGAACAATGGCAAATACATGGTGGACGGCTCCCGCCGCACCAGCAACAGCCCCTTCCAGTTCATCCGCACCGACCTGTCAGAGGGTGTGGCCTATGGGGAGAAGTCCTTCCGCACACTGAGCAACATCGCCAATTTGGAGCTTTACTACCGCGGCGAGGATAGCGACAACGGCAACGCGAGGCAGTACAGCTTTATCATCAGTACATCGAACGGAACACTGGATTCTCTTGCCTATTCCGGGCAACATAAGGGCTTTCTGTCCGGCAGCGGGACGACCAACACCGTGATCAGTGTGCTAACCCCCGGCATGGTCAGCTCTGCCAATATTGCATTGGGACATGTTGGTCTGCTCTATAATGTCGCATACGACCGGGATGTCCGCATCTACGCCGATGACGACAGCGGAAATATCAACTGCGAACACTCATGGCTGTGGAGCAGCATGACCCAGTTCGTTATGTATGTCGGATACAAGGAGCAGCTTTCCGCCATCCGCAGTGATGTCACCATCGGCAGCGGACAGGTGGCCAATTACAACGGCTATGTCTACATCGAGCCGAATGTGACCGTCACCATCGAGGAGGGCGGCGTTCTGAGCGTCAGCGGTGTGCTGTACAACAACGGCACGATCGTCAATGCCGGCGGAGACATCGTGGTGCAGAAGGATGCGACCATCGAGCAGTTCTGCCTCGGCGACGGCGCGGGCGGCACGATTACCTGCAAGGGAGGGAATCTTGTTATTCTCAGCGGCGGCTGCGTCACCACAGGGGTTGGCACGGCGAGCGCGTCCCTCACCCTGAGCAGCGGCGCGACCTGCACAAATTTCGGCACACTTGCAGTGGGCGCATCAGCGCAGGTGGACTCCGGCGCGACGCTTGACAACCGTTCCTCCGGCACGATGCTCTTCGCCTACAGGCCGAAGACGGCGTACAGCGGTACGCTGAACACCCTGAGTACCGCCGTTAAGTCGTCTGCGAGCACCTATGTGAATGTCACCGACAACGGAACGGGCAGTTTGCAGAATGCGGAAATGCTGGTCGTGGGCGAAGACGTGATGCTGAAAAATGAGGGGATCGTTCGCGTCGGCTTCTGGGTGATGCAGGAAGCGAGCGGCACGGACTCTGTTACGGCCGGCGGTAGCGGCAGGTTATACATACCGTCGTGGGCGGTGCAGTGTATAGAGCAGTGGACATGGACGAATACCTTCCCCTCCGCGTGGCGGGACATGCTCACCGTATCGTAAGAGGGCAAAAGCACACTAAAAAGAGAGGATGAAGCAAAATGCTCAAACAGATGGTGGAGAAGCTGACTGCGCTTGAGTCGAAGAAGATGCTCAAGTGGCTTTTGCTGTTCATTATCGGCGGCGCGCTGCTGGGCTATATCCTCCGCCAGCTCATCCACGGCCTCATCACCGCAGCGAGTGGCAGCGGCTTTGAGATCGATTTGATGCTCCTGCTCAAGCCGGGCACATGGATCATGGGCTACGCGGTGCTGTTCGTGTTCTGGATCATCCTGTGGCTGTGGCCGATGGTCTTCGGCGGCAAGGGTGCGGGCAAGGGACTGCTCGGCACACGAGGCAAGAACAATGTAATCAGCGACAGCGCACTGGAAAACAGCCGCTTCCTGACCGACAAGGAGCGCGACAAATACTTCCCCGCCACGACCTATGACCAGCTTCAGACCGTGAAAAAGGACGGTATCCCTCTCCGCGCCCTGATGGACAAAAAGGGCAAGCTGGAGATCAACTTCCTCTCCGGCGCACATTCGCTGGTCATCGGCTCCACCGGCTCCGGTAAGACGACGACCTTCATCAACCCGATGATCCAGCTCATCGGCGCGACAAACTGCGGCAGCTCCATGATCATGACCGACCCCAAGGGCGAGCTGTTCTCGCTCCACTCCAAATTCCTCAAGGAGCGGGGCTATAATGTGTTGCTGCTCGACCTGCGCGATACCTATTCCTCCAGCCGCTGGAATCCGCTGGAGAGTATCTGGGACATGTACCAGCACTATGTCCGCATTGCCGACGGCATCCGCGCCCACCGCGACGCCATGGCCGCCTATCCCGACCTGAAGCAGCCGGACGGCCCTGCGGAGGACGGCGCACTGTGGATCGAGTGGAACGGCAACGCCTACGCCGATCCCACGCACTGTCAGGACGACATTGCCGTCACGAAGCAGCGCATTTACGATGAGATGTTCGAGGATCTCAACGACCTCATGTCCGTCATGTGCCCCGTGGAGAATGAAAAGGATCCCCTGTGGGAAAAGGGCGCACGGTCGCTTATCATGGCGATCTGCATCGCCATGCTGGAGGACAGCGAGGATCCGCGCCTCGGCATGACGAAGGAGAAGTTCAACTTCTTCAATATCAACAAGGCACTGAGCAACAGCGAAAACAACTTCCAGGCACTCAAGGATTACTTCGAGGGGCGCGATCCGCTCTCGCAGGCGGTGACGCTCTCGCGGCAGGTGCTCTCTGCCGCCGACCAGACGATGGCGAGCTATATGTCCATCGCCTTTGATAAGATGAATATGTTCAATGACCGTGGATTGTGCGGACTGACCTCCGCTACGGATATCGACGCGGCGAGCTTCGCCGAGCAGCCCACGGCACTGTTTTTGAAGATACCCGATGAGAAGGACACGCGGCACGGGCTGGCGGCGGTGTTCGTGCTGTGCATGTATAAGGCACTCATCAAGGTTGCCTCCGCACGGGAGGATCTGAGTTTGCCGCGCAATGTGTACTTTATCCTCGATGAGTTCGGCAATATGCCGAAGATTGAGAAATTCGACAAGATGATCACTGTCGGTCGTTCGCGCAAGATATGGTTCAACATGGTCGTGCAGAGTTATTCGCAGTTGAACAATGTCTACGGCGAAAAGGTGGCAGACATCGTGAAGTCCAACTGCGGCATGAAGATGTTCATCGGTTCGAACGACATCGGCACCTGCAAGGAGTTCTCCGAGCTGTGCGGCAACATGACGGTGCGCACGACCTCGACCTCCTCGTCGCTGGGCAGCAAGGAGGGCGATGTGAATGTCTCCACGCAGACGCAGACCCGTCCGTTGATCTATCCCAGCGAGCTGCAGAAGCTGAACAACAAGGAATCCACGGGCAATGCCATCATCGTGACCTTCGGCAATTACCCGCTGAAAACAAAGTATACGCCCAGCTACAAGTGCTCGCTCTATCAGTTCGGGCAGATGGAGATGGGCGACCTGCGCAGCAATATCTTCCGCGCAGACAGCGTGTACTACGATCTGGGCACGAGAAACAACACCGTACTGGGCGAAGGAGCGTGAGGTGTGCTATGAGAAAACGACACGGCTTTACCTGCCTGCTGCTTGTCGCGGCGGTGCTGTGTGTGCTGTGCGCACCGGCGTATGCGGACTTCGGCTACAGCGGCGCACTTGACCCCGAGACGGGCGAGCCGCTGGAGAGCTCCACCACCTCGGCGAGCAGTACCCGCGTCACGGTGTCCGACGGCGTGGTCTATGACCGCGACAGGCGCGGCTATCTCTACACGGTGGGCGACAGCGCACAGCTGCTCTCCACCGTGGTGGACGGCATGGTCGTGCAGGGCGAGGTGCGTCTGGAGCCGGACGAGGGCATGGAGGTCACGCTCTACAAGAACGGCACGGCACTCGATCAGCCCGACCTGACGCATATCTACGAGACGGGCGACTATGTTGTCGAGGAGACCGTGAACGGCCAGAAGTACCAGACCATCGCCTTTTCCATCGTGGGCGATGTCACCTGCCGCCTTTCCGGTTATACGATGCCCAGCGGCTTTACCGTCACCAATGTGACGCTGGACGATCAGGAGATATACTTTGACCGCGGCTATGTGTCCATGGAGAAGGAGGGGCACTATGTCGTGGATTACACCTGTACACGCGGGGGAAGAACCTACACGCTCGATGTGACGGTGGACACCACGCCCCCGACGCTGGCACTGGTCGAGCTGAACGAGAAAAATCAGGCAAGAGGCCCCGTCTCCCTCGCGGATGTCGAGGAGGGAGCCAGCATCGGCATCACGCTTGACGGCAAGGCGATCAACTACACAAGCGAGCTGACCGAGAGCGGGGAGTACAGCATCGTCCTGATGGACAAAGCGGGGAATGTGACGAACTATAATTTCACGATCCTACTGTATTTCAACTGGAGCAGTCTGCTGTTCTTCGCCATCGTGCTCGGCGTGGCCATCGCCGTCACCGTGTACATCGTCGTTTCGCGGAAAACGCTTACGGTGCGTTAACAGCCTATTTCAAGCTTCCTACGGAGGGAATTTGTTATGAATGTCTTGAGTGCCTTTCAGAGCGTCAGCGGTTGGTTTTCCAACGGCATAGAAGGCATGTTCTCCCGTATACTCTATGTCCTCGAATCGGGGCTTGTGTGGGTCGTCGGCATTATGGATGAATGCTTCTCCGTGATGAGCGGCATCACCAAGGTGCGCTATCAGGGGGAGACAAAGACGCTGCTGGATGTGTTCTTCGGCAACACCATCGTGGAAAAGATATACTGGGCTATGGCTCTGCTGGGCATATTGCTGTGCTTCGTGTTCGCTATCATCGCGGTGGCGAAGAAGGCGGTGGACTCCGGCGACAAGATGAAGCAGTCTATGGGCGACATACTGACGGGGACGCTCAAGGCGATACTCATCATCGTCAGCCTGACCTTCATATTCAACGCGGTGCTGAGCCTGTCGGACAAGCTGTTTACGCAGATCAACTACGCCTTCAACCACGCGGATACGCTCGGCAAGGAGGACACGATAGAGTTCACGGACGAGCAGTACGCGACAATGGCGCGTGTGCTGGAGACGGTTGCGAACTACTCCCTCATGCCCTCGTACAACAGCCGCTACAACCTCAACAGCTGCTATAACGAGATACGCGGCGACCTGCAATCGCTGGAGCAGGAGGGCGTGTTCGACTTCTACTATGTCTCGGAGGACGGCACTACCTCGTGGCAGGCCGCCTTGCAGGGGATTGTCAACGCGGGCGATCTGAGTCAGGATCTGCGCTTTGATACGTATAATACGGAGATTTCCAACGCTTTGCTCAAGTGCATGAAGACCATGCAGACGGACAGCTCGTTTGCCCCGCTGCGCAGCTACACGCGCCAAATCATCACAAGCAGCTACAATGCGCCGCTTGACCGCATGGTGTTTTTAATGTGTACAATGCGTGCTGCCCGCAATCCTGTCTATAACCAGAATGCGTCCATGGATGATCCGCTGCGCAGTGCCTATTACATGGGCGAGAAGAGCATCTACAACTACACGGTTGTCACCGGCGATTTCGACATTGCAAACTTCGACCATATCCTGCTGCTGATGGTGTCGTTCAAGCTGATTTGGGATCTAGCGGTCATTATCTTCGACTGCGTGGCGCGCATATTCAACATGATATTCCTCTACCTCATCGCGCCGCCCTTCATCGGTGTGATGCCGCTGGACGAGGGCGGGAAGTTCAAGCAGTGGATGACCGCCTTTGTGGTGCAGTGCTTCGGCGTGTTCGGCACGGTGATCGCCATGCGTGTGCTGCTGATATTTATTCCCATTATCTCCAGTAGCGACCTTGTGCTGTTTGACAACAGCTTACTTAATCAAGTCGGAAAATTCGCGCTCATCCTCGGCGGTATGGCGACGGCCAAGCGCGCCAGCGGCGTGATCACGGGTATTCTTGCGGACAACGCGGGCTATCAGGCCGTCAACGCCAGCAACATGGGCGAGAGCGTCCGCCATACGATGGATCATCTGCGCAACCGCATCACCGGCTACGGCGATGTCGGCAACCTGCGCAAGAACGATTTGGGTCTGCGTAGCATGTTCGGCGGCAAGAAGGACGGCGGCGCACAGGAGCAGGGCAGAGGCTACCCCGGCGGCGGAAAGGACAGCGGACCCTCCGGCGATACCTCCGCCACGGGCGGAGGCACGAGCACCAGATCCTCCGCGCCCACCGAGCCCGCCAAGTTCACGAACTCCACGCAACCCCAAACCACAGAACCCACTAAGGTCACAAATCCCACACAGCCCGCGGGCAACGAGTCTCAAAACCCTGCCCCCGAGATTCCCGAAGCCCCGCCCATGCCGTACTACGACACGAGCAACCCGCCGCCCGAAGCGCCGGATGTGCCGGCTATGCCCCATTGGGACAGTGAGCAGAGACGGCAGATGCCGACGATACCGGAGGCACCGACCGCGCCGCATTGGGACGAGGAGCAGAAGCGGCAGGTAGCCACCGCGCCGGAGGTACCCCCGATGGCACCTTCCCTGCCGAAGCTGCGTCCCGTACCGCCGCCGCGCTATAACAACAATAGTAACAGCTACGGCAATTGATAAACGACATCCGTACAGACTACGATAAGGTGGTGACAGCTCCCCATGCGCATAATACCGGGCAAAACAAAAGTTGAGATCGAGTTGTTCAAGGGCGTGACGCTGCCTGATATTCTGGTTGGCGGCGTGGCGGCAGCCATGGTCGTGTTCGTGGTGCTGTCCAGTCTGCCCGGAAAGATATTCATCGCCATCGGTGTCGCACTTCTGGCCGTTGGCCTGATCGTCCGCATCGACACCGTGCCGAACTACCTCTATCTGCTGCACATCATACGCCATTTCGGGTATGTGCGCATGTTCGGCAGGGTATTTGACGACAGTATGCTGGTGGCGCGCAAGGCGGGCACATTGGACAAGATGTGCTTCGACCGCCTGTTCAAGGAAAAGGAGCAGGAGGTGCAGCCGACCAAGAGCCGCAAGGAGAAAAAGGCGGCGGAAAAGGAGCGTAAGCAGCTCGAAAAGGAACGGCAGGCCGAGCGCAAAAAAGAGGACAAGATTCTCAAGAGCAAGGTGACCCCTCCCGAGGAAAAGGAGGCGATACGCGCCCGCCGCGCCGCCGCCGCAAAGGAGAGTGCCCGCAAAATAGCGGAGGCGAAGGAGGCCACCGCCGACCGCGCCCCGATGGAGTGCATCATGGCGTTCACGGGCATCGGCGGCGGCTATATCGAGTACGACGGCAAGTATTTCGGCGCGGTGCTGGAGATACCTGCGGTGGAGTTCCGCTTCTTCAGTACATTCCGCCGCAGCAACGCCATCGAGAACGGTCTGGGGCGTGTTCTGCGGGCGATCAACGCCGATTACGCGGCGAATATCGTTAAGATCGAGCGTCCCATCCGCTACGACGACTATCTGCAAATCGAGTACGACCGTCTGGACGGCCTGAAAGCGTCCTTTGAAAAAGGTATGCTGGGCGAGGAGGAGTACAAGGCGCGTGTCGAGATCATGTACGACCGCATCAACGATGTGCGCTCCCTGTGCAGCAACAATAAGGTCATCGAGCCTTTTTACTATCTGGTGATGTTCGAGAGCGACAAGCGGCAGCTCTACAATCAGGTGCAGTCCGCGCTGACCACGCTCCGCGCTGCGGAGATGTCCCCCAAGCTGCTGGACGACAAGGGGCTGGCCATGTTCCTGCGCTATACGAACCAGCTGGATTTTGACGAGTCGGATATTGAGAATATCGAGCCGCAGGACTACGCGGCGTGGGCGATGCCGCAGACGGTGGATGTCAAGGCGCGCACGGTGCAGGTCAACCACATCGTCACGCACAACCTGCGCATGGTGGCGTATCCCACCGCCGTGGGCGATGCGTGGCTGGCGGGCGTGATGTCCATGCCGGGGACGAAGGTCGTCGTCAAGTGCCGCCCGATGGAGCGGGCAAAGGCGATACGCGGTATCGACCGTTCGCTGCAGGAGCTGCGCGGGCAGTATATGGCCACGGGTGTGGACTCGCGCCGCATCGAGCTTCAGGAGCACATCGAAACGCTGTGCGGGCTGCTGGCTACCCTACAGCAGGACAACGAGTCGCTACTGGAGGTGAACATCTATGTAACGGTCTACGACATTGCCGCCACCCGCGCCGACAGCTCCATCCCCCAGCCGCCCAAGTCCGACAGAACCGTTATCACCAACATGAAGCGGGCGGTGCGCCGCTACTATCAGGAGTACGGCTTCCGCCTGAACAACATGGAATTTGACCAGATGCAGGCGTTCATCGGCTCGCAGGTCAGCGGCTACGACCCCATGTCGCGGCAGAGCCGCGGCATACCGAGCAATTCGCTGGCGGCGTGCTTCCCGTGGATATACGCGCATGTCTCCGATGTGGGTGGCATCAAGCTGGGAAGCAGCGACGGCGTGCCCGTGTTCATCGACTTCTTCCGCCGTGACAGCGAGCACGTCAACTCAAACATGGTCATCGTGGGTAAGTCCGGCTCCGGTAAATCCTACGCGACCAAGAGTCTGCTGGCGAACCTCGCGGCGGAGGACTGCAAGATCTTCATCCTCGACCCCGAAAACGAGTACACCGAGCTGGCAGACAATCTGCACGGCAAGTTCATCAATGTGGGCAACGCGCAATTCGGACGGCTGAACCCGTTCCAAATCATCACCGCACTGGACGATGACGAGTCGGTCGGCAGCACCGTCTCAGGCAGCTACGCCACGCACCTGCAATTTCTGGAGGAGTTTTTCCGCCAGATACTGCCCGACTGCGACAAGGACGCGATGGAGTACCTCAACAGCCTCATCGACCGCATGTACACGAACCGCGGTATCACGGACGAAACGGATCTCAGCCGTCTGCGCCCCGAGGATTACCCCATATTCGATGACCTGTACGACACGGTGCTCACCGAGTTCCAGCGCACGGACAACGAGTATATCCGCACCATTTTGCGGACGCTGATGAACTACATCGCCAAGTTCTCCACCGGCGGGCGGAACGCTAACATCTGGAACGGGCCGTCCACCGTGACCACGGAGGAGAACTTCACGGTGTTCAACTTCCAGAGCCTGATCTCCAACCGCAACAGCACCATTGCCAACGCGCAGATGCTGCTGGTGCTGAAATACATCGACAATGAGATCATCAAAAACCGCGATTACAACACGCGCTACGGCCTGCGCCGCAAGATCGTGGTGGTGATCGACGAGGCGCATGTCTTTATCGACACCAAGTTCCCCATCGCGCTGGACTTCATGTTCCAACTGGCGAAGCGTATCCGTAAGTACAACGGTATGCAGATTGTCATCACGCAGAATATCAAGGACTTCGTGGGCAGCGAGGAGATCGTCCGCAAGTCCACGGCGATTATCAACGCCTGTCAGTACAGCTTTATCTTCTCGCTTGCGCCCAACGACATTCAGGATCTTTGCAAGCTCTATGAAAATGCGGGCGGCATCAACGAGGTCGAGCAGGAGCAGATCACCACGGCTCCGCGAGGACAGGCGTTCACCGTCATGAGCCCCACCAGCCGCTCGACCTTCCGCGTGGAGGTGCCCAAGGATGTGGTCGCCATGTTCCACGACAGCGGCTTCCAGAGCCGGTACTTCTCCGGCGAGAAGGGCGCGCAGGTCTGGGAGGAGGTCGTCGGCGAGAGCCGCGAGCTGTATCTGGAGAGCAGGCGCAAGCGTTGGGGCGAGGAGGAGAGTACCGCCGCGCAGACCGCGCAGACGCGCCGCGCCGTTACCTTTGTCGAGACGGACGAGGAGAGCGAGGCGGCAATGCACAAGGCGGCCAAGCCCGCCGTGAGCTTTACCTTCGAGGAGGAGACAGCCCCCGCGCAGGAGGTGTCCGCACAGGACGCACCCGTGCAGCCCCCCGTACAGCAGAGTCCCGTACAGGCCGCACCCGCCAGCGCGGAGAGCGCGATTGCCGAGCTGCTCAGCCGCTTCAGCCACGATGCGCTGCTGCGTGAGATACAGCGCAGCGTGGATGCCGCAGTGGAGGCGCGGATAAAGGATATGCCAACCGCGCCCGCGCCCGAACCTGCGCCGCAGGCGGAGGTGACACCGGCCATCGAGCCGATGTCCGCAGCGGCCGCACCCGCCGAGGCGGTATTCCCCGAAGAAATACCCGTCGAGGCGCTGCCTGTCGAGGAAGTGCCCATCGAAGCAGCGGCTGCCGACGAAGTGCCCGCTGAGGCGGAGAGCGAGCCTGTCTCCGGGGAGGAGACGGCCTACGGCGGCACAGATGGTGAGCAGGACTTCTCGGCGGACGCCGGAATGGATATTGTGGCCTTTTTGCAGGCCAATATCGGTGACTTCGACCTGCCGACGCCGATAGAGACCATGAAGATGTTCGAGGAAACGGTGGTAGACATTACGCTGGACGATCTGATACGGTACAACCGTAAGCAGCGCAGCGGATATAAGGGAAAAGGAGCAGAATGATGAATGTTAAACTCATAAACCGAGGACAGGAGGGCGAGCTGCTGCTGGAGGGCCGTCTGGATACCATTACCTCGCCGGAGGTGGAGACGATATTTTTGCAGACAGCGGAGCGCTTTGACAAGATCGTCCTGAACATGGAGGGGCTGGAGTATATCTCCAGTGCAGGGCTGCGCATTATCAAGCGGCTTTATATGGCGATGGTCAAGAAAAACGGCACACTGACGCTGACACATGTCCGCAAGATGGTCATGGAGGTTTTTGAGATGACGGGCTTCGTGGGGCTTCTGACCATCGAGTAAGGAGAGCCGTCTCAGCCAGGCGTAGGGAGGATGCACGATGCGCAAAACAAAGGACAATCGAACAAGGGAACCGCGCAGAAATCTTGCGCGGGGCGCGAACCGTTTTGCCGCGCTTCTGCTGGCGGCGGCACTGCTGCTGTCCGGCGGCATAGTGCTGCCGCAGCGGGCGGAGGCGGCGACCTACGGCGATCTGAGCGAAAGCCTGACCGACAACACCTATGCCCTGCAAATCAGCACGGGCACGGTGAGTGCGTCGGGCAATCTTGCCGATGAGATACTGTATTTCAAAATCACCTACACGGACACGGACGGCTATACCCGCAGCCACCTTATCTTCCCCGGCGAGAACGCCCTGCAGGATTCGGTGAGCTGGGCGAACAGTGTGGGCAGCGAGAGCGTCAAGACTAACAACCGTATACTGACCATGTATACGAAGCTGGGCGTTGCCGCCGCTCCCGTCACCGCAGGCTTCCAGTCCTACGCAACGGATACCTACTTTTTCCAGCCGCTCAAGCCCGTCAAGAGCATTCAGAGCGTGGAGATGCTGATGTGCGACCAGCAGACAACGGTATCCGGCAGCACGAGTGACGACGATCCTGACCGCCAGACGACCGCCGGCACAAAGAGCAGCGGCGGAAGCTGGCACTGCCAGGCACTGCGCGTCTATCAGGTGTCCGCCGTCCGGGGCATGAAGCCCTACGGCTACCTCACCAACAAGCAGTACGCCGACTTTGACGGTACGCTGGTGGCGCAGATGGACAAGTCCCGCACCTTCAGCTGGACGACGGACAAAATGTTCCGCATCACCGCCAACGGCAGCGGGGACGGACGGCTGGAGCAGGTGAACGAAAGCTACTCCACCCAGACCGATGGACGCATACTGCGCATCGACATTGCCGACACCTACGGCGCGGGCATCCGTGCCATGGGCAACAATACGGCAAAATCCATTGCCGCGTCCGATTTTGACGAGTGCGCGGCCATCGTCCTGCGCTATCGGGATATCTACGGTGCGCTGCGCGAGGCCGCCGTGCCCATGATGGCCTCCATGGTGGGCTACGCCCTGGAAAACGGTATTTCGCAGGATCAGATGGTCTCCGGCCTTGCGCAGGATGGGCAGACACTGGCAGTGCAGGCGGAGCTGCCGGATGTGCAGAGCGTGGAGACTATCCGCATCGTCTATGGGACGGAGGCGGCCAAGGCCGCCGCAGGCATTACCGTGACGCACGACACCAAGGGCGTCTCGGCGCAGGACCGCACCGTTGCGCCCGATGGGACGGAGGGCGTAACGACCGATCTGCTGAGCATCACCGGCTTCTCCGTCTACAACACAGCGAGCGCGAGCGTTTCGCACACAGTCACCGATACGATGCTTCAGGTTACCTTCAACGGTACGCCGGAGAGCTATTACCGTGCACCGTCCGCCGCCGGGATGACGATACGCCCGGTCGCCAAGGGCAGCAGCGGCACAGAGATCACCCTGCAGGCGTATTCCGACGGCGCGAGACTGCTGCCGGCGAACAATGCGGATCGCTATCTCGTTATCCTCAATACGGATGAATCCGAATTGGCCGGTACAACGGGCAATATTGCCGTAGCCTTGAGCTATACCGACCTGAGCGGCAAGGCGCAGAGCAGCGAGACCATAGATGTCTCGGACGCGGTGACGCAGTACTACGGCGAATGGCCGGGCGTTAGCACGGGCTTCATGTACCGCGCCGGAGTGAAGAGCGGCGGAACGCTGTGCTTTCAGGTGTCACTGAAGGATGTGGATAAATTCACCGGCGCGAAGATTCTCGTCAGGGGCAGCACGGACGACTGGCAGATGAAAGGCATCGAGCTGTATAAGCTGGACGAGCTGGGAACGCTCCGAGGCGAGTGGAAGACCGTCACGGACGGCACGGAGAGCTCCGACCGCACCTATTACCGCGACTATTCGGGCAGAAAGCTCCTTGGGCTGAACCAGTCGGTGCTGGTGGACGGCGGGCAGGACGCCACCACCATAGAGTTCAATTCCGACGACACCGCCACGGTGGACACCGATGCGGGCGACTGGTCCGACTCCCGCTACTCCATGACCTACGAGACGGCGCAGTCCTTGGCGCGGTTTGCCAAGGCGCGGTGCAGCTACACCGTGGCCGTGGAGGTGGGCGACGACCAGACCTCCACCGGCGGAGAGGGCAACTGCGGCTCGAAGAACCAGTTCTTCTTCCAGCTTGTGTTCGAGGACGGCAAGAGTGCCTACGTCCTCGCCAACCAGCAGCTTGCGTCCGACGGCTTCCGCAGCGGCTATACGGAGCAGTTCACCATCAGCACCAACCGCGACATGGGCGAGCTGACGGCGGTGAAGATACTCCCCGAGGACACTGCGGACAGCAGCGATGTATTCGATAAGCTGAAGATCGACTCCATCTGCGTCAAGAAGCAGAGCAGCGAGGCGGTCTCCCGCCAGTGGGTCATCAGCAATGTGGGCTGGATCGACATCAACTATAAGGACGACGATGCCGACGGCTCCAACGGCGACAGCAAGGGGCGCTCCGAGGCGGACATCGTAAAGACCTATCAGGTGGAGGCCAGCACCTACGCCGTAAATCTGGAGTTTGCCATCACCACGGGCGCGTATAATACCTCAGCCAACACGAACACGACCGAGCCGCAGTTTGTCGGTCAGGTGAACGCCGTCGTGGAATACTACAACAGCAACGGCGCACTCAAGACCGCCAGCTATGATCTGGTGGAGGCCATGTACGCCTACGCAGGGCAGGAGCGCAAGTCGGGGCAGTCGGAGGTCATCGGGCAATACCTGTGGCCGGGAGGCACGGAGAGCGATCCCGGCTTTATGTTCCGCGCCGGAAAGACCGACCGCTTCAACCTGGCCATCGAGGATGTGGCGCAGATACTCCGCGTGACGCTGGAGGTGCGTAGCAAGACACAGACCACATGGAACATCGAGAACATGTATGTCTCCCTAGCGGGCAGCGGCGGACGGCGCATCATCAACACGGAGAATGAGTACCAGTGGCGCTATACGAAGGAGACGGAACGACTTTGCAGCAGCACGAGCTCCGGCGAAAAGGCGTACAGCATAAACCTGCCGATCAACCAGATGCAGACCATCAACATCGACTTCACCGAGAACAACATCAAGTGGTCGCAGTCCGCGCAGGATCTCATCACCTCCGTCACCACGCGCCAGCCGGTCTCATCGGACGACACGCTGAACATCTACGTCTACCCGCTGCAGACGGCGGCGTCGTCCTCGCTCAGCGGCGTAACGATGAAGGCGGGCGCGCAGTACAGCCGCGTCTACAACGGCTTCAACCGCATCGAGACGACAATGACGCTGGGCGAGAACAACGGCAAGCCGATATTCTACGCCACGGGCGTCCCCGCCTCCGGCATCAGCACACTGAACAAGCTGGAGCTCTACGCCACATTCGATGATCTGAACGACACGGGGCAGGTGATGCTGGACTATGCCGTGGTGCAGCAGGTGCGCTCCGGCGTGGTCATCAACTCCTACTATATCAACTTCTCCGGCTGTGATGCCGCCGCCGACAGCCGCGGCGTGAGCCGTGCGCCGACAAGCAATCGAGTCGAAAGTGCGCAGTCCCGTCAGGCGGTGACGCTGTACTTCTCCGGCGACATGGCGGCAATGCAGCTTATTCAGGGGACGGAGGATGTGGCGGTGTCCCTGCTCTACACCACAACGAACGATGTGTACGAGCGGGAGTATGAGTCCTCCGCCGTCTACCTGACGGAGCAGGGCTGGACAGAGCTGCGCACCGGCAGCGTTGCGGAGCTGACCTTCAACGAGTCGAATGTCAAGGAGGTCACGGGCATCCGCATCCGCGGCACGGGTCCGACCACACGCAGCGGCGTGGGTGTCGCCTCGGCGGTAGTCACGCGCTACGAGACGGACAGCAGCGGCAGCGGCGAGTATGTCGCGGGCAGCACCGTGTTCAACAACGCCGTGAGGCTTACAGCGGGGCAGAGCAATCAGATCATGCGCCAGGCCGCGCAGACGACCGGCTCCGTGCAGGTGAAGCTCACCGCCGCGATAATGAGCACCGATGGCGCCTCGGTGGCGGAGACGGTCACCGTGGCCAGCGGCGAGACGAAGCGTCAGCTTGTGGAAAGCGGGCAGACGGTCGTGATCACGCCAACGGTCACGGGCACAAAGGGCTTCACCTACACGGTGGAAAAGTTCAGGGATGACTTTACCTCTGCCGCGACAGGAGTAGTCACAGCGGTCGATGGAAGACTGACCTTCAGCGCGGCAAACGAGTATTTTACCGGCGTGGGTACGGAAGTTTACTACCGCGTCACCGTCACCAGCGTGGAGGCTCCGTCGGTGCAGACCGTAATGGAGTTTGCCGTTGAGCCGAAGTATGCGGCATCGACGACAGAGGCTACTTCGACAACAGAAACAACAGACACGCAGTCGCAAGGATAGGAGGCGATCCCGTGAAGAAAAGACGGATTCTGCTGCTGGTGCTGTCTGCGGCGGCACTGCTGCTTACGGCCTGCGGCAGCACAAGCGCAGGGAGCGGCTCCGCCCATCCGTACAGCTGGAAAAATCAGGGCAGCGACACGGTTCGCCTGACCGTTGAAAACCCGCCGCAGGAGGGCTGGTCGTGGGTCTGCGAGAACGCGCAGAGCGGCTTCCTGACGGTGGAGGCTGTGTCCGAAGGGGACAAGAGCGCGGTGTTCTCCGTCACGGGGAACGGCGCGGCGGGCGTGGTGCGCCTTGCCTGCCGCCGCGATACCGCGCCGTATGACGCAAGCTTCCGCATCGAGCTGGCTTTGGGTACCTCGGAAAAGGGCAGACTGACGGTCATAGACACAAGCTATACGGAATATCCCGCCGCCGGAAGCGCGGGGGAGGAGGGCAAGCCCTCCTGCCTCTGGTACACGGCGGACGACGGCAGCCGCGAGGTCTATCTGGACAGCGGCGACGAGCTGTACGAGTGGCGGGCGCTGTCGTATGACGGCGCGTACCTCTCCGTGGAGGGGCCGAGCTACGGCGAGGAGGGCTGCACCTGCCGCCTGACGGGCCTTGCCGAGGGCGAGGCGGAGCTGCTGCTCTACGATACCGCCCACGATTACGGCTTCCGCCTCTCCGTGGCGGTGGCGGACGATTTGTCCGTGACCGTGACGGACTGCACGGCGGGCAGCTTTACCCTTGCGGCGGAGCAGATACCGAACATGGCCGAGGTCACGGCACTGGTGGGCGAGCTGAACCTCCCGCAGCCCGTGCGTGTGCTGGAATGTGCCGCCGTGGAGGGCTGGTACGGCGAGGGTGAAAAGGACTGCGCCCAGCTGCGGGTGATGGCGGGCGAAACGGAATGGGATCTTCTCATCACCAAAAGCTACTCCACAGACACGCTGATCCGGCTGTGCTATACCGCATCCGATGCGGTATCGTTCTCCCAGACCGCCGTGGGCGACTATTACTGGGGCACGATCTGCACCACGCAGGCGGGACAGACGCTGTTCTGGAACGACTGGGAGGGGCGCAGCTATGTCCTCGGCGCACTGACGGAGGGCGCATCCCAGGAGCTGCTGCTGCAAACGGCGGCGTCGCTCTCCCCTGTGCCGGCGATGGCGGGGGCATGATGATGGACGAGAGGACAAGGGAGCTGCGCCGCATACTGCTGGGGCAGTACAAGCGTGAGCCGGACGGCACGCTGACGGTGCTTCCGGCGGGAATCCAGAACACCCTGCCGCGCTTTCAGGGTCTTTCCACGGGCTGGGGCGCGATGCACCTTGGCGGCATGACCCGCAGGAGCCGGAACTATGATGCTCCGGCGGGCATGGACCGAGAGAAGCTGGAGGGCGCACTGAAAACGCTGGGGCGGCTGGTTCGTCTGGGGAGTGCGCCCCAGGCGGCGGCATGCCTGTTCCAATACCGTATGGCGCTTCCCGTGCTTCTGGTGGCGGAGCAGGACGACAGCGGCGCTGCGGTGACGGCGTACACCCCACGGGATGCGCTGGCGCAGTTCAGGTGCCGTCTGGCGCTGCGTAAGCTGGACGCTGTGCTTGCGCCCCAGCCGGAGAAGGAGAAAAAGCAGAAATGAAACGACTGTACGGACAACTAAACATGCGCTGGCCGGTTGTGATCCTTTTTGCCGCGGTCACGGGCATCTATACCGGCGCGGTCATGTCGCTCGACGCTCTGAAGGACACATCCCTTCAGGACATCGGCATATCGTATGAGTGGTGGGTCATTTTTGCGGTCATCATCGTGGTGAACTGCCGCAAGGGCGGGGAGGCCATGCTCAAATGCTTTGTGTTCTTCCTGCTCAGCCAGCCGCTGGTGTATGCCACGGAGGTCCTGATAGGAACGCTTGCACCGGAAATGGCGTGGTACTATTACGGCTCGATCTGGCTGCCCATGACACTTCTGACGCTGCCGGGCGGCTTTATCGCCTACTACTGCGGGAAGCAAAATGGGCTGGGCATCGTTATACTCGGACTTGGAAATACGATACAGGCGGTGCTCGGCGTACACTATTTCGCACAGGCGGTACTCGACTTTCCACACCACCTTTTAAGCAGTGCCGTGTGCTTTGCCTCGATTTTTCTGATGAGCTCTCAGATACAGCGAACGAAAAAGTATCGGATCATATCTGTTCTGACGCCGCTGATCCTCACTGCATTCATTGTTGTTTTCTGCAAAATGAGTGGGCGGACGCTTATCTGATAAGGCTATCTGAAGGGAAGAAAAAAGGTTGAAACATTGTAATTTAAGTACCATTCCAAAAAGGGCGCACAAAGCCAAGCCCCCGGAGAGCGGGCAAAAAATGAAGTTATGCTTAAAAATTATGCAGTAGGTGGAGCAGTCACTAGATAACCTTGGCGTTGGAGAATATAGACAGCTTCTTCCACAGAAACCTCACGGTGTGCAGGCGGTCTGTCGCCCTTGCGGTAAAGTTCAGGATTGTACGGTTCATTTTTCTTGAGAATGTTGTAGATGGCAGTCAGCAGCATTCTGGCAATGGCAATGATAGCCTTTTTGTGTCCACGACGCTTTTTGAGCGCAAGGTATCGATTTCGGACTTCAGGGAATTGCTTGGCGCGGATAGCACAAAGAGCGCACTGAACAAGCAGCGGTTTGATGTAGGCTCCGGCTCTACTGATTCTGGTGGTTTTCTTCTTTCCGGCACTCTCGTTGTTCTGCGGCGTAAGACCAGCCCAGGAGCATAAATGCTTCGAGGAGGGGAACACGGACATATCCACTCCAATTTCAGAAATGATGCCGATAGCGGCAAAGGATTGGATACCCGGCACCGTCATAACAAGGTTGAGTTGGGGAAGATATTTCTCAGCAGTAGACAGAATCAGCGATTCCAGATTGAGCTTGCACAGTCCAAGGCTGTCCATGTGAGAACGGATGATGCGGAGCTTTTCAGCCTGTTGGACACACATCTCTCCGTCCACGGCGGCAAGCACCTGTTCATTGGTCGCTTTCATGCCTTTGGTTCGGAAGACGGAAACATCCGTGATTTTCTCTGCCGGGATCTCCAAAATCCTATCTGTAATCGCAGACGCTGCTTTCCCAAACACATCTGAAAACACATCGTCCAGTTTGAAGTTGGAGACAGTCAGACAGTTTTGCGCCCGGTTTTTCTCGCCGGTAGTAAAGTTGGTGAGTTTCCATCGATAACGCACCAAATCCCGAAGCTGGCGAATATCTGCCGGAGGGATAAAGCTCCCAGCGACAAGGTCGTGTTTGAAGATGTCTGCAATCCATTTGGCGTCTCGCTTGTCGGTTTTCTTGCCCCGAATCGCTTTCACATATTTGGGGTGAGCCAGGACAATATTGCAGGTGCGCTCCAGGATGTTATAGATGGGAATCCAATACTTTCCGGTGGATTCCATACACACATCTTTACAGTTGTTCTCAGAAAGCCAAACTGCACACCGGCGCAGGTCCCCGGTGAAGGTGGAAAACCGCTTGCTTTTGTAGCTTGTTACACCCTGCTCATTGCTGGAAGCGATACAGGCGACGACAAAGGATTTGTGAACATCCATCCCACAGCAGATTGGGTAAACAATTTTGAGCATAACACATCCCCTCGAAACAGTATTTGAGGGAACAGGCAGGGACTGGACGCTCACCGAAAGATTGAAGTAGTC
>CAVHCH010000140.1:0-55367 GCA_963634265.1 Bacteroidaceae bacterium | reverse complement strand
AGTATTCCCTGCGGGTCTTTCCTTGTCTGGACACATTTCTGCGCGGCAAAACTGCTTCGCACCTGCCAGCGATGGATTTCCGAGCGATTTTTGGCTTTTGAGCCGCAGGCGGGCTGGCGCCCGTCAAGGTGAGAAGGACAAAAAGCGCCGCAAAGGCGCGCTGGCAAGCGTGTTTGCCCTTGTTAATCGATGGTAAGACTGCCATCTCAGACAATCTGCAGCAGGAGGAAGCGACATGGCATTTGCAATGGATACAGGTATGGAAAATGTGGTCAACATCAAGGTCATCGGTGTTGGCGGCGGCGGAAACAATGTGGTCAATCGCATGGTCACCAGCGGCGTCAAGGGCGTTGACTTTGTGGCCGTGAATACGGATAAGCAGGCACTGAATTCTTCTGCGGCAAGCTATAAGATCCAGATCGGCGAGAAGCTCACCGGCGGCAAGGGCGCAGGCTCTGACCCGGAGGTGGGCCGCAAGGCCGCCGAGGAGAGCCGCAACCAGCTCTCCAAGGCTCTGGAAAACACCGACATGGTGTTTGTTACCGCCGGTATGGGCGGCGGCACCGGCACCGGTGCGGCCCCTGTGGTGGCCGAGAGCGCCCGGGAGCAGGGCATCCTCACTGTGGGCGTTGTCACCAAGCCCTTCGGCTTTGAGGGGCGCCGCCGCATGACCCAGGCCGAGCAGGGCATTGAGGAGCTGCGGGGGAAGGTGGACTCTCTGGTCATCATCCCCAACGAGCGGCTGAAGTACGCCACCGACCAGAAGATCACCTTTGCCAACGCCTTTGAGATCGCGGACGATGTGCTGCGCCAGGCGGTGGTGAGCATTTCCGACCTGATCCGGGACACCGGGTTCATTAACCTGGACTTTGCCGATGTGACGGCTGTGATGAAGGACGCGGGTCTGGCCCACATGGGCGTGGGCCGCGCCGCCGGCAAGGGCAAGGCCGAGGAGGCCGCCCGCATGGCTATCTCCAGCCCCCTGCTGGAGACCAGCATCCAGGGCGCCAAGGGCGTGCTCATCAATGTCACCGGGTCCATGGACATCGGCCTGGAGGAAGTGGAGCAGGCCGCCACCCTGGTGCAGGAGGCGGTGAGCCCCGACGCGCTGACCATCTTCGGCGCTACCTTCGACGAGAATCTGGACGACGAAATTCGCGTGACTGTCATCGCCACCGGGTTTGCAGAGCCCGACGAGGTGGCGCAGATCTCCGCGCCCGTGGCCGGGAAGGCCCCGGAGGCGAAGCCCGAGCAGGCGGCGGAGGACATCACCCCGGAGGAAGAGGCGGAGCTGAAAGAGGAGCAGAGCCACTTCGATGATATTTTGAAGATCTTTGAGCGGGGACAGAATTGAGTACAGTCCCATTGTATATTTATGTGTGAGAAAACGACCGGCCTGGGGCCGGTCGTTTTTTGATGCGCTATAAGGGGGCGTAGGGGCGACCCTTCCGGCGCTTCGCGCCACCTCCCCTTACGCAGGGGAGGCTTTGGGGACGAGGGTTGCGGATGTCCCTGTTGCGGTGCCCAAAATTTCTGCGCTGCCTAACGGCGGGCGCTTGAAATTTTGACCGCGGCCACTCGCTCACCTCGCTGCATCTGCCACTGGCAGCGCTCGGCTCGCTCCCCACGGCCAGTGTGCGCACTGGCCTCGCAATGACAGTTTTTTGCAAGGGGTGCGGGGGGCGTACGGGCGGCGGGCTGTGGTCAGCCCGCCCTACGATTGGTTATGGGAAGTTGGGGTACATACGGCGGGGTGAGGGCACCCCGCCCTACGGATTACAAGGGGTGCGGGAATACGGGTCGTCGGGGATGCCGACCCCTACGGAGGGGGTGCAAGGAGTGCGGGGGGCGGGCGGACAGGGGCGTCCGTCCCTACAAAAAAACCTCCCCTTATGTGGGGAGAACGGGGGTTACGGATTGCCACGGGCGCAGAGCGCCCTCGCAATGACACATTATAAGAAATGCGGTGGGCGGCGGGGTGGGGGCACCCCGCCCTACGGATTACAAGGGGTGCGGGAATACGGGTCGTCGGGGACGCCGACCCCTACGGAGGGGTTGCAAGAAGTGCAGGGGGGCGGGCCGATGTAGGCATCGGCCCCTACGGATGAACACAATTGGTACGGGGGCGGCGGGACACATGGGTCCCGCCCTACAATTTTAATCTTTGTACGGAAAACGGGCGGGGTAGAACCCCGCCCGTATGGATGTTTGGGAGATTTTACGATGGCGGTCAGCGGGTTTGGCCGGTGCCGCGGATGATGTATTTATAGGTGCTCAGTTCGTCCAGACCCATGGGGCCCCGGGCGTGGAGTTTTTGGGTGGAGATGCCCATTTCGCAGCCCAGGCCGAATTCGCTGCCGTCGGTGAAGCGGGTGGAGACATTGACATAGACGGCGGCGCTGTCGGTCTCGTCCACGAAGCGCTGGGCGTTTTCGGCGTTCTCGGTGACGATGGCGTCGCTATGGCCGGTGGAGTGCTGCTGAATATGGGCGATGGCGGCGTCCACACTGTCCACCACGGCCACGGCCAGGATATAATCCAGGAACTCCGTGTCAAAATCCCGGTCGCCGGCGGGGGTGCCGGGGATGATCTGCGCCGCTGCCGGGTCCAGGCGCAGCTCCACGGGGATCTGACCCGCCGCCTGGCGGTCGTCCACCAGGGCCTTTTTCAGCATGGGGAGAAATTTCTCCGCCACGGCCCGGTGGACCAGGCAGACCTCCTCGGCGTTGCAGACGGAGGGGCGGCTGGTTTTGGCGTTTACAATAATTTTTACCGCCTTATCCAGGTCGGCGAATTCGTCCACATAGACATGGCAGATACCCGTGCCGGTCTCGATGCAGGGGACGGTGGCGTTTTCTACGCAGGCGCGGATGAGGCCCGCGCCGCCCCGGGGGATCAGCAGGTCCACCAGGCCCTTGGCCTGCATGAGCTGGTTGGCACTGTCGTGGCTGGTGTCCTCCAAAATGTTGAGAATATCGGGGTTGCCGTCGGCGGCGGTGATGCCCTCCTTCAGGGCGGCGGTGATGGCCCGGGCGCTGCCGATGGCCTCCCGGCCGCTGCGCAGGACGCAGACATTGCCGCTCTTAATGGCCAGGGCCGCGGCATCGGAGGTGACATTGGGGCGGCTCTCGTAGATGATGGCCACCAGGCCCAGGGGCACCTGCTTTTTATAAATCGTCATGCCGTTGGGGCGCTTGATCTCGCTGAGGATGCGGCCCGTGTGGTCCGGGAGAGCGGCCACGGCGCACAGGCCCTCGGCCATGGCGGCGATGCGGCCTTCGTCCAGGCGCAGGCGGTCCAGCATCACATCGGAAATTTTGCCCCGGGCGGCTTCTACATCCCGGGCGTTGATAGCGAGAATGTCGTTTGCGTGCTGCCGCAGGCTCTGAGCCATGGACAGGAGCAGGCGGCTCTTGTCCTCCGCCGTCAGGGTGTGGAGGTCCGTCCGGGCGGCGCGGGTGCGGCGAATGATGTCCATAGTGGTCATGGCGTTACACCTTCTTCTTCAAAAATCGGGTGCCCACGGGCTTGCCCTGGGCGATGTCATAGAGCAGGTCGGGCTTACTGCCATTGGCAATGACCATCTCGCAGCCGGCCTCGGTGGCGATGACGGCGGCGTTGAGCTTGGTGACCATGCCGCCGGAGCCCAGGGCGGAGCCGGTGCCCCCGGCCAGGGCGTAGATGTGGTCGTCCACGCTCTCCACGGTGGGGATGATCTGGGCGTCGGGATTTTGGTGAGGGTCGCTGTCGTAGAGGCCGTCGATGTCCGACAGCAGGACCAGGAGGTCCGAATGGGTGGCGGCGGCCACGATGGCGGAGAGGGTGTCGTTTTCGCCGATGGTGTTCTCCACGCCAATTTCGTCCGTGGAAACGGCGTCGTTTTCGTTGATGACAGGGAGCGCGCCCAGCTCCAGCAGGCGGGTGAGAGTGTTGCGGACATTGTGGCTGCGCTGGCCGTTTTTGATGTCCTCGCCGGTGAGCAGGAGCTGCGCCACGGTGTGGCTGTATTCGCCGAAGAGCTTGTCGTAGGTGTAGATCAGCTCGCACTGGCCCACGGCGGCGGCGGCCTGCTTGCCGGGCATATCCGCCGGGCGGCCAGGGAGATTCAGCTTGCCGACGCCCATGCCGATGGCGCCGGAGGAGACGAGAATGATCTCGTGGCCGGCGTTTTTCAGGTCGCTGAGCACCTTGCACAGTTTCTCGATGCGCTGGATATTCAGCCGCCCCGTGGCGTGGGTCAGGGTGGATGTGCCTACTTTTACGGTGATCCTCATGGCGTGAAACCTCTTTCCCATTGGGTAAATATATGGGAACCATTATACCGTGTCTTTCCCGGAAAAGCAAGGACCCGGCGGGGGCGAAGGGGGAGGATATATGGAAATTTTTGAGAAATTTTCTATTTTGTACGATTATTTTACATTTTAATTATAATGCGCCCACGCAGAAAAATGCGTCACATTCTCCTATAATTGCCGCTCATTTTTTTGCCCCGGCGGCGCAAAGTAAAGGTTGTCGTCGACGACAAGAAAAATGAAAAAGCGAGGGGTGGCTGCATGTATGAAACAAGAGGCAAATCCCTTTGGGGGCGCGCGGCGGCCTTGTGCGCGGCGGCTTTGCTGGCGCTTACAGCCTGCGTTCAGGGCGCCTACGCCCAGGAGAAAACCGTGATCCCCTTGGGGCAGGCGGTGGGCATCAAGCTCTTTGCCGACGGCGTGCTGGTGGTGGATGTGTCGGCGCTGGAGGACGGCAAGAGCCCGGCCCAGAAGTGCGGCATCAAGGAGGGCGACCTGCTGCTGACCTTTAACGGCGAAAAGATCGCCTCCACGGAGCATTTGCAGGAGCTGCTCCGGGAGAACGGCGACAAGACGGCGCAGATGACCCTCCAGCGAGGCCAGACGCAAAAAACCGTGGACATCACCCCCGTGTGCGGCAGCGACGGCAGCGTCCGCCTGGGGGCGTGGATCCGCGACAGCATGGCCGGCATCGGCACCATGACCTATTATGACCCCGAGAGCGGCGGCTTCGGCGCCCTGGGCCACGGCATCACCGATGTGGACACGGCCCAGCTCATGAGCCTGGGCTCCGGCTCCATCATGGAGACCACCGTGAAAGCGGTGAAAAAGGGCGAAAAGGGCGACCCCGGCGAGCTGAAGGGCGATTTTTCCGTGCAGCGGGATGTGGGCACGGTGACGGTGAACAGTGACGGCGGCATTTTCGGCACCGTGTCCGACGCGGATTTCCCCGCCCAGGGCCAGGCGGTGCCCGTGGCCAGCGCCGACGAGGTGCAGACCGGCAGCGCGGTGATCCGCTCCACCATCTCCGGCGAGGAGATCAGGGAGTATCAGGTGGAGATCGTGAAGGTGTACCGTGACGCGGACACCACCCGGAACCTGCTGCTGCGCATCACCGACCCGGAGCTGCTGCAAACCACCGGCGGCATCGTCCAGGGCATGAGCGGCAGTCCCATTTTGCAAAACGGCAAGCTGGTGGGCGCCGTGACCCATGTGATGATCAACGACCCCACCCAGGGCTACGGCATTTTTGCCGAGAATATGCTGGTGCGGGCCGGATAAGGAGCGAGGAATATGCAATCTGTCTTGATCCGGGATACCACCCGGGCCCAGCGCGAACAGATCGTCCGGCAAGGTTTGGCCGCCTGCGGCAGCAGCTGTGAGGGCTGCAATGGCTGTGACAATCTGGGCGGCGGCCGGGTGGATGCCTACTACCAGCCGTATATCGACGGAGAAAAGGAGCTGTGGGAGCTGAACGCGGAATACCGCCGCGGGCTGGTTCGGTAAAAAGCGCGAAAAAAATGTCCCCCGCACGGGTCGTTGCGGCCTGGGCGGGGGACTTCTCCATAAAAAGCCTCGCAGAGTTTGCCGCCCGCAGGCGGCAAAAAATTAAAATCATTTTTCACCGCGACATGCGCGTGGGGAAAAATACCTCTCAGACTGCAAGTGTGGAATTTTGCCGCAAACGGCAAAATTATGCGCGCAGCAGGCTGCAATCCTTTTGGCAGAAAATTCCGCAGGAATTTTCGCCAGAGGTGGTCTGCGCGGGGGACTTCTCCATTGACAATCCCGCTTCCGGTAGGGTACAATGGTAAAAACATAAGAAAGGGGCCGGGAAAAGATGATCGAAGGCATGGAAAAAAAGTTCAAAAAAGGACAGATCATACTAAAAGAAAAGAGCTTTGAGCTGGCCATTTACGATGTGATGCTGGGCCGCGTGGGTGTGTACATCAATTACGGCACCCCGGAGGAGAAGCTGGTGGTGGAGATCGAAGCGGGGGACTTTTTGAATGTCATCAGCTTCCTGGAGACCCGCCCCCGGAACACCACGGCGGTGGCCCTGGAGCCCACGGTGGTGAAGGTCATCAACCACGACAATTTCAGCACCTTCTTCCAGGAGAACCCCGCGAAGATCATGAGCCTCCTGGAGCATATGTCCGCCCGGATGCGCGCCCTGCAGCGGGCCTATGTCCGGGCCTGCCACGCCCTGGAGAAATACGCCGACACCGACAGAATGAAAGAGGACAACCACGAGTGGTACGCCGAACACAGCCACACCTACAAATTCTGGGCGGATATGTTCTTTAATTATGATGGGAAGAAGTGAAAGAAAGCTCCGGGATCGATGTCCCGGAGTTTTTGCGTAGGGCGGCGTGCCCCCACGCCGCCGCGATGGTGCGGTGGTTGTTGGACGGCGGGGTAGAACCCCGCCCCTACGAATGGGACGGGGCGCGTGCATGGGTATTACGGATTGCCACAGCCAGTGTGCGCACTGGCCTCGCAATGACAGCGGGCAGGGGAAAAATATCCTGTCATTCCGAGACAGTGACCGATGTCACTGTCGTGGGAATCCGTAATACCCTTTTGTGTGTTTTCCCAACAAAAAAAGGGACACCCGCAGGCATCCCTTTTCATTGCTTCGCGCAGATTGATTATTTTTATCTCACTCGATCTCCAGGCGCTTGGACTGCTTGGGCTCTTGGGTGACCTTGGGGAGGATCAGCTCCAGGACGCCCTTGTCGTACTTGGCCTTGATATTGGCGGTGTCGATGCCGGTGACATTGAAGGTGCGGCTATAAGCGCCGTAGCTGCGCTCGCAGCACAGGTACTTGCTGCGCTTATCCTTGTTCTCGTGCTCGGAATGGCGCTCGGCGGAGATGGTCAGGGCATCGTCGCACAGGTCCAGGTGGATATTCTCCTTCTCGAAGCCCGGCAGGTCTGCGGTGATCTTGAAGTGGTCGCCCTCGTCGGTGACATCGGTGCGGAAGGAGTCGGTGAAGGTCCGGCCAAAGTTGGCCCAGGGATCATCGAAGAAACTCTTCTCGATCTTCTCCATCTCGCGGAACGGATCGAAAACACTCAGTGCATGATTGTGATTCAACATGATAATGACCTCCTATATAAACTATTTGAAATTACTTTTTCGTTCCCCTCGGAACAATTTTGATTCTACGGCGCAGGTGTGAACAAATCCAGTGATTTCTATGAACAGAATATGAATTTTAGCACTCATGTATGGAGAGTGCTAAAATTGAAAGCGAAAAACTGCGGGGGTGGCGACCCTCGCAGTTTTTCGGATTCATGTCTTGCTGTGACAGTTTTTGCAGGCGCCGCAAGCACCGCAATTGCCACCGCAGGAGTGCTTTCCCTGCTTTCGCTGGCGAATCAAGTGGCGAACGATGAGAAAGATAACAGCAAGTAAGAGAAGGGAAATGACAATGGTTGACAGGTTGGAAGACAGCCAGGTCAGCATGAGAAAAACTCCTTTCCGTTAGATTTATTCAGACAGCCACCACGAGCTCCTCCAGCCGGACGCCGGAGCGCAGATGGCGACAGTAGTCTGCCGTACAGGCTTTGAAATCGTGAAACATCCGCCGCGCCCGGGCCTCGTCGCCGTACACCTTCCACAGGCCCGCGCACTTGTAGCGCTCGGCGTTGTTGGAGATGAAGCCCTCCACATCCTCCGGCGGGTAGCTGAGAAACAGGCCGATCTCGTGGGGGAAATCCGACTCGCTGCGCAGACGCTTGATCAGCTTGCTCACGCAGGAGGCGCTGCTCCCCTGGGGGTAGCCCGCCTTTTGCAGCAGCTTTTGGGCCAGGTCGTTGGACAGGTCCCTTTGCAGCTTCCGGGGCCGGTAGAGGTACAGCAGGGCGCTGCCGTCTTTGCAGCGCACGGGCAGCATACACAGCCCCTTGGGTACCAGCATCTGGTTCAGAGCGCGGATGTCGGCCATCAGATCCTCCTGCGAGTCGTATCGGCACGGAAAGAGACTGCCGGTCTTGATGCCGGCCAGGGTGGGCGCACATTGACGCACCAGCATTTCCTCAGACATTGAGGTCGCCTCCCTTCTGCCAGCAGGTTGCCCGGAGCTTGCCGCTTGATGCAAGGAAATTTCAGGATCTCGGTTGGTTAGATTCCTCTAACTGCTTTGGAGTTTAACACATCTAACTGCCGTTGTCAATAGGTTTTTTATAATTTTTTGTGTCCGGGGGCGGAAAATTTATGAAAAGGGGGCGGGATGGGAAATCGTCGTGCTTTTGCACAAAAACATTCATAGTTTTTTTATATAGTTGAGTGAATCGGTGGGAATTTTATGGAAAAAAGACTTGAAATAGAAAAAGCAGTATTGTATAATTCGGAGTATGAGTATCATGAAAGTAATATGTGTTATTGCGGGCAGGCAAAGGTAGGACTGCGCGGGTCCGGGATGGCATATTTACTTAAAAGGGGTATGTTGTACGCTAAAAAAGGAAGGTATGAAAATGAAGACAGCATTCAAACGGAGCATGGCGATGCTGCTGGCCATTGTTATGGCGCTGTCCACGGTGACCTTCACCTGGGCAGAGCCGGTGGCGCAAGCAGAGCCGACAAAGACCCTGGGTCGGCTGTTGGTGGAAAACTACGACAGCCTGACCAAAGCGGAACAGGACCTGCTGACGGCAAAGCTCTTGAACGAGGCGGGCTACACCTATACGGCGCCGGATACCAACAACGGCGGCGGCCTGGTGAGCATTGACGCTGAGCGCAAGACTGTCACGGCCAAGGCGTATACCAATAGTGGGTATACCTGGGTGCCCGTGTCCGCGCAGCTCATGGTGAACGACACGCCCTCGGGCGCGTCCTTCGAGCTGACCGATAACGGGAACAGCGCCTATACCGGCAGCTTCTCCTATGACGGCACTTCCTACGGTGTCGCCGTGAAGTACGAGATGTACATCACTGTGGAGCTGGACGAGCAGAATGGGCTGCTGAGCGCGGCTAAGAATCTGAAGGCGGCGAAGACGGCGTCTGACAGGGCAAAGCTGGGCGTGCAGTCTCTGGACCAGGTGCTGCAGGAGAAGATCGCATTCAGTCTGGATGATATTGTGACCAATATGACCAGCAGCGATCTGCCGATGACACCGATTTATCAGATTTATGCAAAGCTGAATAAGGGGGATGGCGGCGGATTCCCGTACATGGCCTCACAGCCCAATGTGAATCGGATCAGTTGGATCGGGAAAGGCGAAGATGACCAAAAGCAAATGAAGGCATTGACGGATGATGCTAAGGACGGAAGCCTGGCTGTTAAGCAGATCTGGCAGAAGACCGGCATCGCCGAAAATATTTATAGTCTTTGCACCAATTATGCGGATGTGAAGGCGGCGCTGGATGAGATCTATGCCCAGGCTACGCTGCTGAAGGACGCTACCAGCACGCTGGATATGGTTACCGGCAATAAGCTGAGCAATGCCATGGCGGCTGCTGTTAAAACGCTGGAGGGCATAACGGCGGATATTCAGGTTGGCGCTGAGTTTGACTGGACGAAGCTGGCCGGGCTGGTGAATTCCGGCACGGATGCGGAAAAACTGGAAGAGCTGGTCGCGACGATCACGGAGACCAGTGATACGACTGCGTCCAAAACAGAGCTGCTGGCTGACACTACAGTGGTCACGGCCAACATGGCCCAGGCTACCGTAAAGGTTGAGGTAAAGGCCGATGTATACAAGACCGGCGCAACGGTGACCGACGCTCTGGTTAAAGACGCGGGAGTCATTCGTTTGGCTGCCGGGTCTGCACAGGATGCCATTGAGCAGATGATCGGCCAAAACGGTATGGAATCTTCCGTGCTGAAGGGCTGGGAAGATTACGATGTAAATAATACCTTCTATGACAGAGAGGTAACGGTTTCTCCGGCGATTGACACATCCGTGGGATTGGTGGATGGCGAGACCTATACCTATACCATTACATATACTCCGAAAAAATATACGATCACCACAGATTGCCAGGACATTCTGGATAAACTGGAGAATGGCAAGCTGCCTTATGGCTACAATCTGACGCTGCCGGCCAAGGGCAGCGCTACGGCCGTGTGGGACTACACCGTAAATGGTGAAGCCTACGACGAAGGGGCCGTGATCCGTATTGTGAAGAATACCACGATTTCCCGCGTGGAGGGCAAGGCGTGGGAGATCCATGACCTTGGTAAGATGATCGCGCAGAATTATGCGAAAGACGATGAGGCGACCGGGAATATTCTGGGCCAGGCTGCCCTGAAAACGGGAACAGTTCGTCTCCGCACCCCCGGCGAGGGCGACGAACTGCTGACGGTTTCGGAGAATAATGGCGCTTACATCGTTACGGGTAAGAGCTATCATGCGAATACCGGCGATCTGTACTGGGTCCCGGCCACCGCGACACCTGTTAAAGGCGGCGTGAGCGGTACACCGGTTCCTTTTGTGGGCGACAAGGCGACTATAAGCGAGGAATTTGACTCGGTATCTGTGAGCTATAAGCTGGCTCTGGGCTGGGCAGATGTGGAGCTGGATGCAGATTCTGCGACAGCCATGCTGAATTTGCCCTACACCCTGGTACAACAGGCCAACAGCCAGCTGGAGGCCCTGAATAAGCTGGCAGAGCAGTATTCTAAGCTGGAAGAGGTCAATAAAAAGATCGGCCTGATCCGAAGCACTATTGAGGGCGACCGCAACATGAAGCAGGAGTCCAAGGACGCGATTAACTTCATTGTTGACAATTGCTGCGATAGAGAAGATACGAAGCTGCTGATGTATGGCTATGTGGGCAGCTACAAGGACCTGAACGATGCGGAAAAGTTGGCTTATTACTATCAAAATAATGTCACCTTCCAAAAACAGCTCAAGTATCTGTATGACAACATGAATATTATCTGCGCTGACCCCGCTCTCGAGGATATGCTGGTGAGCGCAGACATGGGCGTATACTACGAAAAGATCAATGATGTGACCAAGGCGATGGAGGAAACCGTCACAAAGCTGGTTGCTCCTAATGCGGCGATCAATACGAGAGCCACCGATGCAAGCCTGAAGGAACTGACCAATGCCATCGTTGCCTATAAGGACGATGTGAAGCAGTATGAAGCAGTGACGCAGACACCCGTGCTGACCACAACACTCAGTGTGGCAGGCATCGGCAAGAAAAATGTGACCGTGCAGGTGGTGGTGCGCAGCAGCGACGGCGCTGTGAAGTCCACCCAAAAGGTAGATGTGGCCTTTAGCAACAACGACGGTGACGATGTTGTGTTGGATCTTGCGATGGTGGCAGAGCTGACAGATGCCCTGACCAAGGCGGAAGAGGCTGCCAATGTGGATAAGATCCACTATGAGCAGACGGCCGACTCCAGCGCAATTCCGGCCGTGGGCACGAAACTGACGGCGGCATCCACCAAGCTGACGGTGACCTATACGCCCAAGCAGTACACGGTACAGTTCGTGGATGAAGATGGCGAGACTGTGGCCGCGGAGCAGGTGTTCTATTATGACGATCCTGCCATTTCCCTGCCCGCCTGCTCTGACAGTGGCTTCCGCTACGACTACTCTATCGGAGACATTGCGATCACGGCCACGGATGGACGGTATATCTTCAACACGGCCGCTACCGGCGACATGACTTTCGATACTCTGTTTGCCAATGGAAGCTGCATCATCACCCGCACAACGGTCGATACCGCTCGTGAAAAGTTTATGGCGATGGTGGATGCCATGAATGCTGCGGTGGCTTCCGGCGAGGGCATGACCATCAACCTGGGAGACAAGAATAACTGCCTGCAACTGGCGTTTATCCCCTATGAGCAGGACGGTCAGTACACCCTGGTGGTGCGCGTGTATCCCTCCGGCTCCATGAAGCTGGAATCTGTTCTCAGTGGCATTTCTCAGGAGCTGCTGAATTACAAGAGCATCCTGATGGGCAATAACGGCCAGTCCTTCCTGACGGACGGCGTGATCAATCTGCAGAGCCTTGTGGATGTACTGCTGAACAGCGGACTCAGCCTGGATACCATTCTCAACGGCATTACGGCTGATGGTGACCTTGTTGAAAGATCGATTCCCGGCGCGGTCATGTGGACGCCGGACGCTTCCAACGGTTATGCAGTGACCGGCGGTTATGTGAATGACCTAAGTACCATCGGTCTGCAGCTGCTGCAGATCCCCACTGAATTTGACGGGACGAAGATCAATGTCGCCGTTACACTGGAGGACTTTAACCGCAGCGCCAACGACATGAAGAAGATCCGCGATGCGGCAAGCACCCTGAACGATAAGGGCATCTCCGTATCCCTGGACAACGGCAGCATCAATGTCAATGCCGCATCCAATAACGCCTATAAGGGGCTGATGGGTGCAGCGCTGCTGCTGAACCAGGCGGATGTGAGCACCATCGAAAAGGGCCAGTGGAATCTGGTCAACATCGTCCCGGATCTGTATGACAGCCTGCTGGCACCTATTGTGGAGGCAGAAAGCAGTTCCACAACGACCATCCAGAACACGCTGGAAAAATTTGGCGTGACCTCTGTGGATGTGACCAAGTACCAGGGTGCATTCAAAGTTGTAAAGTCCATTTTGAAGAATAGCGTCTTTAGCAATGAGACGGGTTCGGACGCTTCCTTTGGCACGCAGATGAGCTACTCCATGGAGGAGCTGCTGGACGGCATCAGCAACGAAGGCCTGCGTGACATTGTCAAGAATCATTTGTCCAGCACGACCCTGAGCGGAGGGCTGAATTTCAGCATTACCCATACGCAGGAATACGCAGCCGTGGTCATGCACGCGCAGAAGAGCACTTCGGGCCTGATCAAGTTTATTCCGGCGGCGAATGACTCCTCCTTCACGGTGGAGACCGGCAACAGCATGGTCGTGCTGATGGCGGACACCTGCAAGAAGATCACGGTGAAGTCCGGCTGCAACAATGTTATCATTGATTTGAACGGCCACACTGTGGATGAAGTGATCTGCGACAGCAATGACCGGGTCATCGTGGTTAACAGCGTCCTTTCCAAGGGCGGCCTTGCAAACGCGGGGAATGCGACCGACGGCTCTGCCCTGGCTAAGACGGTGTACAGTGTGGAGAGAATCTCCACCGCAAATGGCGAAAACATTGTCCTGTCGGTCATCCCGTCTCTGGATGCTTGGAAGGAACTGACCAAGGAACGCAAAAATGTCTTGGCGGTTGCAGCCGAGCTGGCGGCAGAAGTCGTCATGAACTATGGCAACGCCACCAAGAAGGTGTCTGTGAACATCGGCGGACAGGATGTGGTGCTGTACGACCTGGCGCTGGATGACATTGCCGACATGGTAGACACGGCATCCTTTGCCGGCACGGGCAATATCCTTCTGGACTGCCTGAACCTGGACGGCATCAACGCACTTGCCAACGATATACTCCATAAGCTCTTCCAGTTTGAGAGCGTTAGCGATGCGATCGCAAATGACCAGGATATTCTGTCCTATACCTTTACGGCGACCGGGTTCGGCGTGACCGCTGAGGTTGCTAATGACAATTATTTAAACATCAGCACGAAGGATGGCGCGACGGATACAGTCAATGTCAGCGTCCGCGTGGCAAGCGGCGAGGAGTACAATGGTGCCATCGACCGCATCCAGGGTATCCTGGGCGTGCTGCAGGAGGCTGTGGTCGTGGACGACAGCACAGGTATTGAGATCAGCGACATCTCCGCTTCCGGCACCAGAGACGACATGGGCCTGAACATGGACCTGGGCGTCACCTTCAATGCAAAGGTAAATGCACGCGAGGATATTAACTATGTGATCTTCCCGGCGATGATCGTAGCCAACAGCCTGCCCGAGGGCGATGCCCTGAGAGCGGAGCTGGTAGAGGGGATCAAGGACTATATCGCCACCCAGAGCCAGGATGCACTGAAGACCGCCGTGGAAAAGGTGAGCAGCAAGCAGCTGATCTCTGCGCTGCGTGCCCTGAACGGGAAGCCCATCTTCAATGTGCAGGCCAACATGCTTGGCCTGGATGTGTCCGTAAACAATGAAGAGGCCAGCAAGATGAGCGCCTATGGCGACATCCTGTACGCTATCGGCAGAGCCCTGGATCTGGTCAATACCAAGGGCAACAATGGTACGCTGGGCTCCACCGCCACGGCGGAGTACGGCTCCTACAAGGTCGAGTATAAGGACAAGACATTTACACTGACCCGGAGCGCGAAATCCTTTACCGGGACGCTGAACGGCGTTGCCAATGTTGTGCTGGATGCGGACCTGTTCACCGAAGATAAGGACATCGTGGTGAAGGGCCGTGACGGCCAGGTGCTGTATAACGGCAATGATCTGACCCAGGCGCTGGCCATTATCAGCAGTGCTACGGATGCAGTGACCATGGTGCTGAACAAGGCCCAGAGCCTGACGGGCAATGTGAATGTGAATGTTCCTCTGACCGTGCAGGGCAAGACCCTGGAGATGAACGAGCACAAGTTCGTGCTGAAGTCCACCGATGCCAGTGTCACCATGAACGATATTACCGATGCTATGGTGGATAGCGGTGTGACCGGCTGGTATGTGGATGTGGTCGATAGCAGGGCATTCCTGGTGCAGTACCCGGTGAAGGTCAACGGCGACTATTATAAGGATCTGGATGTTGCGCTGGCTCATCTGAACGGCGAGGGTACCCTGGAGCTCCTGGCTGATGTGACCCTGACCAAGAATGTGCCCGTTACCGGCACACTGACTGTCATCGGCGCCGATAAGCTCAATCAGGCCGGATACAAGTTCGTGCTGAAGAATATCGACGCTAAGCTGGTATCTGACGCGGAAGTTAAGGCTGAGACGGATCAGGCCGGCTATAAGGTCAAGGAAACGGTTGCCAATAAAACTTATACTTACACGGTAGTTGAGCAGTGCGAGGACAAGGGCGATATGTATTTGGATGTCCGTCCCGAGGGCATTGACACGGCACAACTGCAAACAGCTCTACGCAAGATTCTGAATAAATCCGACGCAACGGTCACGGTGGAGGCTGGCGGCCTGACTGACAAGGGCCTGGTGAGAAACGGTGCCACGGTAAAGGTGGCCTCCGGCAGCGACCTGTACAGATATACCATCATCATTGTGGGCGATACCAACTGCAACGGCAGAATCGACTCTGGTGACGCGGTACTGATGCGGCGGCACTTCATGGATATTGAGAAACTGACGGGCGCGGCACTGAAGGCTGCGGATGTGAACAAAAACGGGAGAATTGACTCCGGCGATGCATCTAAGAACAGACTCAAGTTCATGAGCAAGGATTGGAACGGCTATAAGTCGAGCTACGAAAACAAGGTCGACTAAACCCAATGCATACAAAAAACCGCGCTCTGCCTGTGAAAGGGCAGAGCGCGGGGAAGAGAAGTTATTCAGAAATGTGTAGAATATGAGAGGTGTAAAGAAATGAAGTTTGGAAGAAAACTCTTGGCGACCTTAATTGCGGCAGTTTTGGTTATGGCCCTGTCGATCGTTGCTGCGAGTGCTGCTGATTACACGGTGAAGCCCGGCGGCAGCGTCAATGTGACCCTGACCGTGAATGCAGAGAGTATCGACGGTACAGCGACCTGCTCCGGCGGAGCATCGGTGAGCTATAGTGCCAGCGAGTCTGGCGGCGTGAACTCCAGCGGTATATTCTATCTGTATGCCGAAGGAACAAAGACCGTCACGGCGACGGTAAAGGCACCCAGCGGTGCATCCGTTGGCGATGTGTACACGGTCACCTTTGATTATTACTCCTATGACTACCCCAACGGCGAAATGGTGGAGAAGCATAACACCGTTTCCTACACCGTGCAGGTGGTCAGCGGCAGCAATGGTGGTAATGGCGGAAACGGCGGCAATGGTGGCAATGGCGGCGGTGGTAACACCACGCCCTCTACCCCCACTGTCAAGGTGGACCTGAGCAAGCTGCAGGAGCTCATTGACAAGGCCTCCAACCTCAAGAAGGACGGCTATACCGCTGACAGCTGGAACAAGATGGTGGACGCTCTGACCAAGGGCCAGGCGGCTCTGTCCAGCACCAGCCAGGAGGAGATCGACGCTGCGGCTAAGGCCCTCAGCGACGCTCTGGACGGCCTGGTGAAGGTGGACTATAGCAAGCTGGTGGAGGCCATTGCAAAGGCCAAGGATATGGGCAAGGACAACGAGGTCAACAGCCTGTGGCTGGCCCTCCTGGATGCCCTGACCAACGGCAACAATATGCTCACCAGCGATGACCAGGCGCAGGTGGATGCTGCGGCGAAGCAGATCAATGAGCTGATCGAGCAGCTCATGGGCACGGACAATAAGACCTGCGGCATTCCCATCCACAAGGTATGGCCCATCCTGTTCTTCATCAGCTTGGCAGCCAATGTTGTCCTGGTCGTGATCCTGGTGACCAAGTCCAACAATAAGAAAAAGAACCGGGTGGATACTACCCCCCTGGTGGACTACGACATCAGCGATGACGAATAATCTACAGTGACCTGCATCCTAAACCCGGCGGACAGCTCTGCCTGCCGGGTTTAGGTTTGCGTAGCTTTGATAAAGGGAGAAATGACTGTGCTTGAGCAAGATTGGAAACGAAAAGAATATGAGACTTGGGACGAGGCGTTTCGCGGCCTTGCTCCTGTGATCCGCCAGCAGTCGGTGCGTGTGGCGGCGTATACCCAGGTGATTTTCGTGCAGGCCTGCGAGGATGGTTTTGCGTCAAGCACGGAAAAGGGCCGCCAGCAGATCGGCAGTCAGTATGCGGATCTTGCCTATAAGTGCGGCATGTATCATCAGCTGGGTAAAGCGTTGGTCCCCCCTGAATACCAGGTGTGGAGCGACGATTTTACCGAGGAAGAGGCGGCTGTTTATCGCAAATATACCACCGACGGCAGAGCGCTCATAGCCTCCTTGCAGGAGGGCGCACTGCTTGCCAAGGAAAAGCGTACCGGCGTGACCGACTACACCGATACGGAGAATATCCCCTGGCAGATGCAGCGAGAGAGCTGCCAGCAGCACATGGAGCGCTACGATGGCAGCGGCTACCCCGACGGCCGCAAGGGCGACGACATCAGTCCCATCGCCCAGATCGTGGGCATTGCGAAGGAGCTGGACCGCCTGGTTTCGGAGACCAAGTCGGAGGATCCGTTCAAGGAGGCCTTTGACGCGATCTTGTCCGGCGAGGACCGCTTGTGGGCGCCGCAGCTCATTGCCGTGCTTAAAAACTGCCGGTCAAAGTGCCGCAATGTCTATAATAAATATGTACACTATACCCTCACGCTGCCCAAGACCATTCCCCTGGTGGACAAGCGGAAGGACCGGCCCATGGGTCTGCACTACCGCCCCATGGTGGGGGACAACGAGGGCACCGTGGTGGCCTACGAAGCGATTCCCTGGTTTGGCGGCATCGCAGGCCGCCCGGGCGAGACCGAGGGTGCAGCGGACCTGGCAGAGATGTTCGCCCGCACAGAGCTTACGCCGGATGTGAGCTTCTATCTGCTATACGAGGCGGCGGACACCGTGCTGCGTATGCAGAATTGCAAGCTGCAGACCATGGGCGTGCTGGTGCAGATGCTGCCCCATTTCTTCACGCGGGAAAATCATCTCCAGCGCTTCGAGCAGCTATTCGACGACCAGCCTATCCAGCGGGACAAGCTGATGCTCTGTGTCCCGGCGGCGGAGGTGGTCGCCGGCGGCAAGGGAATGCGCGCCCAGTTAAGCCGCTATATTCGCAGCGGGATCGCCCTGGTGCTGGACGGCTACGACCCGGCGGAGCTGAGCCTGGACGAGATCAAGGAGCTGGGCTTCACCCGCCTCCGCTTCAAGCGGGAGCTCTATCTGCAGGAGGGCATTGCCAATACCATGACATCCCTGCGTGAGCTGGGCTACACCCTGCTGGGCGGCGGCGTGGACGACACCAATGTCCAGCGCTGGCTCACCGCCTGCGGTGTTTCGGCCATGAGCGGGCCCATCACCGGCGTGGTGGTGGAGGAGGACGAGCTGATCCGCGACAGCCTGCTCCAGGAGCGAAAAAAATAACATAGAAATGCGAAACGGATAAGGAAAAACGCAGGTGCGTATCCTTATCCGTTTTTCTTTTTTCTTTAGAAAAATAAAGTATAGAAAAAACAAATAAACCATGGACAAATTTATCACGCTGTTGTATAATCACAATGTATCAAAATCGACCCTGGTGTAAGTGCGCCAATATGCGAACGATACAGCGAAAATTCGTGCGCGAAATTTCCCGTTTGGGAGTAGAACATTTCACCTACGGGGATGATGGGTTGCTGCGCGCAGGAAAGGAGGGGGTGGCCCGTTGGCTTCGCCATATGATTTTATTCCAGACGAAATAAAGCGTCAGGCGGCGGAGGAACCCACCGCAAAGGCGGGGAAGGGCCCCTCATCCGCTGGGCGCGGCGCGTCGGCCGGGCCGGGCACTTCTGCTGGCCCGCAGGATACGCCCCCACCCGGCTCCGGGCCGGGGAAGAAGCCCGGCAAGGAGAAAAAGCCCCGCAAGTCCTTCTTCCGCCGCACCCGCGCAGGCGTGCTCCTGACCCGTGAGGAGGTCAAGGAGATCCAGATCGGCCGCAAAAAGCTCCGCAAGGAGATGAAGCAGCGAAAGATCTATTCCAAGCGTGAGTTTGAGCTGTTGGCCTCCAGCATGGGGCTGTATTTCGACAAGCGCAACCCCCTTGCATTTCTGAAGTGGTTTCTGCACGGCAAGGGACTGTGGGCGCTGCTGGGGGCACTGTTTCTCCTGTTTTTTGCCATGGTGACGCTGGCTTATGTGAGCCAGCTGCGGGGCCATTTTACAATTAACATGTCTGAGAACATGTTTAAGTCCGGCTTCGTTATGAGCGAAACAAGGGATTTTGCCAACCCCACGACGCACCTGTTCAGCAAACCGGCGGAGGACGCCCCCTGTGTGTCCATCACCGACATTGCACAGAATGTGGACGAGGTGGACGGCTCACATAACGAAGACTATTTTGCCTATACTTTTTATCTGCGCAACGAAGGCGATGAGAGTGTCACCTACGATTGGGCCATCAATTTGAATTCCGAGAGCAAGTCCATCGGTGTGGCTGCGTGGCTTATGGTGTTTGAAGACGGAAAATTGAGCATTTTCGCCAAAGCCTCCGCCGCCGGCGGGTCGGAGATGCTGCCCAAAACGGGGGACGACCGGCATGGTTATCCGGAGCCGTTTTTCCAAAAATATCTGGCGGATCCCGACCAGCTCCAGCTCATCCGTACGGTGGGCAGCGTGTCTTACTACCGTGTGGTGCCCTATACCTTTGAAAACGCCAACACCATTGCGAAAGGCTCGCAGGCGGGTGTGGAGCCAGGCGATGTCCACAAGTATACGGTGGTCATGTGGCTGGAAGGAGACGATCCGGAGTGCACCGATGAGCTTATTGGCGGACACATGGGCGTGGAGATGAACATGAGGATGCGGGATGAAACCGGCGACGAAAAGGAGTCCTGGCTGGATCGGTTCCTGGGCAACCTCATCTGGTGGGACAAGTAAGTTCCGAATTGATCGTATGAAATGGCAGCCATCTCTGCTATTTACATATCTCCGGCGGGAGATAAAACACGCAAGATGTTTCTGAGATCGGCGTTTTTTTGCTCCCTCAAAAAGAAGGGCGGCGGTAGGTAGTGTTGTTAAAGAGAACGGGCGTGCCCGTTCAGAATGCGGGACTGCCGGTGCCAAAACCCTGCGGTGCGGGTAGGCCCGTTCTCTGCCATGAAAGAATGGGTAGCGACACTTCAGCCGCCTTTGACGGATGAAAGAGCGGATCCGGAAGCAGAACTCCTCCGGCGGGAGAAAACGCGAAAATAACGCAAAAAGGAGAAATGAAGCGCATGAACAAGACAAAAAAGTCCTTCGGTGACATGAAGAAGAAGCTCATGGGCGCCGTGTGCATGCTGCTGGTGGCATCCATCATGATGATCTCTGCCACCTACGCATGGTTCACCCTGTCTACAGCTCCTGAAATCACCGGCATCACCACCAGCGTGGGCGCCAACGGCAACCTGGAAATGGCGCTGCTGAGCGGCAACGTTGATGCAACGACCGCAGAAGAGGGCGGCGTCGGCAGCTCCATGGCGATCGCTGCGGATACGGTAGCCAACCTCACTTGGGGTAACCTGGTAGATCTGTCCGACGATTCCTACGGTCTGCAGAGCATCAGCCTGAAGCCCGCCCGGTTCAATAATGCCGGCAGCTGGGCCACTGGCAACCTGCTGAGCATCCCCGTGTACGGCGCTGACGGCCGTGTGAAGGATCTGGCAAACAACACGCAGGCCAGCGGCAAGTTCAACGCCGACAACAACACATGGGAGAATGTTGACCCCATGCCCGTGGGCGTGCGTGCCATCGGCACCAACGACAACCTGACTGCTCAGCAGTCCGGCCTGATGTCTGCCAAGGCTGCATACAGCAGCAAGATCAGCGAGGCGCAGAGCACCATTCGGCAGGCTCTGTCCAACAATGCCCAGGGTCTGGCCAACGCCGTGACTCAGCTGGCTATGAGCAGCTCCGATGCGACCATCACCGCAGAGAATGAAACGGCTATCAACAACATGATCACCGCCACCGAGAATTCTCTGAAGCTCATCGACGAGGCCTACAAGCAGGCTATCCTGGCAGTGGCCACTACCATTGACACCGACGCCGGCTACAAGGCCGCTGTGGCCGCCGTTAACGGCGCTGCCTCTGCCAAGGCCGCACTGACTGCTGCCAGCGATAATGGCGCCACTATCCCTGCGCAGATTCAAACCGCAGTGGACGCTCTGGAAGCGCAGAAGACCATCGTGGCCAATGCTAAGAACGAAACCGACTACAAGGCCAAGCTGACTGCTCTGATCGACACCGAGAAGGTCACCGTCAACGGTTACAACGCCAAGGCTACCGGTGACGAGACCACCGACCTGATGGTGAACGGCGAGATCAACTCCACCTTCATGGGCAAGATGACCAAGGACGGCGGCGTGAGAGTGGAAATGCCCGATGGCAGCGGCGTGTTCGCTTACATTGCCACCGTGGCGGGCAATTATTCCGCCGCCAGCGAGATCTCCATCAGCTTCAAGGGGCTGACCGTTACCAACATGCCCTCCACCATGGTCACCAAGGCCACTGTGGATCCCACTCTGGGCAATGCCCTGCAGGCTGTGACAGCTGCCGGCACTTCCGCCGGTGCTACCACCACTCTGTCCGACACCTATGGTTACATGATCGACCTGGCTTTCCGCACCAATGCGGTGAACAGCTATCTGCAGCTCCAGACTGAGGGCAAGCAGCGCGTTTACAGCGACAGTGTGAGTGCTGCTACGCAGGGCGCCGGCTCCTCCATGACCTTCAAGGCCGTCACCAACGCCCAGGGCAATGCCTTGCTGAAGGATGAGGAAGTCAAGAGCCTGATGAAGTCCATCCGTGTGACCTTCCTGGATCCCAACGGCAACAGCTCCCAGCTGGCCGTTCTGGACATGAGCACCGCTAAGGCTACCGCAGACGGCATCAAGGCCGATCTGAAGCTGGGTACTTATGTCGACGGCAATTTTGTGGCGGTGACTGACGTATCCAGCACGGACTATGATGAGAGCATTACGCTGGCTAAGCTGAACCAGAACCAGGCGCAGAGCCTGTCCGTGGTGGTGTGGCTGGATGGCGACACCGTGGACAACGGCGACGTGGCCAACGCTGCCCAGAGCATCACCGGCAGCATGAACCTGCAGTTCAGCAGCAGCGTGGAGCTTCAGCCCATGAGCAACACTGCTCTGAGCAACCTGAAGGTTGACTACGGCACTGCTGTGGACGCCAACGGCTTCTATGATGCCACTACCAGCATCTACAAGGTTCTGAACGGCAACCACATCTACAAGGCTGACGACAACCGCACCTACTTCTCCAGCGACGAGGCCAACTACACCAGACTGACCAGCAGAACGGCCGATCAGGCTCTGGCGCTGGTGACCGGCGAGATCGTGGGCGGCACTACCAGCGTGGACAGCGCTTCCACCACCGCCCTGACGGCCTCTCTGGCAAACGCCGCCATCAAGAGCGTGGCGTGGTCGGCAACGGGCGGCACTGTGTCGGCGGATAGCGGCACAAACGTCACCTTCACCGCTCAGACCATTGCGGCGGGCGAGGCTGCCGGCACGGCAACTGTCACGGCTGTTATCACCTTCGACATCGGTACGACTGAGGCACCGGTGGAGAAGACCGTCACGGCTACATGGACGGTCACGGTGAATGCCGCTGTAAATCCCTAAAAACGAACATGGGCTCCCCCGGCGCAGCGAGATGGCACTGCGCCGGGGGGATACCCCCTCGGGGAATATCCCTGACCGTTTTGGGGCTACGGAGCGGTGAAGGATCTTTCCCGATAGTATGGACTGGGCATCGAAAAAAATATCGAACAGGAGAGACAAGGACATGAAGATGTATAGCAAGGAGTACAAAAGACGGTATCCCGGCCTGAGCCTCCAAGCGCTGAAGGGCAAGCTGATCGCTGCCGCAGCACTGCTGCTGGTGGCATCTATTCTGACGGCTACGGCCTCGTACGCGTGGTACGTGCTGTCCACGGCGCCGGAAGTGACGGGGATGAAGACCAACGTGGGCGCTAACGGCGCGCTGGAGATCGCTTTGCTGAATAAACAGAGCTGGGACAATATGGATCTGCTGGACTCCGGCGATTTTGATGAGTCTAATCCCAACGGAAACTCCATGACCACGGCGCAGAACTATGTCTGGAGCAACCTGATCGGTTTGAGCAGTGAGGACGAATACGGGCTGCAGAAGATCCAGCTCAATCCTGCCCGTCTCTATCTGGAGGAGGACGGAACCGGTGATGACGGCAAAACGACCTATAAGGTCAACAGCGCTACCCTGCTGAAAACCCCGGTTTACGGCGAGGACGGCCGCGTGAAGTCTCTGGACAAGACCTCGGCAGTCACTCGGATCTATAAGGATGGCGTTTTTGGCGAGGATGGCTACGGCGTGCGTGCCATCGGCACCAGCTCCACCATGAGCCGCTTCCAGCTCGGCATGAATGCCGCGCGAAGCAGCATCGCCAACTATACTTCTGCGGCTCGCACCATTGCCAGCAATTCTCTGAATCAGCAGGGCGGTGCTCTGGCCAATGTGGTGGTGCAGTACGCTGTGGACGGGAAAAGTGATGGCTTCTCTAAAACGGATCTTGAGGCTGTGAAGAATCTGGCCTTGGGCATGAAGAACTCCCTGTTGCAGATCGAGTCCGCCCTGCGGGAGGCTTTTGTGGGCTATCTGGCCACGGCGGACTGCGGCATTGCGGAAACGGAGTTTGAAACGAAGCAAAAGGAGATCCGCAAGAGCGACACGACCATGGATTCCCTGCTGGCGGAGTATCCGGGCATTACGAATATGATCCCCAAGATGGGCGAATACATTACTTTGCTGAAAAACGGTCTGGCAAGCGTGAATAACGCTATCAGCGCCTGCGATAGCAAGCTGCAGGAAAAGGACACCTATACATGGAGTGAGGTTTCCGGCATTGTGGCGCCGCTGGCGGACACTTCCAAGATGACCGTGGGCGGAAAGACCATCAGCGAAGTGAAGGCAATCGTGAAAAAGCCCGATGGCGGCATTGATGCCAGCGCAGCCCTTGGCCTGCTGGAGGATGGCGGCATTGTGGTGAGAACGCCCAGCGGCAGCGGCGTTCTGGCCGATATTGCCGACTTTGCCGGCGACTACACCGCAAAAGTGGCCGTGACCTTCAGTGGCAACGACATTGAGGCTACCATGCGGACGGCCACCTCGGCCAATCCCATCTATTTGACGGCTTGCAGCGACGGAATGAAAGCCGCTAAGCTGGCCGATGCCACCGGCAGCGAGAGCATTACGGATTTCTACGGTTACGCCGTGGATATGGCCTTCCGCACCAACGCGGAAAAGAGCAACCTGTGCCTGCAAACGGCACCGGAAAACCGCGTTTATGAGGGCAGCACGGAAAACAGTGCGCTTCAGGGCGGCGGAAGCTACATGAACTTCACCACGCAGGCCGGTTTGTCTGCCACAAAAATGATCCGCCTGATGGAGGGCATCCGTATTGCCCTTATGGATGGAAACCAAAAGGTTTTGGCTATGGCGGCGCTGGATTGCAAGCTGGGCAAGGACGCCTATACGATCCTGTCCGATGACGAGAAAAAGGCAACCGGCAAATATGCCTATATGAACGGCGGCGCCGGTGATTACCAGGTGTCTGACTTGATTTCCATGGAGGCATATGAGGCACTTGACGAAGAATCCACGGTAGAGTTCAACCGGGAAACCGGTGAGATCAAGGCGTGGCTCTATCTCTATGACTTCAGCATGACTAAGAACGACGAGGGCAATTACACCGGCGGCATGACGCTGGGCGAGAAGCTCGGCAGCTCGGCTATCACGGCTCTGCAGCAGGATACGCCGCAGAAGGTTACTGCCGTTGTGTTCTTGGACGGCAGCAAGGTGACCAATGCCACGGTGGCGGCAAACGCTGCGGAGTCTATGGGCGGCTGGCTGAACCTGCAATTCAGCAGCGACGCAACGCTCATTCCGGCCAGTAACACGACTCTGGAAACCGGTGACAAGAAAAACCAGGAAACCTCTGATGACTCCGAAGAAGAAGGCAAGAGTGAGAGCGGAAGTGGCAATGGCAAAGTATAATGGCCATGAATAAACGAATTTACACGATACCCACTGACGACAAAACACGGGGAGGCATGGGAAAGTGAGAAAAGAAACGCAAAGGAGAATAGATACATATATTGAGCGCATCCCGCACATTAAGGAGAAGCTGGGTGCTGCCGGTATGGGGTTGCTGATCGCGGCGATCGTTGCGATGTCGGCGACCTTTGCGTGGATCACGCTGTCCCGGGCTCCGGAAGTGAAAAATATCAGCACCAATCTGTCTGCAAACGGCAGCCTGGAGATTGCATTGAGCGACGAAACCGGCAAGCTGCCGGAGGAGTATGACATTGATGAATCCAGACCCATTAATACAGACAATGTTACGGTGTCGAATTTGCAGTGGGGCAACCTCATCAACCTGTCGGATAAGTCCTATGGTATTGACAGCCTGCCCCTGCGGCCGGCCAAGCTCAATAACGGCGCTTTGCTGACAAATCCGCTGCAGGCGGCTGTCTACGGCAGCGACGGACGCATTACCCTGCTCAACACAAACTATGCCTATGCAAAGTACGATAACGGCAGCTTTGTGACATCCGGTAAGGATTATTTCGGCGTGCGAGCCATTGCTTCTTATACCGCTGACATCAGCGCAGGCACCGCGGCGGAGTATGAAAAAATGAAGCAGGCGGTCATGACCGCCCAGCAGAAGGTGCAGCAGGTATACAGCGATCCGGAAAACGGCGTGGCTAAAAAATTCGGCGCCATGGGCAGCCTGATCAGTGCCTATGCGCAGGTTAAGGTGGATAAAAAACTCGGCACTCGCCCGGATGACGATCCCGGCCCCAATCTGGCCAAATATTTGACGCAGATGGGCGCCAGCTTCAAGGCACTGAAAAACGCCATGGAGGCGCAGAAGGACGCTTATGTTGCTCTGGCGAATTACCAGATCTATATGCATGCGCAGAATAACCAGATCCCCTATGAGGCAACGAGCTGGGCGGAGCTGGAGAAGAACCACAGCAAATATAACGTGGCCAAGGCTACCGATGTTTCCAAGCACGGCATTGTGTCTTTGGTGGGACTGTCCGAATTTATCACCGATTACAACAATGTTGTAAAAGACATCGGCTACATTGACAAATACTATAACAATTATAAGACGAACGGCGCGGAGTATATGTGGAGCAAGGGTGGCGAATCCGGCTACCAGATCTACAACTTCGTTGCCCGTCTGGTAGACTACGGCTCCATGCAGATCGTGGATGCGAACGGCAACAGGAAGGAAATCACCTCCCTCGGAACGAGCGATACCGGCCTGTTTGGCAAGGAAACGCAGGTTTATGTGCAGAAGGGTATCCTGATCCGCTTTGAGCAGCTGGCGGTAAATGAAACGGCGCGGCTCAACGGCAAGGCATCCTGCACGGTCACTCTGGACCTTTCCGCCAGCGGATTTTATGGCTTGGAGCATATCTACGGCAAGGCCTATACCGATGCAGCCGGCCCGGCCTACTTTGAGCTGAACGCCAACAACTCCTTCAGCGGAACGAGCTTGGCCGTAAATGATATGGTGGCAGAGGACACCTATGGCATGGCAGTGGACTTTTGGGTACGTACCAATGCCGAGCAGACCTGCCTGACGCTGGAAGGCGCCGTTGTGAAGGACGAAAAAACAGGCGAGATCCTGCGCTATGACGGTGTGAACCGTGTTTGGGGCAGAACGGCGGAAAAGGGCGTGCTGACCACCGAGAGCACTACGCAGGGCGGCGGCAGCTGCTATATCTTCTATGCCGACACGCCCAACGACGAGGCAAAATCCACCCGCCTGCTGGAGGCTATGAAGGTTGTGTTCGTGGATCAGAACGGCAATCTTTTGGCCACCGCCGACATGGATACCACCCAGAAATACTCCCAAAACGGTCGCTACACAGTGCCTCTGGTTTTGGATCGGGACACCCAGACCAAGTATACATACACCGATGAGGAGAATAACCAGCGGGAAGGCAGAGCCATAACTACGCTGTATACGGATCAGCCTCAGCGCATCACCGCCATTATTTACCTCAATGGCGACCTGCTGACCAATAACGACGTGCTTTCCGCCGCGGAGATCCAAGGGCAGCTGAACCTGCAGTTCGGCTCCTCCGTGGATCTGAAGACCATCGGCAACAATGACCTTATTAATAAGACCCGCACGGTGACGGCTCGTGTCAGCAAAAACACCATGAACTATGACAACGCGGTCACCGCCGAAGACTTGACTACGAATGTGTTTGTGGATGTGAACGGCGCAGATCCTTCCACCATGACGGCGTTCTTTGTTCGAGCTATCAACAGCACGCAGGGTTCTCGCGAGGATACAATGACCTTCACAAAGCAGGAGGATGGCTCGTGGCTCAGCAGCTATACCTTTGATGCGCCCGGCACGTACTACCTGCGTTATGTCCGCATGGACGGCGTGGACTATGCGCTGTCTACCGTGCCGAAGGTAGAGATCGAGGGTTTCACCGTGGCAAGCGTGAACTGGGGCGAAACGGATAATCAGGTCACGATATACTCCTCGGAGTCCGGCTATAAGGAAGCCGTGGAGGTGAAATTTGCCACCAACAACCCGGAAAAGATGCCCAAAACCGTGAAGGCCAGCTTCGTCCGCTCCGACGGCAGCGAGGTGGTCACATCTCTGAGCTACAGCTCGTCCAGCGGTTCGTGGTCCGGGCAGGCGTCCTTCTCCGTGTCCGGTGTATACACGCTGAAGCTGCTCAACTTTGACGGAAAGTATATTGACCTCAGCGAAAAGAACATGGACAAGACGCTGGATCTGAAGCTGGGTCTTTGGGTTGAAGTCATCAACGGCAAGGGCGCAACGGAGGATACCGTCAATGAAGACGGCAGCCATGGAGATAAGTACGACGAAAGCAAAACCCACGAGAAGGACATCACAGTCAATATCTACGATAACGCCAACCAAAAGCTGAAGGGCATTGATGGCGTTCGGCTGTATTATTCCAACAGCGGCTCCATAACAAACTCTGTCAGCACAGACCTTGTCTGGAACGAGGGTGAGGATACCTACGAGGGTCTGCTGGCCATTTCCAAGCCCGGTCGCTATAAATTCCTGTCGGTGCAGGTGCTGGGCAGTGTTTTGACCAACTGCAGGGGCAATGCGCCGGTTTATCTGGTCTTCAGCCCCGATCCGCCTGCATTTGACACTAGCTCTGCCGCAACTTATAACGACAAGATTCAATTTGCACCCATGACATTTGACGCGGTGATCGATCACATTCGCATCGAGAACAGCTCGGCGGCGACGGTTTCTGCAGTTTTGTACCATGAAGCAACACAGGATTTCTATTCCGTGAGCAGCGCGGATGGCACCATGGTCTATTCTGAGGACGGATGGATCGTGCGGCTGCCCCGTTATACGACGGATCTGGGAAGTGATGGAAATCCGCTGCCCGATGCAGAGTATACGCAGGAGGGCAAGTGGAGCCTTATCGCTGTGGCGCTGAGTAACTGCTATGACGCTTCGGGCGTGTATCATGCGGATGACAATCCCGTTGTCTGGGCGGATAACGGCAACATTGCGGATGTCTATTTGAACAAGTACAAGATCACCGCAACCCAACGCTATAACTTCAGCAGGCTCAGCACGACTGTGAGCTGCACCTTCAATGCGGCTATGGAGGCCGGCGAAACGACACTGGGCAGCAGCAAGGATACCTTTATGACCCGCTATTCCGTCAACGGTACGGGAATGTATGTTAAGCTGACGGATGACGATGGCAATGTGATCCCCGCCAACAAGATCAAGGATGTTACGCTGACTCTGCAATACACTCCGGATCCGCAGAGCAGCACCTATGGCTACAAGGTGCAAAGCGGCGCTGCCAAGGTCTACGAGGTTAAGCTCAATGATCAGGACAACGACACGGGTCGCCGCACAGTGAGCGAGGTCAACGGATCGGTTGATTATGACTGGCAGTATGTCGGCGTTTACAAGGTCAATAGCCTCAAGATCACCGTGGGCACCACGACACTGACCTATACCGCGGCGAACAATATCGGCGTTCCTGAGTCCTATACCGTCACAACGGCCGGACCCTCTTCCGAGAATGTTTCCCTGCAGGATGAAAACATCAAGCAGCGCAACCTGGTGCTCGGTAAGACCGGCGAAAGCGTGGTCGGAACCTTCCTGCAGAGCCATGACTTGGGCATTACGGCAAAAGTATCCCTCACGACCCCGGACAACAGCGATACGCAGTATGTCGTGCTGGAGGATGTGAGTATGCTGCTGGAAATGAACTACAAGAAGGGCGGCACGCAGAAATACGGCGGCTACACCTATAGCGGCACCAGCGACCTGGAGACCATTTCGCAGGAAATGACGAACACCTCCGGTCTGTATAGCTCTAAGGCTACACCGCTGCTGGCGGGACAGTACGCCGTTGACCTGAAGGTGACCGTCGGCTCTGGCAGTACCACCAAGACCATGCAGGACGTGACGGTCTATTCCAAGGCGCCCACCGTGAAGGTGGCCAATACTTCGCCCGACATGGAAACAGCCTTCAACATGACCTCGGTGACCGGTGAAGCCGGCAGAATGTGGGAGAACGCAGAAAAGAACCTGACGGAGGTCAAGAACTATTATTCCGAGTATCTGGCTGCGGTCTATATCAAGGCTGAGAGCAACGTGGAGTACGAGGGCTTTGAGCTGCAGGAAACGGCTATCGTGAACTATACGCTTCCCACCGTCACCTTGCGGTTGAGCAATGTGGACAATGCCAACTTTGATACGGCTGTGTTCACCATAAACAATGAAATGGCTGCGTCTAAACCCAACCGGATCACGTTCCAGAGGAACGCCCTTGAGCAGACCTCGGAGGTTGGCTATATTGACAACATCAGTGTGGACTATGAACAGGGAGAAGGCTGCGGAACCGGTACGGTTACCGTTCAGTTTGAGGAGCAGAAGCCTGCCGGCGAACAGACCGTAAAGACCATTGCCGTTAAGAGAGGTGATGTCACCTATACGGTTTCCCTCAGCAACAATGTGGTGATCCGCGAGAAGAGCGTGGCGCCTCCCAGCATTCAGTTTGCAGAGGCGGAAGGCTACCTGAAGGTCAACGGCCAGACCAGCGTGGACGGCGGCTCGTTCCAGTTCACTCTGCCCTCGACCATTGGCCAAAAGGACGGCGAGATCATTGTCACCAACGACGAAAGTCTGGACAACTGGCACGCCGGCACTCCTGTGACCACGAAGTACTGCTACTTCACATATGAGAAGCTGGCGGATACCTCCGGTAGCTCCGGCTCGTGCGACAACAAGGTAACCTGGACGAATTTTAACGGCAAGTACACTTACTATCCTTTCGTCCAAACCGTGACACCCTACACCAGCGATGAGCTGAAGACGACGGAGTGCAGCGTAAAGCTGGGCGTGACAGGCTGGAAGATCGGCGACAAGACCTATTCGCCCGGGGAAACCATCACAGTGGATAAGGTCATGACGGCCACTCCGATCATAGGTGAGCTGCCGGGTACCCGTGTGGAGCTGAGAACATCCACAAAGATCCTGACCTACAACCATGTTGTGATCGCGGCCGAGGCCGGTAAGAACCCCACGGAGGTCAATGTGACATGCAAGAGCACGGATGCAGCTCCTGCCAACAAGGCGGATTATCTGAAGTCCGAGGCCGTATATACGTCCAAGAAGCCGGCCGGCTATGAGTGGATGGATGCGGCTCACCCGGATCAGGTCATCACGCCGCAGGACTACAAAACAGAGGTAAAAGAAAAAATATCGTAAATCTCAAGTCGAATAGGCTGCCTCCCGATGGGGAGGCGGCCTGTTCGGAAGAGGCTTTCAAGCAAAAACTGATGCCGGCAAAGACCGGTGTATCTGGCGCATTTGAAATGCGGCATAACGGAGGACCATTATGCAAAAAAGAAAACAATTCACGGCGATAAGCGCTCTGATTTTGGCTTTGGTCTGCGTGCTGAGCCTGCTGCCTGTAACGGCTTATGCGGTCGGTGGCAGCACCGGTGACCTGAAGTGGGAGCTTAACGGGAGCACCCTTGAGATAAAGGGGAGCGGCGCCATGCCCAACTATACCGATGCCAACATGGCTCCGTGGTATAACATGGCGGACTCTGTCAAGACCGTGGTCATCAAAAGCGGTGTCCAAACCATCGGTGACCTTGCGTTTTACGGCTGTGTGAATTTGACCGGCATTTCTGTGCCCGACAGCATCGTGAGCATCGGCAACCGCTCATTTAAAGGGTGCGCATCCCTGAGCAGGATCACTCTGCCTGCCGGGGTTACCGGTATCGGAGAGGCGTGCTTCGAAGAATGTGAGAAGCTGTCTGCTATTTTCCTGCCGGAGGGGTTAAAAAACATAGACGATTATGCTTTTTTTCGCTGCGCAGCGCTGAAAACCGTTTCTATTCCCGTCTCCGTTGAAAAGCTGGGAATGATCGTGTTTGCCTATTGCGGTGAGCTGACAAGCGTGACTATTAATTGCCCGATCACGAAAGTGCCGGATTGGACTTTTTACGGCTGCAAGAAGCTGGTGTCGCTGACATTGCCCGCGTCAACGGAAGTCGCAGGCAGCAACTCGTTCCATGACTGCCGGAGCCTGATCAATATTTATTATAGCGGCGGCGCAGCGGAGGAGCTGATGGACAGCATTCGCTCTGATTCTACGGCTCTTGCCGACGGTGCCTCCATCAAGGAGACCGGAAAGGGAGATTATGTGCTGGATGACGGCGGCAGCGATGATCCAATGGAAGAAGTAAAAACCGTGACCAGCGTGGTCGAAACCGAGAACACCACTGTTATCAGGGAAACAGAGACCAAGTCCACATTTACGAAAGACGGCACTTCGATTTCTCGCGAGGAGGCGGAAAATGAGATCGCAAACGGTAACGCCCCCGAAATAAGCTCGAAGACAACGGATAATCTGTATGCGTCCATCGGCAGCAGCGATGGCTGGACAGATTTGGCAAAGATCACGCAAGGGATTCGTGAAAATAACGGTGAGGACTCTGCACTCAACGCCGATATTCAGCTTAACGGCTCCAAGCTGAAGGGAGATGACTTAGGCAAGCTGGCCGGAACGGGGACGGTACTGGAGATCACCACCGACAACGGCAGCCGTTGGCGCATCGACACCGCCGGCATGACCGAAAAAGATGTAGCCGGGAGGACCTATGACCTGGATTATGAGATCACCCGGGAAGACAAGGCCAAAAAAGGCATCGATGCAGACGAAGTTTACAGACTGAAGCTGAAAGACGGCATAGGCGGTAAGTCGCTCATTGCCGTGCATATCCCTGGCAGCAAAGCGGGCAGCTATGCCACGCTTTATGAGAAAAAGTGGTTCCATTATGTGGAGCGGGAGACCGTTCTCATTGATATGAACGGCGATGCCTGGTTTGATGTTTCGGATATTACATCTGCCAAAACCCTTTTTATCGGCATCAATGCCCGAGGTGTGGACGCCGGTAAGGCCACCGTCCCCCACACGATGTATACATCAAAAGACATTGACCCCAAGTACACCCTCACCGACGCGGACGGCAATTATTACGCCGTAGGCGAGCGGGAGTCCTCCTGGGGCATCACAAAAAAGCAGTTTACCTTCTACGCCGCTCTGGGCCTGGGCGCGGTGGTGCTGGTGGTCACGATCGTAATGGTGACGATCAACACCGTGAAAAAGTCCAAGCGCAAGGTCGCAGCGGAACACGGCGAAGCGCTCCCCCGCGAGGAGACCGAGGAGGAAATGCGCATTCGCATCATGAAAGAAATGCTTGACGAGAGCAAGAAGAACAAGTCCTGACGCAAAGGGGAGAACGCCTTGGCAATTTCAAAACTCAGCGCCGCCGCGAAACGCAGAGGCGTGTATATATGGATCCTCCTCATGCTGTGCATTCTCCTGGTGGCGGCTTCGTATACCTGGTTCTCCATTACGCGCCGCCCCCGCGTCAGCGACATGGAGATGTACATCAACGCGCCCACCGGCCTGGAACTGGCCGGAAGCTATGACAGCGCAGAGTGGGTGCAGCAGCTGGATTTTATGGATCTGGTGGACGAGGTCTCCGACTTGAAGCCCGTGACCTGGTCCAACCAAAGCCAGTGCTTTTATGCGGCGTCCTACGGCTTTGACGGACGCATGAATGGTCGCTGGGATATGCTCAGCGACGAGCAAAACGCCAACAAACAAAGCGGAAACGGGTACTACACCATGTGTACCTTCTACGCCCGCTCGGACGAGCCCATGCAGGTCTCCCTGGCACCGGCCATGGCCGTGAACAATGATATAAACGGCTCCGGCACCTATGTCATCGGCACGGCAGACTGGAATGCAGAGCAGGTGATACACGAGGACGGAGGGACCGGCGCCCAGTATGCGGTGCGCATGGGTTTCCGCGTTACGCCGGTGGACCCCGCAACGGGTCAGGCCACCGCGGACGGCACATTTTATATCTACGAGCCCAATAGCGACCGCCATGTGCTGCAGCCCGGAGAGACCACAGCGAAAACGGGCTATATCGCAACGGGAAGCATCGATGGGACGGCGTCCTTGGTCGATGAGCAGCACCTGATCCGCCAAACTACCACCGAGTGGACAGAGGCCAGCCCGGTGCAGAGGACCGTTGTGGTGTATAAAATGGGCGATTTTGAAACACCCACGGAGCTGTTTTCCCTGCAGCACAACGGCATGGTGCGCATCGACCTCTATGTGTGGTTGGAAGGGCAGGATATTGACTGCACGAATGTGCTGGGCAACAAGTCCAGGATTTTTGCCAGCGTGCAGTTCAAGGGCGACCCGGGCCACAGTGGCATGGAGGAGATACCCGGATAAAACAGTACTATCAGCAAAAGACTTTGCTATTATATATATTTACCCAGTTAGAAAGTAGAAGGGAGCAGAAAAATGAAGAAAAAACAGTATGATGTTGATGAGCAGCAGCTCAATGCGGAGGTTGAAGCAGAGGCGCCGGAGCAGTCCAAAAAGAGTCGGGTTTTGGGTACCATTGTGAATGTGGTGCTGGTGATCGCGATCCTTCTCGCCGCCTTTGCCACCTATACCTCCTATGTTTCCACATCGGGAAATGGCGTGCCCAGCTTCCTGGGCCTGCGCGTTTTCTCCATCCAGACGGAATCCATGTACCCCGAGCTGCTTCCCGGTGACCTCATCATTGACAAAGCGGTGAAGGACCCCAGCACCCTGCAGGTTGGGGATGTTATTACATACTGGACGGTCATCAACGGTGAGCGCGTGCTCAACACCCATAGAATTTATGAGATTTACGATGGCGGTGGCTACCTGATCTTTGAGACCAAGGGTGATAACAACACCATCAGCGACTCCCTCACGGTGCACGAATCGGAGGTCGTGGGCGTTTATTCCAGCCGGATCCCCGGGCTGGGAAAAGTGTTCGACTACCTGCAGACCAGCACGGGCTTTTTGATCGTGGTGGTCGTCCCTGTGTTCCTGTTCTTCGTGTTCTATTTGATTCAGTTCTTCCGCGTTCTGTTTGAGTATCAGAATGTGAAAAACCGTATTAAGTACGAGCAGGAGCGGGGCCGTACAGAGGACATGATCGACGAAGAGAAGCGCAAGGCAGAGGAAGCGCACCGCGCAGAGCGCGAGCGCATCGAGAAGGAGCTGCGCGAGAAGCTGCGCGCCGAGTTGGCTGCCCAGGCCGCCGAACCGGCTGCTCCCACGGAAGAGGAATTGGCCGCGCAGAAGGCCGCTGAGGAAGAAAAGCGCAAGGCTGAAGAGCGCGCCGCACTGGAAGCGGAGATTCGTGAGAAGCTGCGCGCAGAAATGATGGCAGAGATGCAGAAAAAGGCGGAGAGCGAAACGGATAAGTCTGCCGATTAAAGACAAACAGGGCGAAGGAGATTCCCATGGACAATTTTTTGCGCTACTTTTATCAGGATATTGGCCGAGTATTCCGCGCTTTTATAGATATTTTCAGCTCCTTTTTTAACTTTTTGAATTATCTGTTCAACTTCCCCATGCGTATGAAGATCATCGAGGAATACGCGGATGATTTCGGAACGGGAGATTGGATCATGCTGCTGGTGGCCAACCTCGTTCTGGTTGCGCTGATCGCCCTGATCATTTTCCTTCTGGTCAAGCTGATGAGGAAGCTGTTTCGGTTCCGCATCCCTGTGAAAAAATATGACGAGATGGTCAAGCAGGTGCGCCAGCTGCAGCGGGATCTGCTTCGTGCAAACTATGAAAAGGACAAGCTCCTGGCCATGAAGGTAGCGGAGCTGGGCGGCGACAAGCAGGCCGTGCTGGATGAGCTGGGTGATCTGCCGGAGGACGAGGAAAAAGAGGAGAAGACGGACGAGGGCTTTGATGCCGTCAATCCCAATCGAAACACCATGGCTTCGCCCTGCGTGGACCCGGCTGACAGCCGCTTCTTCCGCCTTACAACGGTGGATAATTTCTACAAAACGCAGTATCAGGCTCCGGTCTATGACAATGACATCACCCTGCCGGAGTTCTGTGATAGATTTCGGCGTTTTGCGGCCAGTCAACTGCATCTTTACTATGACCTGGACATGATGCGCTACTTTGTGGCCGCTATGGGCACGGCGCGCATCATCATCCTGCAGGGTATTTCCGGTACGGGTAAGACCAGCCTTCCCTACGCCTTTGGTAAGTTCGTGATGCTGGATACCAGCGTTGTGTCTGTGCAGCCCTCCTGGCGTGAACGCACGGAGCTCTATGGCTATTTCAATGAATTTACCAAGAAGTACACGGAGACCGACTTCCTGCGGGCTGTGTATGAGGCGAATTTCTATCGGGATCCGCACCTGGTCATTCTGGACGAGATGAACATTGCCCGTGTGGAGTACTACTTCGCCGAAATGCTGTCTATTCTGGAAATTCCCCGGAAAGAAGAGCAGCGCATTGATATGGTTACGGCCACTTGGGACAATGACCCCTGCCTCATCAATAATGGTACGATCCCCATCAGCGATAACCTGTGGTTCGTAGGCACCATCAATAACGACGACTCCACCTTTGCCGTGGCCGATAAGGTGTATGACCGTGCTGTGCCCATTGACCTGAACAGCAGAGCCGATGCCTTTGAATGTGAGTCCGCGGACGCGATACATATTTCAACCGACCACCTGCAGGCGATGTTTGCAGACGCAAGAGAGAAATATCCCTTGGACGCGGAGATGATCGACAAGCTGGAGGATTTCAACGCCTATTTGATCAAAAACTTCCGCTTGGCATTTGGTAACCGTATCATGAAGCAGATCGGAGACTTTGTCCCTTGCTATGTGGCCTGCGGCGGAACCGAGATCGATGCGGTTGACTTCATCGTGGCGAAGAAGGTGCTGCGTAAATTTGAGTCCCTGTCCCTGGGCTTTATGAAGGACGAGCTGACCAAGTGCAGCAACTACTTAGATCGCGTGTTCGGCAAAAATAAAATGCCCATCTGCAAAGATTATATCGAGCAGCTGAAGAAGAATAACTAACTGGACAAACAGAGAGTGAAGAGGTAGTACATGGCAGGCAAGGATAATAAAAAAGCTTTGATAGACCCCCTCTATCAAAAGTATACCCGGAGTGTCGTTCGGGCGCTTGGCAGCAGCGAGTTCTATCAGTTTTTTATGGACAGCATCGCAAAGGCGGATAATGAGATACAGTTTTCCAACCGCAAGCTGGAGAAAACGGTAGATCTTGCGTGGGTCGATGCTATCGAAGAATCCTTGGAAGCCTTTCAGAACATCATCTCTCTGCCCCGTAATGTGATCCAGGAAGAAGAACTCATCGTCAATGTGGCCAACGCCAAAAAGGCCGGGTCGGACACCATTCGCCACTTGGCCCAGCACGCCTCTCAAATCGAAGATTTTAACGAGAGAACAGGTGATGTGCGTCCCAGCCGCCTGATGCAGAAATATCGGGAAGACTCCGTGGTGCTGTATGAAAACCGCTTGGTCTATACCGCGATGGAGAGCGCCTTCCATTTTGTGAAGATACGCCACGATGCGCTTTTCGGCGCCATGAGCGACGAGTTTGGTGCGAAGCTGAAACTCCGCTCTGACATGGACAGCGCAACGGAGCATGTGCACATGGATATGTACCTGCACATCAAGAGTATTGAAAGCGCGTTGGATACCGATGGAAAAAATGCCGATGTTTTCGGACGAATTTCCAGAGTATACCGTGTCCTGGGCATGTTCATGGGTACACAGTTTGCCAAGGAACTGAGCAAGACGGGCCGCGTCAAGGGCACGATCACCAAAACCAATGTTCTGAAACGGAACCCGAATTACAGGAAGATCGTTAAGCTCATGGAGTTCCTGCGGCAATATGACGAGATCGGGTATACCATCAAGGTCGTGGAGCAGAACCCAGAGATCAACGAGACCTTCCAGCAGGATATTTTCCATAATATTTTGTTCAACTATTTGGTGCTGAAGGGATATTTAGAGGATCCCGCGGACCGACAGATCCCCACGGCGCCCAAAACAAAAAAGCGGGCACTGAAGCCAAAATTTATCCATCAGATCATAGAGGAACTGACAGAAGACTACGATTTGCCGGATGTCGAGATACGAAAGGTGCTCATTGAGGAGCTGACCAAGCAGCAGCTCATGCAGGAGGAGGCCGCAGAGCGCCGCCGCCTGGTGGAGGAGCAAGCACAGCGCAAGAAAGAAGAGCAGGAGCGTATCAGGGCAGAAAAAGCGGCTGAAAAAGAACGCCTGCGTCTCCAGCGTGGGGCAGAGCGAGAGCGGATCCGCCAGGAAAAGGCGGCCGAGGAAGCCCGCCGCAAGCAGGAGCAGATGGAGCGCGAGATCGAGGATCGCCGCCGCAGCAAGCTCCTGAAGAAAGAACTGAACCGTTTCCAGGAGGGCCTGTCAGAGCGTCTGCTGCGCCGGGAGGAAGAAGCGGAGCGGCTGCAGGAAGTCCAAAAGCTGGAGGACTATGCCGACGCGGCGCTGCAGCTGGAGCAGGCGCAGGAGAGAAAGCGCATGGCGGCAGAGCGGCTGGAGCGCAGACGCGCAGAGGAAGCAGAGCGGGTGAAGCGTCAGGAAATGCTCGAAAAAGAGCGCCTGCGCAAAGAAAAAGAGGAAGCGCTCCGGCGTCAAAAAGAGGAAGAGCAGCGGCGCCAGGAGGAGCTCGAACGCCAGCAGAGAGAAGCAGAAGAAAGGGCCCGAGCGCAGCAGTGTGCAGAGGACCTGGAAAAATTGCAGGCATATGTGCAGGAGCTGTCGTACTTCACCGATGCTATTGCGCGCCACAAGCAAGCGCGCATCACGCAGGAGGAGGAGCGGCGTCAAAGAGAGCAGCTCCGCAAAGAGGAGCAGCTCAAGCGCCGTGAAATGCGCCGCATGACGGCCCGCTGATCCATAGAAAAGGGACGGTGACAGGTTTTGAGAAAACTCAATAAAGCAAAACTGTTTGGCACCGTTATGGCCCTTTTGGCAGCGTTTACTATGATCGTGGCCGGGACCTATGCGTGGCTTACTATATCCAAAAACCCTACCGCAGAGGGCATCCAGGTCATGGTCGGGGGCGGAAGCACGATCTATCTCGCCCCGGATGTCACCGACGAAAACGGCAACCATTACCCCGGAAAATTTTCCGATTCACTGCTCCTTTCGCAGGGGGACGGATCGGTCGGCGTCACGGGCTTAAAGCCGGTCTCCACCGCAGATGGGCTCAACTGGTTTTTGCCGACCTACTATACCCCGGATGACACCCAAGTACAAAACTACGAGGCCTATATTGGCCAGGTAAAGCCCATCCAGGAGTTCGAGCGCGATACGCAGCTCCAGTATGCGAACCTTGGCAAGGACGAGGATACCGGCAAGGGAAGCTATCTGTACATGGACTTCTGGGTCGTGTCGGTGAACAGCGACTTTGACCTCCATGTGTCCACATCCGATGAGTACGGCGTGGGCAGCTACGCCATTGCCCTGCAGGAGGTCGTAAAGACCGAGGCGGGCGGGTATGCCCTGAAAACAGTGGAGAATCCCGCTACGGAGTGCCTGCGCGTAGGCTTTTTGGTAAATCAAAATGCGGCGAAGTCCGGCGACATGGCAGCTTACGCAAAAAGCAGTGATTTCGCCGATCAATACCGCAATCTGCGTGGAAATTATCAGGAAAAAGGACAGAGCCTGGATGCGTCGCAGAATTTGAATACCTTCACCATATATGAACCCAACGCAGACTTGCACACAGCCTTCCCGGAGCTGGACGGGAAATATGTTCGGACAGATCCTGTGGGACTTGTTAACGAAATGATCCAGCCTGTGACCATAGAGGACCGCCTGTGCCCGCAGCTTGCCAGTACCTGGGCTGAGGTGGACGGCGTGTTTCAGGCCGCTGTGCTGCAAGCAGAGAAAAACGGCGTAGAGCTGACCGAGAGCAATTTGAGAGAATACTTTTATAAGCAGTATTTGCAAAGCCAAACATCGCCCTATGTGAAAAAGGGAGATTTTATTGAAAAGACCATCGATCTATACCTGAATTTTGTTGTGGAGAACAACAAAATCGTCACAGATATGTCGGAGGCAGCCACGGCTACCGCCAGCACAACGAAGATCGTAACGCTGGACAGAAATGTGCCCCAGCGCGTGCGTATGTTCATCTGGCTGGAAGGACAGGATGTAGATTGTACCGGGAATACCAATGCCGATCAGTTTGCCTTGAGCATTGAATTGGCTGGCGGCCCTGTGCAATAAGGAGATATGGAAGAGAAAAACCGGCAAAAAAAAACAAAACGGAATATAATCGGAACGATCATTTTGTGCCTGGCGGTCTTATTCAGCCTGCTTCTGTCCATTCAAATCGCGGTCAGGGGCTATGCGGATATAGCAGGATATAGCGTATTTCGTGTCGTGACAGGGAGTATGGAGCCCGCACTGCCGGTGAATACACTGCTCATCAGTCACAAAACCAAGATCGAAAAGATACAAAAAAATGATATTGTAGTGTTTCGTTCTCCCACAGGCAGGGGCAGCGATCGGATCATAACCCATCGCGTTGTTTCCATCGTGTGGCAGGAGGACGGAAGCGTGCAGCTGGAGACCCGCGGAGATGCAAACCCCGTGGCAGACGGACGAATGGTCGGCCAGGAGGATTTGATCGGCAAGGTGATCTGGCATTCTGAAAAGGAAGGGGGCGCAATGGCAGTCGTGAGTTTTTTGAGCAGTAAGATCGGATTTATGGCGTGCATAGCGCTTCCTGTGCTGCTGCTGGGCGGCTTGATTCTGCGCAGCTGCATTTTGTCGATCCAGAACGATATATACCGCGTCCAACGGGAATTGGAAGAGGAAGAGGAGCCCGTCGTAACGCCTGTTTCCGAAGAGGAGTATCAGGAGATATATGACCGAATCAAAGCGGAATTGATCGAGGAGATAAAGAACGAGCATGAGCACTGCGAACAGAACAAAGCAGACAACTGAAAAACTGCACAGCAGCGTCTATAAAAAGGCGCTGCTGGCACTGGCTGCTTTGGCTGCGCTGGGCGTATTGATCTACTCTGTCAGCACGGCCTGGTATAGTAATGTGGCCGAGACAAAGGGCATGGTTTTTGAAACCGACAGCTGGGGCTTTGAAGGACAAGTGCAGGTGCTGAATGAAGATGACCCCATCGCACCCGGCTCCAGCGGCTACATCAGCCTGCAAATCAGCAATGACAGCAACCAGATCAACAGGCTCTATGTCGGCGCGGATAAAAGCGGCATGTCGCAGGAGATACAAAAGAGGATTTACTTCTACGCCCCCGCTGCCACAAAGGTGGGAGACGAAACGGTAAGCCGTGTTTATTTGAGCCCCTACAGCAGCTATTCCTATACGGTGATGCCCAAGACCACATTGCTCTTGACACGCGACTATACGGCGGCCACGCCTGTGTGCTATGAGTGGGTCTATGATTTGGAGGGCTACTATGTTTACGGCACATTATCGCAGGCCAACGGGCAATATGTGCTTACGGGAAAAGACTCCGCTACGGATCCGGTCTATATCCGGCCGGTGACCTATGACCTTACAAAAGCGACCTTTGACCCCACCAGCGGCAGATTGCTCACTGTGGATGGCACCACAACACCCCAGCAGTTTCTTGCTAAAATAGCACAAACCGACGGGTATGAAGGTTCTATTGGAGCGGAGGTAGGAAGCAGCGGCTATTACCCTGTTTCCGTTAAGACCAATGCAGATGGGTCTCAAACCGGCGTGTGGGTGTATCTGTGCTCCCAGGTAGAGGTGCAGAGCGCAACCGAGCTGGATACCCGCATCGGAGAGTATGCCGCCCTGGTGAAAAATGGGCAGAATACCGATGATTATAATGATTATAAGGACATTCAGGCACTTAAATACGATGTGCGCATTCAAATCACCGCACAAAATCTCCGCGCTGTTGAGACAAATGTGACTTCCCAGGAAGCCTTGCTGTCTGCCTTGGCGGAGGCGTCGGAGGACGACTCCTACCAGAAGATCAGTGTAATGTCGGATGTAGAGCTGACGGAGCCACTGAAGGTCGCGGAGAACAGAAATGTGGTGCTGGAGCTAAACGGCAAAACCATAGCCTATAAGGACGCCGCAGGAACGAATGCCGCCCTGGATATTGCGCCCAGCAGCCAGGTCACAGTCATGAATGGAACCATAAACGCAACCGACGGGACCGATGCCGTCCATGCCATCGGCGCCAGCGTCTCTTTCAGCGATATGACGATCCAGGGCCGCCTGCTCATTGATGACAGCGATGAGAGAAACAGCGAAAATATGACCTCTGCTGTGCGGCTGTATAACAGCAAACTGGTTGCCGCAGACGCCGACAAGGTGGGCATACATGTTTTTGGCAATGGCATTCAAAACAGCCAGACGACTACTCTGATCGTGGATAGCAGCACGGTGGAGGGCGGCTATATGGGTATCTGCGGCAACGGCTCCACAGCATATTACGGCACAGATATTCAAATCAATAACAGCACCGTCAAGGGTAAGTGGGCCGGTATATATCAGCCGCAGAGAGACAGTAAGCTGCGGGTCGAGGGCAACAGCTTTGTGGAGGGCTTCACAGCGCTTGCCATCAAGGGCGGTACGGTAGTCGTGCGCGACAGCACCATTACGGCGACCGCCACAGCCGACGCAAGTGATCTTATCAAGAATCCCACCGACAGCCAGCTCGGCAGAAATGGCTTTGCGGATACAGGCGCTGCGGTGTATGTGGAGGCCAACTATACATGGGCAGACAGCATTCGCGTGGAGATCAATGGCAGCACCGTGCGCAGCCAAGCCAATACGGCAGTGCTTGTGTTGGGGCCGCAAAAGGATAAGGTCATATTGACCCAGGTGGATGTCAAGCAATGAGCGCGCAGCAAGCTGCAGCAAAGAGCGGAGAAAAGATATGAAGCAAGGCAACAAAATATTTCTGTGTATCTGCGGCAGTGCAGCGGCTTGCCTACTGCTGTGCTGCGTGCTGCTGGTGGGTCGTGCGCAGGCACACTTTGAGTCAAAAAAGGATTTCCAGGTTTCGGTTTCCCCCCAAGAGCTTTATAACATTTATGTGCAGCCCATCAGCAGCAGAAGCAGTGTGGACTGGCAAAATAAAGTGTTCGTTTTAAGAAATTATCAAAAGGGCGATACCGCCGCAGACAAGCCTGCAATGACGGCAAAGGTTGCGGTGCTGGCAACGGTGGGCCTGGAAAACTCCGATAAACTCAAAATCACCTTAAAGAAAGACGGACAGAGCTACACGGGCGTTGCGGAGCAGGTTCGTGAGGGAACGGAGCTATATCGCACTTTCGGACCGGGATGGAGGTATTCCTTCTATAATGCGCAGGGAGAGGAGGTCCCATTTCTTTTCCCCGAGAACAACCAAAAGGAGATCGAGTTCGAGATTTGCGTGCAGGGATCACAAAAGGTCAACTTTGACAGCCTGCTGCGTGTGCAGGCGGTGGGGGAGTTGCAAACCAAGGAGTGAAGGAATCAAAGATGAGCAGAGCACAGCGAAAAATTGCATATTGGCTGACGGCTGCTTTGCTGACGCTGGCTCTTGCGCTCGCCCTGTTTCCGGCAACGACGGAGTCGCACTATGTTGTGGAGGATAGCTGGCAAGCGGACTATATCAATGACCCGGTCCTCCAAAGCACCATCTTGCAGCAGTCCGGGCGGATATTTCGACTGAAAACACGGGAGATCTCACAGAGTGAGACCATCTCCGTTACATTTGATCTAACACATAAAAATACGGGCGGACAAGCGGACTTGGAGATTCAGGCCAACACAGACAGCGATGCTGTCACCGTGTCTTCCGGGGCAGGACATACAACGATCCCGGCGGATGGCAACCAGCACAGCTATACGGTAAACCTTCAAGTAAATCCTGTGGCAAAAGAGGAAACCGCATCCGTGCAGATCACAGTGTCTGCTTCTGGCGAGACACGCAGCGCGACCTTTCGCATCACCATAGAACCTGTTGGAAGCAGTTCGGCGGAAACGGCGGAAAAGAGCGAGTCTAAAGATCTCTTTGCTGGAAATGAGTCTATGGATAGCTATACCTGGGGCACTCCGTTTTGCGAGGCCTATGCTATAGCCGAGCCGGGAACGCTTTATTATGCGGCAGGCACCACCGGCGATAGCTTTGGCGCATTCCCTGCTTATACGACCTATAGAATGGGAAACGGAGAGACTGTTACGCTGTATGAGCCGGATGTTCTGCCCTTGGAGGCGGGCAGCGGAGCTGTGGTGATCGATCTAAGCCGAGTGACAGCCATGGCGAGCGCTCCATCGGCGGTGCGGCTGAAACTGAAAACGGTAGATGGCAACTGGCAGATAAAGAACATCGCCTTGCAAGCATCCGAAACGCCGCAAACGCAGTATGAGGAAAATGGTATCCCCGCTGTATATGTTGCAGGGATGGATAAGTGTGGGCAGCCGGAAGTTAGAGTCGAGCATCTGTCATGGGATGAGAGCAAGAATGTCCTGCAATATCAAGTGGTTACAAACGAATTTGCAATGAAATGGGACGAGCAGGATCAAAACGGTGGCCAGTACCTGCATCTTAATTCTGATGGAAATACCATTGCGGCGGGAAGCTATCGCGTGATACTGACCTGGAAATTGGGAGCGGTTACGGTGTATACGCAGAATCTCCCATTTTATGTGTATTACAAAAATTAAACGATTTGAAACCCTAAAAAGAACTATATAAAAAAAGATACCCGGGACGCTTTGGGGCGGGCATCGTAATCGCCAAATCTACCCGCGGATAGACATGTGCGGGACAATAGTGCTGGAAAGCTTCGAAATTTCCCTACTCTAAATATTAGGGGCATGCCACAGATGACAAGTAATAAATTGACATATGAGGCGAAGAAATAGGCGTGGACAGTACGAATACAGGAGTTTCGCAACAGCAGGCACCGGCCATTACATTTGTATAACATCCAACACCAAATCGAGTGCCACGCATGTTTCGGAATGTTACGCCAAACTGTGTATCGTCAACGCCAGTCTGGATATTATTTCGGTTGTGATACGGAACAGCTGAAAATACTGACGGAACTTCTGGGACTATACCGAACGATTTTACAGGCGCGGACAAGAGGCTTATATCGCCTACGGTTATACCAACCTACGCAAGGGTATAGATAGCCGACGCGGTTGGTCCAGAAGCGGTTTAAACTGAATCTATTTACCAACACCCCGTTTCTGTTTTTGGACGGTATTGAAATCACATCAAGGGCCTGTACCAGGAAAAGGACGGTTTCATTCTGCTGTACAAACGACAGGAAAGTTTATCCGCCAGAGACTGAAACTGTCCTGACAGACCATGGCTAACAGGCTGTCGAGCACTTCGTAGAAATGGTTGCTGACGGCCCCCCGATACTCTGCACGAGTCTCTCTGTAAGGAGTTGGTGCTCTGCATGAATAGCACACGCAAGAAGAGCAGAACACGCAGAGAGCTTTCTGCATGGCTTCAGCGGTTGGCTGCACGCAGATGGATACTACAAACTGCCGGGCAACACTTGTGAGGTGGTCTGTTAAGCCCATGCACAGCGAAAATTTGACAAATACTCTAAGCAACTTACTTCAAGAAAAACGAGAAAGCCCACCTGTGACTGTGAGCGAATTCTATTACTCCTGGCTTTTCAAGCTGGAGGAGGTGCTTGTAGGATTGATTCTGGAGAAGAAGTGCGAAAAGCGGACGAAACAGGAAGCCTGTTTTCGTGCAGCTATCAGGAACAAATGAGGTGCAGGCGAAATCTGCACTGGGATGGACCATTTATTATCTGCTGGAGCGCAACCATATCTGACTAAGTAACAACCGTGCCGAATGAAGTGTCAAGCCATTTGCGATAAGCATGCCAACACGACTGATAATGCGTAGGTCGGTAGCGTGATCTATAGCCTGCTTGAATCGACGAAAGAGAACGGCATCGAATATATGCAGGATGTTGGAAACAAGCCAAGGCTGATGGGACTTTGATCTCCCGGCTTTGGTGCTTTATACGCGGGTAGGTTTGATGGTTGCGATTAGAGAGGGAACTATCAGATGTATTTGACAAAAGCACAGGAACAGATCCTGAATATGGAGCGGATCGTCAGCGGTGCCGCCGCCAATATCGGCGGAAGGCTGCTGTTCAAAACAGAGTGTGATGCGAAAAAAATGGAAGAGATTCTGCGTGCGGTATTTACCCGAAATGATGCGTTTTCTCTCCGGTTAAAGGCAGAAAACGGACAGTATAGCTGGGAAAAGACGGACGAGCCACCTGCCCGTTTTGCCGTGCTTCGGTTTGGAAGCTTGCGTGAGTTGGACAGCTATGGCGAGAGGATCACAAAAGAGCCGCTTGCGCTCACCGGACCGCTTTATGACTTTAAGATCGTGTTCGTGGAGGACATGGTCGGCATTGTGGGAAGAGTCCATCACCTTATAGCAGATGCGTGGAGCATTTCACTCTTAGGTCGGCAGATCGGCGCTCTGCTTAGCGGCGGAGATTTTTCCTGCTATTCATACCGGGAGTATATGGCCGGCATGGAGGACTATCTGCGCAGCCCGCAGCACCAACGAGACAAGGCTTTTTTTGCGTCACAGCTTCAGGATGAGCTGGAGGATCTCGAGCTCATGAAGCATCCGCCGACCTCATACCACGCAAACAGAAAGACAATGGTGATCCCGCAGGGATTGACAGGGCAGATCCGCGATTTTGCGGTGCAAAACGACGCGTTTCCATATGCTGTATTACTGACAGGTTTTGCGGTGTGCCTGAGCCGCCTGTGTGGGAATGCGGAGCGTTTTTTCATCGGTATGACAGCGCTGAACCGTGCCGGGGCGCGGGAAAACAACACCTTCGGGCTGTTCATCAACACCATTCCGTGCCTTTTCCGGCTGAATAATGGAGCTTCCTTCCGTGAGAATATGTCGGCCGTTATTGACGATTCCTTTTCTGCGCTCCGCCACGCAAAATATACATATACGGAGCAGCCGAAGGGAACTGCGGGTCTAAGCCGTTTGTTTGAAGTGGTATTTAACTACCAGACGGCAAAATTGAGCGGTACTGAAACGGATAACAAGTGGTATCATAGCGGATGGCAATGGGAACCGCTGCAGATCCATGTGAACGATCATGATGACGAAGGGATTTTTCGCATTAACTATGATTATCTGGCAGATCTGTTCACTGCGGAGCAAATGGAGCGTTTGCACGGCTATCTCTGTAATGTTCTTCGGCAGGGGATGCAGACGGATACCCCCATATCTGTCCTCCCCATGCTGGGGGAGCAGGAGTTGACCCGGCTGATGGGATGGAATAAGGGCTGCTTAGAGGATCCTTTTCATAAGTATGGCAGCGTTTGTGAGCAAATCAGCCGGCAGGCCGCTGCCTGCCCCCATAAGGTCGCCGTATATGCCTGCGATGAAACCTTGACATATGGAGAGCTGGAGAGTCGCTCCGACCGCATTGCCGGGGCGCTGATTCAAAGAGGGATCGGATCGGGGAAGCTGGTGGCCGTTATGCTGCCGAGAAACGGGATGCTGCTTCCGGCGTTGCTGGGTGTTCTGAAAACCGGTGCTGCCTATGTGCCGGTGGATATGGACTATCCTCGGGAGCGGATGACATTTATCCTGGAGGATAGCGCGGCGGCGTATTGCCTCACCGAGCAGAAGGTGCGCGAGCTGCTTGACAGCGGCGTAGCGCTTGCACCTGCCGTTTCTGTCACAGCCGATATGCCCTGTTACTGCATCTACACCTCCGGCTCGACCGGAAGGCCAAAAGGCGTGCTGGTCACCCATGGAAACCTTGCAAATTATATTGCCCCCGAGCCTGGCAGCGTCTGGCAGCGCAGCCTGCGGGGCATGCAGACCATTGTATCCACCACTACGGTGAGCTTTGATATTTTTGTTACGGAAAGCTGGCTGCCGCTATCCAATGGTATGACGGTCGTGCTGGCGGACGAGGAACAGTCCCGTAACCAATTCCGGTTTGAGGCCTTGCTTGCGCTGCATCCGGTGGAGGCTTTGCAGAGCACACCTTCCAAGCTGCGCCTTTTAACTGCGTCTGCAGATAATTCGGAGTATTTAATCGGACTGCGGGCGCTCCTGTTGGGCGGCGAGCCGATTGATCCTGCTCTGGTTGCGCAGCTTCGGAGCCGAACCTCTGCGCGGATCTTCAATTATTATGGTCCCACGGAAACCACTGTTTGGGCTACCGGCGCCGATATTACAGAGGGCGACATCACCATCGGTATGCCTTTGGCAAATACGCAGGCGTATATTCTGGACAGGTTTCAAAATGTGCTGCCTGTGGGAGTAGCAGGCGAGCTGTGTATCGGCGGTCGCTGCGTGGGCGCAGGCTATCTCAACCAACCGGAATTAACGGACGAAAAGTTTATTGCCGATCCGTTTGAAAATGATAAAATGTACCGCACCGGCGACCTTGCCTGCCGCCGCGAGGACGGAAGTATTATTTTTATTGGCCGCAATGACCTCCAGGTGAAGATACGGGGTCAGCGGGTGGAGCTGGGAGAGATAGAGAATGCCCTTCTGTCGGTGCAGGGCGTTGCGCAGGCCGCGGTGTTGGTCCGCACGGCAGAAGATGGCGGTCAGCTTCTGTGTGCATATTATTCGGGCAGCAGGCGCCCTGCCGGAGCGATCCGAGCAGAATTGGCCGGTCTGCCCGGCTATATGATCCCGCATAGATTTGTTTTTATGGAGAAGCTGCCGCTGACTCCCAGCGGGAAAACAGATCGAAAAGCGATGGAGAAGCTCCCGGTTCCGGACGAAATGGAGGCTCCGTCCTATGTGCCGCCCCATACGCAGAAAGAACATGCTCTTGCTGAGGCGGTCAATGCGGTGCTGCACAGGGAGAAAACCGGCATGGAGGACAATTTCCTTCAGCTGGGCGGAGATAGCCTCAGAGCCATCGAGCTGGCCGCAATACTGGAGGAAAGAGGATATGATCTGCCTGTCAAGGAGGCTCTTTTGTGCCGGGATATGCGTGCTTTGGCGCAAAAAATCACGCTAAGGCAGGCAAATCTATGCGCTGTGGCGCTGAGCAAAAGGCGGCCGGCAACGGCGGCGCAGCAGCGCATTTTCACGGCGCAGCAGCTGTCGGAGGATCCTCTGGCCTACCATATTTCCATTTCTGTTGATGCCGTCGGTGTTGATATGGAACGGCTGCAAAAGGCGGTGCAGGAAATGCTTTCCCGTCATGAAAGCCTCCGCACGCATTTTGAGCTGGCAGAGGGGGCTCTTTGGCAGATCACTGATGCATCTGCCGTCATCACCGTGGAGCATCTTGCCACGGAAGATGCGATCGGTTTTGTTCGCCCATTCGATTTGAACAAGGCGCCGCTCATGAGGCTGGGGTTCGACGGCAGAAGGATACTTTTTGATTTTCATCACTTGGTTTTCGACGGCAGTTCTGTTCCTGTTTTTTTCCGTGAACTGGATGCCCTATATGAAGGTCGGGCGCTGCTGCCTGCGGCTTCGTGCGGGGAGCATAGCTTGTGCGCTGCCGAAGAAATGTCTGCCGGAGCATACTGGCGCAGCATATATGCAAAGCAGCCTGCACCGCTGCATTTCGGCGCGGGACTCAGCGACCCGAATGATGCCGGCTTCGGCGGAAGAACGCACTTTGACCGCGTGGAAAAAGATCTGTACGAGCAGATCCTTCACTGCTGCGGCAAACTGAAAATAACTCCTTTTTCCTATTACTTCGGCGCTTATGGGCTGCTGCTTTCGGTGTATGGAAAGAGCCATGACTTTTCCGTAGGCGTCCCTGCGGCGGGACGAACGCCTGAAAACTTGAACGCGGTGGGAATGTTTACCAATACGGTGCCCCTGCGCTGCACGATAGAAAATTCCCGCACGGTGGAGCGGTATCTGAAAGGGATCGCTGCTGAGAGCGCAGAAGCCTTTGCGCATCAGCAATATCCATATTGCCGGCTGCTTAAAGATTTGGGCAGGGGGGCGACGGACGATCTGTTTTCCACGGTTTTTGCCTATCAAAGTGAATTGGATATTCGGATCGTTCTGGCCGGAGAGAAAAGAACCATACAGCCGCTTTCAGTGCAGTCGGCGCAGTATGATCTGTCGCTGCATATTGTCCCGGAGGATGGCGGCATGCAGCTTGTGTTTGTCAGCCGCACGCGCCGTTTTGCCGCCGATGCCGCCGGTCAAATGGCAGACGCCTATCAAACGCTTTTGCGGCAGATGCTCAACCTGAGCCAAACCGTCGGGATGCTCTCTGCGATTACGGACAGGGAGAGGGCTGTTCTTGACCGAATGAACCGAACGGATAGGCCGCTGACGGGAGAGGGTACGATCTATTCGTATTTCCGTGATCAGGCGCTCAAAACCCCGAACGAAATATGCCTGACCGGCGCAGCCGGCAGCTTGACCTACCGCGTCTTTGAGGAGAAGGTTTCCTGTCTGGATAACCGGATCCGTAAGCTGACCGACGGCAAAAAACAGCCGGTGGCGGTTTTAGCCGACAGAGGCCCGGAAATGTATTTGGCGCTCTATGCTGCCGTGCGGGGCGGAAATGCTTATGTGCCCATAGCTCCCTCGGATCCGCCTGAGCGGATCGGGTTTCTTTTGCGGGACAGCGGTGCCGCATTGGTGCTGGCGCAGGATACTTATACGCATCTTTCCTGCGGCCTGCCGGTCATTTCCCTGGCAGCGGTTTGGGCGGAGCCTGTGGACGAGGCAGAGGTCTTGCCTTGCGCCGCCCTGCCGGAGGATATAGCCTATATCCTGTATACCTCCGGCTCCACCGGTCGGGCAAAGGGCGTTCGGATCCGCAACAGCTCGGTTGTTAACCGTATCCTTTGGATGCAGAGGGCATATCCTCTGACGGAGAGCAGCGTGATCCTCGGCAAAACTCCCTATACTTTTGACGTATCCGTGTGGGAGATATTCTGGTGGGGAATGTGCGGCGGCAGGCTGGCCTACATGGCGCCAAACGAACATTTTCTGCCCGAGCGCATTACCGCCGAAGTGCGGCAATACGGAGTGACTCACTTGCATTTTGTGCCTTCGGTGTTTGCTTTGCTGCTGGACTATCTGGAGGCTGAGCCTTCCCGACGGGATGCGCTGCGGAGCGTACAGCACATATTTCTTTCCGGCGAACTGCTGCCCGCCGCTCTTGTGCGCCGTATGCGAAGGCTTTGCCCGACGATCTGCCTGCACAATTTGTATGGTCCCACGGAATGTACCGTGGATGTGAGCTTCTACGATTGCATCGGAACGGAGCAGGATCCTGTGCCCATCGGTGTGCCTATTGATAACACGCGGATGTATGTGGTGGATGAGAATCTGGATCGGCTGCCGCTCGGCGTGCAGGGGGAGCTGTGCGTTGCCGGAGCCGGCGTGGGAGATGGATATGTTGACCGACCGGAGTTGACAGCGGAAAAGTTTGTGCCCGACCCATTTGGGCGGGGCAAACTCTATCGAACCGGAGATTTGGCCTATGTGGATCGCAGGGGTATGGTGATCTTCTGCGGGCGGGAGGACACGCAGGTAAAGCTCCACGGACGGCGGGTGGAATCGGGGGAGATCGAGGCCGTTTTGCGGCAGATACCCGGCATAGTCCATGCCTGTGTTCTGGTGCGGGAGAGTCATGGTCGGACGGCGTTGGCGGCCTACTATAACGGCGTGGCTCATTCTGACCAGGTGCTTCGTGACCGCTGCGCTCAGAAGTTGCCGCAGTATATGATCCCCACTTACTTTATACGCGTTGAAATGTGGCCTGTCACGGCCAATGGCAAAGCGGACAGGCCTTTGCTGGCTGCGATTCCGCCGTCGGAGGAGAGCTGCGGAAAGGCGGCTTCCCCTGTGGATGAAACGGAGCGACAGATCTGCAGCGCCTTTGGGGAGATATTGCACTTGGAGCAGGTGGGACGCGATACGGATTTCTTCCGAGCCGGGGGCACCAGCTTGGATGTGATCGCTTTTTTGTCTTCAAATGAGCGGTATGCAGGCCTTTCCGCGGCGGCCTTTTTACGAGATCCGACTCCGGCAGGTATAGCGGCTCGCCTCCGCGAAAAGAACCGGCGGCATTTGCTGCAGCCCCTCCGTGAGGCGGAGGGATCAAAAGTGCTTGTTCTCTTGCCTTATGCCGGCGGCGACGCAGAGGCTTTTTCCGCTCTTGTGACGGAGTTTGCCCGAAAACGGCCGGATCTCACCATTGCGTTTTTGCCGTTTCTTCATAGCGATGAGGATTGTCGGGCGGCGGCGGAGGAGGTGGCCGGTTTCGCAGGGGACAGACAGGTCAGTTTCTATGGACACTGTGTGGGCAGCATTGTGGCACTGCGTATCCTGCGGATCATAGAAACGGAGCATCTCACCGAGCCGGGAGCCTTGTTCTCGGGGGCGTATATCCCGGTTGGATGTCCTTTCGACATTTGGACCTTTACACCGAACCGATTTTTATGTAAAATACTGTCAAAGGCAGGCGGCCGTATCGAGGAGCTTCCACCGCAGGTTGCAGGCAGCTTTCTATCCGATTTCCGCAGGGATGCGGCTGCTTCGGCGGCACTTCTGCGTGAAATGGGCGGAAAGTGTGCTGCTCCGGTTCATGTGCTGGTCGGCGATAGGGATATTTTCACGCCGCGTATACACGGCGCCGAGAAACTCTGGGCGCGGTATGCAGGCGGCGGGATAAGCGTAACGCAGATCAAGAGCCGCTCTCATTATTTTCAGTCTGCTCAGGCCGGTGTCGTTGCGGACTGGCTTATAGGCCGATTGGACTCGTAGATACGCAGAAAAAGGAGAAGTTTCATGGAAAGGGAAAAGTCCGTTTGGTATGACCATCAGTTTCCCGCGACATGGCGCCCGGAGCTTCCGGAGGGTTCCATGTTTGCGTTCATGGAGCAGGCTGCCAAGCGCTATCCGGACTTGTATGCGCTGGATTTTGAAGGCTGCAAGGTGCGCTACCGGGAGCTGCTGCAGCGGATCAATGAGGCGGCAAAAGCGTTTCAGAATATGGGCGTGAAAGCGGGGGATATCGTTTCTGTAATGGCGCCCAATATGCCGCAGGTGGTGTATACTGTGTATGCACTCAACCGCATCGGAGCTGTGGCCAACATGCTTCATCCGCTTCTGTCCGGCGGCGAGGTTCGTAACCTTTTGCACCATACGCAGAGCAAGCTGCTGGTGGTGCTGGATCAGCTCTATGATAAGATCGACCGGATCCCTTGGGAAGCGGGAGAAAAGCCAAGGCTCGTGCTTTTGCGTGTGTCGGATGCACTACCGAAAGGAAAGAAAACGCTTTACCGATTTCGGGAGAAGCGGCTTCCAGAGCATGAGGAATGCCTGTATTGGAGCAAAGCCATCCGCATGGCGAAAAATCATATTCTGCAGCCTGCAAAGCCCGGCAGCAATGACACGGCGGTTATCATGTATAGCGGCGGCACCACCGGAAAGCCCAAAGGCGTCATGCTCACGAATCTTAACTTCAACGCCTTGGCGCTGCAATCTTATGACACTATGGGGATCGTGGATGTGGCAGGGTTTCAGGCCTTGGATATTCTGCCGCTGTTTCATGGCACGGGGTTGGGCGTATGTGTCCATTCCATGCTGTGCTATGGATTCCAAGTGTATCTTGTGCCGGTCTTCGACCTAAATAAGTGTGTGAAACTGATTTTTCGCAGAAAAATTGAGTTTATATTCGGCGTTCCGGCCTTTTTTGAGGGGATAGCCCGCAGCGTTGAGATCGAGAAGCAGAGCTGCGGCTTTATGCGGGTGCTTGGCTCCTGCGGTGACAAGCTGCCGGACAGGACGCGGCGGAGCATCAATTATTATCTGCAGCGCAGCGGCTCCTCCGTCACCATTACCAACGGCTACGGCATGACGGAGTGCACGGCCGGCTGCTGCTATGAACCGTATTTTTTGAAAAAAGAGGGCAGTTCGGGAATGGTGGTTCCCGATATGCGATTCAAGATCGTCGTTCCGGGCACGCATACAGAAGTTGCCGCGGGAAAAGTGGGAGAACTGTGTATATCCGGCCCAACTGTGATGAAGGGGTACTATAAAAATGAGGAGGCCACCCAAAAGACATTGCAGCGGCATAAGGATGGGCGGCTCTGGCTTCATTCGGGCGATGCATTTTTGGCGGATGAAGACGGCTACCTGTACTTTCAGCACAGGCTGGATCGCATGTTCGTGGTGTCGGGGTACAATGTGATCCCGTCTGAGATCGAGGAAGAGATCTTCAAGGTGCCGGGTGTGGCGCAGTGCTGCGTTGTGGGAAAAAAGGCAGAGGTAGTGGGTCACAGAACAGTGGCGTATTTGCTCCTCCGACCGGGGGCGGACGAACAGGAGATTGTGGATCAGGTTCGGCTGCAATGTCGGGAGAATCTGGCGGAGTATGCACAGCCTGCGGCTTATACGGTTCTGCCGGAGTTCCCACTGACCCGAATGAAAAAAACAGACTATATGGCGCTTGAAAGACTGTGAGGGATAGCAATGGATGAAAGTCTGATCCTGCAAAGAATGCAGAAGGTTTATAATAAACTTATGGGGACGGAGAATGTTCTGCTTCAGACGGACATGAAGATCGACGAAAAGCTGGGTATGACGTCCTTTGCGCTCATTGAAATGGCCTATGCACTGGAGGATGAATTCAATATTACTATATCCAATAAGGCGCTGCGATCCTTCCGGCGGATCGGTGATGTGGTCGCTTATATAGAAAAGGAGTTGGCATAAGGATGCTTCCCTACATTGAGATATTCCCGTACACAATTAACTGCTATGATGTGTTCACCTACATGGGCGCTGTGATCCTTCTGCTGTACAATTTTTCTCATGCGCGGCAAAAGAGAAGCCTTTTAAGCGGCTATTCTCTGGCGTTGCTTGAAAAAAATCGAGGTAGACAGACGCTTCTTGCGAAAGAAAGCTTTTATGTGGTGGCGGAGCTTTTGCTTGTCACGCTTCTGGTTGCAGCCATTGGCTCGGGCTGCAATGTCCTGTGGGCAAAAATATCCACCAATAACCGCGCAAATTATTTTGGGAACATTTATTTTCTTCCCCCGCTTTTTGCGCTGGTAAGCCGGGGCTTGCGGATCCCGCCCTGTAAGCAGTTAGACTATTGCACCCCCGGTATCAGTCTTGCGCTTGTTTCGGCAAAGATTGGCTGTTTCTGCGCCGGCTGCTGCTTTGGATTCCCCATGGAGGGCAGTTTTTATTATAACTACGACCAAAAGGAATACCAGTTTCCCATTCAGCTGGTAGAGGGGGCTGTGGCGCTGGCGTTGTTTTTTGTGCTGCGTGCGTATCAAAAGCGCAATCGGTATCCGGGTAGCGTCTTTCCCCTGTTTGTGGTTTTGTACAGCGGCACTCGGTTCTGCACGGAATTTTTGCGCGCCGACTTTGAACCCCTTGTGTGGCGGCTGACCACTTATCATTTTCAGTGTTTGGCGGGGCTTTTGCTGGGCGTGATCGAGCTGCTGCTCCTGCGGAAATTTACCGTGAGGATCAGCGCTTGGGAGGATAGCCTTCAAAACATAAAAAATAGACAAAAGGCGATGCCGTAGCGCTGCCTTCCGGAGTCATTGCAGCTGCCGCCGGTGATGGAGATCTGCGGGTGATGCGGGCGAGAAAAGCGTAGAAATAGTCCACCGCATCATGGGGTGGGATACGGTTCCGTGCCTCCAGATAGGTGCCGTTTTTGCATTCCTTGGCGGTCTGAGCGTCTTGTGCGATGCCGAGGGACAGGCTTTACAGACGGATGCCGTACTTTTCGGCGGTGCATGCAATGGCATCCTCGCTGCGAGAACGATACAGCGCTACGATCCGGGTATCCTCGAATCAAATCACCTCCCGTTTGCCGGTTGAAGGGTCTTCCCCTCGTAAGCGTCAAACATAACCGCGCATAAAAAGGCCGCTATCTCGAAGAGAACTGCTCATCGGAGATGGCGGTCAATTATTTTTACGGCATATAACATTCTTCCGGG